>JAFKFQ010000138.1 GCA_017308215.1 bacterium | reverse complement strand
ATCAGCGCCAGGAGCGTCCGCACCGCCTCCCCCGAGGCCGCCGACAGGAGCCCGGCCGACCGGCGGACCATGTCGGTGCGGACCTGCTTGACCCGCCGCTGGAAGTCGGGGTCCTTGAGCCGGGTGTACACCGTCCGCTCGGACAGGTCACACTGCCGGGCGGCCGCCTCCACCGTCGCCCCGCAGGCGAGGGCGAGCACGAGCGCGTCGTCGTTCTTCTTCCGGGCGACCATCGCCGTCCTCCCCAACCGGGTCAACTTGCAGCCTTTTTCCGCCGATCTTCAGGGTCCGGGCGGGTCCGGGCGGGTCCGGGCGGGTCCGGGCGGGTCCGCCGGCGGTTCCCCGGCCGCGACCACGACCTCCTCGATCGCCAGCACGTGGCACCCGCCGCACACCGGGCAGGCGGGCGGGTCGGGGGCGTCCTCGGCGGAAAGCCGGTTGACCACGCCCGGCCCCAGACACCCGCCGGCCGCGGCCACCGCCGCCGTGACCGCCCCCACTCGCTTCCGGAGTCGCATGGGCCGCCCCCGATCAGACCGGCTACGCCGCGGCCGTCTCGGCCCGGCGCGATGCCACCACGTCCGCGTGGGCGACCTCCGCCCCGCCGTCCCCCACGAGCCGGATCGGCACCGCGTCACCGAACGTCGCCGTGGCCCTTGCGAGGACGACGTCGCAGTACTTCGGGTCGAGTTCCAGTAGCCGTGCACTGCGGCCCGCCTGTTCGGCGGCGACGAGGGTCGTCCCGCTCCCGCCGAACGGGTCGAGGACGATCCCGCCGGGCGGGCAGCTGTTGGTGAGCAGCGCCTGGAACAGCGCCACCGGTTTCATGGTCGGGTGGTCGGCGTTCCTCGCCGGCTTGTCGAACTCCAGGACGGTCGTCTGGGCGCGGCCGCCGAGCCAGGTGTGGGGGGCGCCGTCGGCCCACCCGTACAGGCACGGCTCGTGGCGCCACTGGTAGTCCTGCCGGCCGAGCACCAGCGCCGGCTTGACCCACACCAGGCACTGCCGCACGCGCAGCCCGGCGGCCGCCGCGGCGTGGCGGACGGACAGCCCGGAGGTGTCGGCGTGCCAGACGTAGAACCCCCCGCCGGGGCGGAGGTGGGCGCGGGCGGCGGAGAGGGCCGCGACGAGGAACCGCTGGAAGTCGTCGGGCGACAGGTCGTCGTTGGCGATGGTCAGGCGGTCGGCGGTGCCGCCCTCGTAGGCCACGTTGTACGGCGGGTCGGTCAGCAGCACGTCGGCCGGCCCGCCGCCGAGTACCCGGGCGACGTCCGCGGCGCGGGTCGCGTCGCCGCACAACAGCCGGTGGCGGCCGACCGACCACAGGTCGCCGGGGCGGGTGACCGGGTCGGCCGGCGGCTCGGGCACCTCATCGGGATCACCGGCTACGGCGGCGGGCTGGTCGGCCAGCCGTGCGAGCAGGTCGTCCTCGGCGAACCCGGTCAGCGCCAGGTCGAACTCGGCCGCCTGGAGCGCCGCCAACTCCTGCGCCAACAGTCCGTCGTCCCACGCCGACAGGGTGGCCGTCTGGTTGTCGGCGATCCGGTACGCCCGGGCCTGCTCCGGGGTCAGCCCGCGGGCGACATGCACCGGGATCTCGACGAGCCCGAGCTTCAGCGCGGCCTTGTACCGGGTGTGGCCGACCACGATCACGTCCTGCTCGTCCACCACGCACGGCTGGCGGAACCCGAACGCCTTCAGGGACGCGGCGACGGCGTCCACCCCGGCGTCGTTGTGCCGGGGGTTGCCGGGGTACGGCTTCAGCCGCCCGACCGGCCACATCTCGACATCCATCGGCCATCCCCTCCACGCGTGCATTGTCCCGCACCCCTGTCTGTTGCCCGCGCCCGCGAAAAGTGTCCAACTCACCCGGGGAATTCCCCGGCCGGGGACGATCCGGGCCGCGCTAGAGTGTCCGCGAGTTCTCCCGCTTCGCTGGAAATGGCTGAGAATCGACGTTTCCGCGCTGGATGTCGGCGGCCGGTCGAGCGAATGTGTCACACCCCGGCCGACCGGCCGGGGCACCCACGGGAGACGGACATGGCGGGCAAGGCGAAGGCGGGGCGGACCACGACCGCGGCGGACAAGACGACGACGGAGTTGGCAGCGGTTCCCCAGCCCGAGGCGGTGGGCGAACCGGCAGCCGGGGGGCCGAAGTTGAGCGCCCTGGCGGCGGCCGCGCGAGTGCTGGCCGAGACGGGGGCCGCGCTGACGTGCCAGGAACTGGTCGGGGTGATGGCGGCCAAGGGCTACTGGACGAGCCCCGGCGGGAAGACCCCGGAGGCCACCCTCCACGCCGCCATCAGCACCGAGATCCGCAAGAGGGGCGACGCCGCCCGGTTCCGCAAGGCCGCCCCCGGCCGGTTC
Organism: bacterium; assembly: GCA_017308215.1. Taxonomy (GTDB): domain Bacteria; phylum Planctomycetota; class Planctomycetia; order Gemmatales; family Gemmataceae; genus Urbifossiella. The sequence continues at coordinate 1,310 of JAFKFQ010000138.1, read as the reverse complement.
GCCGCGGCGGGGGCCGCCGGCACACTCACGCCAGGGACGGCCGGCCGAAAGAAGGCCGCGGGGCGGAAGCCGGCGGACGGTGTGAGCGCCCGCTCCGCGCCGACCGCCGGGTGACCGGCCGGTCACCCGCCCCAGGTCGACCCGGCGTCCACCTCGACCGCGACCGGCACCGGGTGGACGAGCGGGGCCATCCCGTCGATCATCGCCGCCCGCAGCCACACGGCGGCCTCCTCCGCCTTATCCGCGTCGCACTCGACCACGACCTCGTCGTGGACGACCAGCACCGGGAACGCGTCGGGGCAGTCCGCCCGCCGCTCCCACAGCAGCGCCAGCGCCCGCTTCAGCCCGTCCGCCCCGCTCCCCTGGGTCGGGGTGTTCAGCTTCTCCGTGTACCTCGTGACCCCGAGCCGCCGCCGGCCGGCGAGGGTGCGGGTGTCGACGGCGCCGTCCCCCACGGACCGGTGCCACACCCGCAGGGCCGGGTAGGTGCGGAAGAACGTCTCCCGATGCCGCACCGCCTCGGCCGCGGTCAGCTCCACCCCGTACCCGGCCCGGGCGTACCGCCGCAGCCCGTCGGCGCCCTGGCCGTAGAGCAGCCCGAAGTTCACCGCCTTGGCCAGCTGCCGGTCCGCCTTCGTCACCTCCGCCGTCCCGAGCAGCGCCCGGGCCGTCAGCGTGTGGAGGTCCTCGCCGGACTGGTAGGCCTCGAACATCCGCGTCTCGCGGGTCAACTTGGTGGCGATCCGCAGCTCGATCTGGGAGTAGTCGGCCTTCACCAGCACCCGACCCGGGGGCGCGGCGAAGCACCGGCGATACCGCCCGTCCCGCGGCAGCTGCTGGAGGTTCGGCCCCTTGCACGACATGCGGCCACTCGACCCCGCCCCGATCGGCTTCCACGTCGCGTACACCCGGCCGTCCGGGGCGACGTGGCGGAGCCAGTCCCGGCCGTAGGTGGTGGCAAGGCGCGCCACCGACCGGTAGTCCCGAATCCGTTCGGCGAGCGGGTGGGCGACGGCCGCCAGGGCGTCGTCGTCGGTCGCCTCGAGCTCGACGCCGACGGCGGCCAGCGCGGCCTTCACGTCGTCGGGGCTGTCCCAGTTGCGGGCGCCGAACAGCGTCGCCCCGTCCGGGGCCGCCGCATCGAGGGCCTCCCGCAGCCGCGCCCGCTCGGCGTCCGCCTCGACCGCCAGCGCCTGCCACGCCCCGCGGTCGAGGGCGACCCCGCGGCACGCCGCCCAGGCCACGCAGGGGAGCGCGGCGAACTCGATCTCGGCTACCGCCGTCAGTCGGGCCGCCTCCAGCTCGGTGGC
>JAFKFQ010000387.1 GCA_017308215.1 bacterium | reverse complement strand
CGGCCCCGGGATGCCGGTCCGCGTCCGCGGGGTCGATGCCGGCGAGGTGGTCGCGGTCGAGTACCCGGACCACGACGGCCCGGGGGCCGAGGTCACGGTGCGCCTGCGCGTGAAGAAGGAACTGGCAGACCGCCTGTACGGTGACGCCGCGGCGCGCGTCCTGTCCGGCGGCGTGTTCGGGGCGAAGGTCGTGGCCATCGACCCCGGCCACCCCGGCGCCGGCCCGCTCGCCGCCGGGCGCCTCAAGGGGCTGCCGCCCGCCGGACTGGATCAGGCGGTCGCCGAGGCGCGGGCGGTCGCGGCCGAGGTCAAGGCGCTGGCCGCCGACGTGCGGGCCACGTCCGCCGAGGCGCGGGGGTTGCTCAAGGACGTGCGCGACAGCGACGGCACGTTCAACAAGCTCGTCAAAGATGACGACCTGTACCACGACCTGAAGGGGTTGACCGCCGACGCCCGCGCCGCGGTCCGCCGGGTGGACACGACGGTCGGGTCGATGCAGGGCGAGGTGGCGAGCCTGAAGGGGTTCGTCGCCGACGGCCGCGACACCCTCCGCTCGGTGAAGCAGGGGACGGACGCGATCAGCAAGATGCCGGTGATCCGCTCCTACGTCGAGGACGCGGCGGGGCTCCTGGTCCGCCCGTCGATGCGGCGGGAGCGGAAGGTGATCCCGGCCGGGGCGGTGTTCCAGGCCAAGTCGGCGATCCTCAGCCCGATGGGCGTGGACCTGCTGAACGGCGCCGCCGACTGGGTGGCCGGGTACTCCGACCCGCGGGCCGAGGTGGTGGTGGTCGCGTACAGCGAGCCGGCCGACCCGGACCAGACGCCGGCGTCGGCGTTGGAAATGACGCGGAAGCAGGCGGAGGTGGCGGTGGAGTTCTTCCGGTCGCGGGGGCTCCATAAACTGGGGTGGACGGCGCGGCGGAAGATGACCCCGCTGGGGATGGGCCAGAACCCGTCGCCGGTGGTCGAGCACGAGCGGCTGCCGGGGTCGAACCTCCAGGTACTGCTGTTCAGCCCGCCGTGACCGCCACCCGTCGCCTCGCGCTGACAGGTTCCCGCCCCGCGGGGGGTATCTCCGGGTGTCGCCCCGGAGCCCCGCGATGACGACCGCCACGATGGCCCGCCCGGAGCCCCGCGTGTCCGCTCCCGTACCCGAGCCACCGGCCCCCGCCGCGGCCGACCTCGCCCGGGCGCGCGTGGTCCTCCACCTGTGCCGCCTCCAGGTGCCGGCGGTGCGGCTCGCCGAACCCGACTTCCTCCGCCACCTCGACCGCACCTTCCGCCTCTACTTCCCGAAGGCGCCCGGGGCCACCCGCGCCGGCTACCTCGAAGGGCTGTACGCGACCGACTGGGCCGTGTGCGTCGGCTGCCTGACCGGCCAGCGGGCGGCGTGGGAGCTACTCTTCGCGGCCCGCACCGGCCGGAGCGACTGCCTGCTGGTGGACGCGCTGCGGGCGCGGGCGGTGCGGCTGTACCCGCGCGACGAGGAGAAGCAGGACACGGCGGTGACGGAGTTCTGGAGCAACCTGATCGCCGCGGAGGGGGCGGACGCGCTGCCGATCCTCGCCCGCTACGACGGCCAGCGGCCGCTCGCCCCGTGGCTCATCCGGGTGTTCCAGAACTGGCACCTGTCGCAGCTGCGGCGGCAGTCCGGGGTGGTGGCGCTGCCGGACGACGAGATCGCCCTGCCGTTCGACACCCCGCGCCCGACTGCGGAGGCGCGCTGGCACGAGACGTTCGTCCACGCCGCCCGCGACTGGCTCGACACCACGACCGACGACGAGCGCCTGCTGCTCGGGCTGCGCTGGCGGTACCGGATGAGTCAGCGCGACGCGGCGGCGCTGCTCGGGCTGCACGAGGGGAGTATCTCGCGCCGCACCGACAAGCTCCGCGACCGGGCGCTGGAGCAGATCGGCGGACGGCTGGTCGCGGACGGCTGGATCGGCGACGACCTGGAAGGGTTCGTGCTGACCGAACTCGGCGGCGTACTCACCGACGACCCCCGCCTGTCGGCCGACCACCTGGCGCGGCTGTTAGCGGCAAAGGGGAAGACGCTACCAGCGGGCGAGGTTTCGTAGGTCGTCGGGTCCGGCTCACGCCGGCCGTTCGCCACGTCGGGGCTTCGCACCTACGGTCGATCGCTTCCCACCCCCAGCACAGCATCCGCCCGGTCCACGCCGGCGGCGACCCGGCCGAGGAAGTTGCGGTAGATGTCGTCACCGTTCAGCCCGACCGTCGGGACGGTGGCGAAGCGGACGTTGCCGCCGGCGAAGAGGACGTTCTGGCCGTGCGTGTGCGGGGCGCCCGCGGCGCCGACCGGGATGTCGGCGCACACCGGGATCAGGTCGTTCTCCTCGTCGATCCCGTTCGCCCGGCGCGGGCCGAGGACCAGCCCGTCCGTCCCCCGGTGGCCCAGCGTGTAGGCGTACCCGACCGTTGTCGCCGGCACGACGCGCGCGTCCAGAACCGGCGTGCCGCCGGCGGCCGGGCAGACGGCGCGGAAGCCGGGCGGCACCTGACCGTTTTCCGCCAGTGCTGCCACGAACGAGCCCGCGACCGGGTGCGCGGGGGTGCCGACCTCCGGGAAGCGGCCGGCGTTCGCGTCGGCGTAGCCGGACAGCCCCTGGTGAAGCGTCATCAGGTTGGCCTGGCACGCGACCGTGTCGCTCTGCTGGCGGGCCTTCATCACGAAGGTCGAGGCGAGCCCGACGCCGATCAGCCCGATCCCCGCCGCGACCACCAGCTCGATGCGGAACCGACCGCCGAGCGTCCGCGCCTCCGGCCGGTCGGTGACGGGGAGGCGCCGCGGGCCGACGCGCTCCGGCGCCACGTCGGCGGCGATGACCTCCACCGGCGTCGGGCGCGCTGATTGCCGCGGCTCGGTGGCAACGACGTACTCGGCGACGCGGGCCAGCGCACGCAGCGCGAGCCCGGGGGGCGCCTCGGGGGCGGGCTCGGCCTTGAGCGGGGCGAGGGCCGCCTGAAGCCGCGCGAGCCGGACGGCGAGGTCGGGGTCGGCGGCGAGGCGCGCGGCAACGGCGGCGTGCTCGGCGGGGTCGAACAGGTCGAAGAGGTAGCCGGGCAGGTCGTCGTGTTCGTCGGTCATGGTTCACCCACGGGACGGGGTGTGTGGTCTTCGGCCGCCGTCCAGTCTTCCGTCAGTTTCGTCGTCGCCGCGTGGAGCCGAGACTTCACCGTGCCGACCGGGATGCCCAGTACGTCGGCGATGTCCTTGTACTTCAGCCCCTGGAAGTACGCCAGCACGACCACCTGGCGCAACAGGTCCGGGAGCCGGTCCACCGCGGCGCGGACGCGCCCGGCCTGCTCGGCGCGGTCGGCGCTCTCGCCCGGGTCAGGGCCGGGGGCGGGCACCAGCTCGAACAGCGGCCGCGGCTCGCCCTCCTCGTCGGGGGCGGTGCGGGCGTCGGCCGAGCGGTCGCCGCGGCGCGTCCGCCGCCGCAGCGCGTCGATCGCCTGGTTGGTGGCGATGGCGTACAGCCACGGCCGCGCCGCCCGCCCGGGCTCGTACTGGCCGATCTTGCGGAACACCGCGATGAACGTGTTCTGGAACACGTCGTCGGCCAAGTCGTCGTCGCCGACGTACCGGCGGAGGTAGCCGAACAGTTCTCGCTCGTACCGCTTCACGAGCGTGCCGAACACCGACCGGTCTCCGGCCCGGAGGCGGGCGAGGAGCTGTTCGTCCGTCTCGGCGGGAAGGCGGGCGGGATCGGGCACAGCGCTCCCTACACCCTGTACGCGGGCGGCGGGCCGGGCGTTCGCGCGGCCGGGGCGGTTGTTGTAGATGCGGGACGGGAGACAGGGGACGGGGAACAGGGGACGTGTGACACCCGAACTCGTGAGTTTCCTGTCTCCCGTCTCCTGTTCCCCGTCCCGAGCATCCCTAGCGTACCCGTTCGCCCCGTACCGCCGACCCCCAGGATTAGCCCGATGCCCCGCCGCACCGTGGACCAGCTCCGCGACGGAGACCCGCTCGACGACGTGTACCTCGTCGCCGACAAGCAGCTCCGCGTGAACCGGAACGGGGCGCCGTACCTGCAGCTGGAACTCCGCGACCGCACCGGCGGCATCTCGGCGCGGCTGTGGAACGCCGGCGACAACGTGGCGCGCGGGTTCGACCCCGGCGACTTCGTCCACGCCGCCGGCAAGGTACAGTTGTTCCAAGGGGCGCTCCAGGTCATCCTCACGTCGGTCGAGCGCGAGGAGCCGGGGAAGGTCGATCTGTCGGACTTCCTACCGCAGACCGAGCAGAGCATCCCGAAGCTGATGGACCGGCTGCGCGGCTACCTGTTCAAGCTCGGCAACCCGCACCTGCGGGCGCTCGCCGAGTGCCTGCTCATGGACGACGCCTTCGTCCGCCAGTTCGCGGCATGCCCGGCCGGGGTGAAGCTCCACCACGCCTACGTCGGCGGGCTGCTCGAGCACGTCGTCACCATGATGGACGCCGCCGAGCGCCTCCTGCCGCTGTACCCGTTCGTGGACCGCGACCTGCTCCTGATGGGCGTCTTCCTCCACGACGCCGGGAAGGTCCGCGAACTCACCTACGCCCGCGCCTTCGGCTACTCCGACGAGGGGCAGCTGGTCGGCCACCTGGCGATCGGCGTCGAGCTGCTGACGACCGCCGCGCTGAAGGTGCCGGATCTGACCGGCGAGCCGATCCCACGCGAGTTGATGCTGCGGCTCCAGCACATGATCCTCAGCCACCACGGCACGCTCGAGTGGGGCAGCCCGCGCGTGCCGATGACGCCGGAGGCGATGCTGCTCCACGTCATCGACATGATGGACACGCGGATGCACCAAGTGGCGCGGGAGCTGAGGGAGGACAAGAACAACCCGTCGGCGTGGACGCCGTACAACCATAACCTCGGCCGCCGGTTCTACAAGGGCGGCAGCAACGGCGACCTGATCGGCGAGGGCGGCGGCGGGTACGACTGACCCTCCGGGCGAACGGCCGGCGTGAGCCGGCTGGTGGTTGGTGCAGGTGCCCGAGCGAACAACGTGGGTGATCGGTCGCCGTCCCAGGCACCCGTACCAACGACCAGCCGGCTCACGCCGGCCGTTCGCCCACCGCGGAACACTCATCGAATCCGCGCGTGACAGGCCCGCGCGGATCGGGTGTAATACCTACGCATCGCCCGAAACCCTTTCCCGTTCTCGTCCCCGCCGGAGGCCCGTCTCATGCAGCCCGCCGACAAGCCCGTCCCGTGCCCCGACTGCGACACCCCGGAACTCGGCCGCCGCGACTTCTTCCGCACCCTCGGGGCCGTGGCCGTCGCCGGCGCGATCCCGGCCGCCGAGACGTTCTCGCCGCTGGCGAAGGCCCGGGCCGCCCGCGCCCAGCAGCAGGCGACCAGCGAGGCCATGATCCGCGAACTGTTCGCCACGCTGACGCCCGAGCAGAAGGCGAAGGTCGTGAAGCCGTGGGACTTCGGCCCGAAGGGCGGCGCCCCGGCCCGGCTCGCCACGCACAACGCCCCGCCGAACGCCGACGTGCGCATCGGCGCCGCCTACACCCGCACGCAGATCGAGCAGCTCGACCGCATCTTCAAGTCGCTCGCCAACGGCAACGAGGGCTACCGCCTGCTGAGCCGCAACGGCCGGTTCGACAACAGCGGCGACTTCGAGAGCATCGGCGCCCTGTTCTACGGCGAGGCGGCCAGCGAGCGGCCGTTCTCGCTCATGTTCGCCGGCCACCACCTGACCATCCGCTGCGACGGCAACTCGGAGCAGGGCGCGGCGTTCGGCGGGCCGCTGTACTACGGCCACAGCCCGAGCGGGTACGCCACGAACAACGTGTTCTACCACCAGACCCGCTCGCTCATGGACCTGTTCGCGTCATTGTCCGACGAGCAGAAGCCGCAGGCGGTGAAGCCGGGGACGTGGCGCGACGGGGTGGCGTCGGTGCAGCTACCGCGGGCCGACTACAAGGCGCCGGGGGTGGCGTTCACGGCGCTGACGCGCGACCAGAAGGGGCTGGTGGAGCGGGTGATGCGCGAGCTGGTGTCGCCGTACCGCCGGGCCGACGGGGACGAGGTGATGGAGATCGTGCGGGCGAACGGCGGGATGGACCGGCTGGCGTTCGCGTTCTACACCGAGGGCGAGCGGACCGCCCGCGAGCCGTGGAGCTTCTGGCGGCTGGAAGGCCCGGGCTTCGTGTGGAGCTTCCGCGCCCTGCCGCACATCCACACCTTCGTGAACGTCAGCAGCCGGCTGGCGTGAGTTTGGGGTTCCGCCCAGCGGCGCGGGGCTCGCCCCGCGCCGCTTTTTCGTTTTCCGGGCAACTGCTGTGCGAATCCTGTGGGTCGAGAACCACGCGGTTTTCGTGCGGGTGGCGGGAAAGCAGTTCCTCAGCGCCCACGACCTGACCGTAGTGCCGTCGGTCGCCGCCGCGAAGGCCGCGCTGCTCGCGGCCGCGTTCGACGTCGTGCTGACCGACTACGACCTGGACGACGGGAAGGGGACCGAGGTGGTCGCGCTCGTGCGGCACCTCGACCCGCGGCCGCGCGTGGCGGCGGTATCAGCACACGAGGACGGGAACGCGGCACTGCTCGCCGCGGGGGCGGACGCCGCGTGCCCGAAGACACGCTTCGCGGGAATCGAAGCGGCACTGAATTCGGAGACCACGGGATGGCAGTAATGTTGGACTGGTCGAAACTCCCCCCGGCGCTGGCGTGGGTAGCGGCTCCGGCCGAGCGATACGGCCGCTACCAATTCGACGAGCGGATCTTCGACTTCCTCCGGCATGCGTCCCCGACGGACCTGGCCGATCTGCGTGCCGCCCAGCGGCTGTGGATGGCCGACGCGCCCGCCATCAATGCCTGGCTCGACGAGTACCGAATCACGGAGCACGCCGAGGCAAGACTGGTGTATTTCACACAGGTGTTGTTGGGATACGCCGACGAAGGCGGCCTCTTCGCGGCGGACATGCTCCCGTAGGTCGGGCCTCGCGGACTCGACCCGACCTACGGAAGCCCCGAGCCCCGCCACTACCGCCCGCCCGGCGCCGGCGGCTCCCACGCCGGCAGCGCCGCCACCTCGCGCTTCGCCGCGTCGCCCACCGGCACGCCCCACGCCTCGAACGCCGGGGCGACGTTCCGCCCCGCTGCCTTCGAGAAGCGCACCACGAACCGGTCGCGCTTCGCCTGCTCCGTGCGCGGGCGGTCGGCCGGCGCGGCGGCGTGGTACTCGGCGAACACCTTCTTAAACACGTCCCAGCCGAAGGAGCGGCGCAGCTGGTCGTACACGATCAGCGCCACGAACGGTTCGCGCTGCCAGTTCTCGAACGTCGAACCGCCCGCCTTGTGCTTCGCCGCGTTGCGCACCTGTCCCGGCCCCTTCATCTCGTCGTGGACCGGGGCGCCGGGACAGAACGTCTCCAGCAGGTAGAGGGAGTACAGGTTGCACGTCACCTCGACGGTGCCGTCGAACGTCCAGTCGCGCTGCTGGTGGTTGTGGCCGAGTTCGTGGAAGAAGCCCCACGCCCCCTCGCGCCGCATCCGCACAACGTCCACGGCCAGCGGGGCGATTTCGAGCGGGGCCATGATCGGGTAGCCCGAGTGGAGGTACCCGTTGGAGATCTGCTCGTCGAACACCATCCGCTCGGCCCGGCCGCGGCGGCGGTCGACGACCGTCAGGTCGGCACAGCCGTCGAGCACCTGGTCCCAGAAGGCGAGCAACTCGGCCGGGTTCTCCACCCCCCGCGCGACCGCCGCCGGCACGGTGAGTACGAGTTTGTCGCTGACGAACTCCGCCCACGGCGCCGGCGCGGACCGCAGCTTCGCCCACTCGGGGGCCGTCGTCTTCCCGGCGAAGTAGACCGGCGCCTCGACGCCGCCGTCGATCGTCGTGGTGACGTCGCCGAGCTTCGCCCCGACCGGGGCCGTGACGTAGACGAGCCCGCCGAACGGGTTGGCCGCGGGCGTGGTCGCGGCGGCCAGCGGGAACCAGCGCGAGACCTGCGGGGCGCGCTCCCAGCGGTCGAGGTGCCAGAGTTGGTCGGTGTGCGCCCCGATGCGGACGCCGAGCCCCTTCCCCGCGAGTTCGGCCGGGATGCCGACCCGCACCACCTCGCCCGGCGCGGCGTAGACGCCGGTGCTGTGCCAGACGTCGGCCTTCGCCGACACGCCGTGGCCGTCGCAGACGTAGCCCGGAGCGCCGGTGCGGACCGTGACAGTGCGCCCTTTCACACGCGGCGCGCCCTTCGCCACGGTCCCGGGGAAGGCACCCGCGGCGGGGTCGGCGGCGAGGCGGTCGGGCGGGAGGTCGAGCGCGAGCTTCGTCCGCAGCCCGAGCGCGAGCCGGCCAGGCGTACCGCCCTTGAGCGGTTGTTTCGCCGTCGGAATCGCCGCCGGTACGCCGGCGAGCGTCTTCGTGAGCCGGCCCGTGAGCTTCGCCTGTTCGGCGGTCGGCAGGGCGCGCAGTGCGCCGGTAAGCGTTGCTTCCGCCGTACGGGCGTCGCCGGGCGGCGCGGCTTTCGCTTTCACCGCGTCGTTAATGAGGGTTTCGGCCGCGGCGACGTGCGCGAAGCGATCCGGTGTGCCGACGGCGAGTTTCTTTCCGGCGGGCGCGTCGAGCGTGCCGCTCGCGATGACGAGGCCGGCGGCGGCGAACACCGTGTTCCCGGCGTGGTCGGCGGCGAGCGACTGGCCGGGGTGCGTCTGCTCCCAGCCCCACCCCGGCCCGCCGGCCACGATCCCGCCGCCGCCCGCGAGGAATTTCTCGAGCGCCGGCGCGTCAGCGGCCCGAAGCCCGCCGGCGTTGCACACGACCACGCGGCCCTTCGCCCCGGCCGGTGCGCCCTTCGCGTTTGCGGCCGGGAGACCGGCCTTCTTCAGCGCGTCGGCCGTGCCGGCGAGGCCGAGTACGACGACCTCGGTCGCCTTCCCACCGGCCGCCCAGTGGACGGCGTTCGTCACCAGCTTCTGCGTGTCGCCGGCGGCGAGCCCGTCCGGCACGAGGTAACCCTCGTGCCCGAACAGCACGACGCGCCCGCCCCCGCCTTCCCCCGCCGCCACGACCGCCGCCGCCGCCGATTTCCTTCACCCCGGCGACGAGCGCGGCCTGTGGCGACGCGGCGGGTTGGGCGGGCAACACGACCGCGAAAGCAGTAAGTGCGAACGCGGCGAGCGGGCCGTAGCGCATCAGGGAACTCCAGAGCAGGTGAGGTTGATATACGGCCGCCCGCGGCGGGGCTATCATTCCCTCATGTCCCTGCGCGTGTCCAACCTGCGGCTCCCGGTGGGGGAGCCCGAAGCCAACCTGCCCGCCCACCTCGCCCGCGCGCTCGGCGTGCTGCCGACCGACCTCGGCGGGTGGCGCGTCGTCCGCAAGGCGCTCGACCTGCGCGACAAGCGCGAGCTCCGCTTCGTCTACAACTTCGAGGTCGAAGCCCCCGCTGCCGCGCCGCGCGCCGACCCGGCCGTTCACGTCGAGTCGGTCACCGAGCCGCCGTTCGCCATGCCCGATCCGGGGCCGGCGCCGCTGCCGCACCGGCCGGTGGTGGTCGGGTCCGGGCCGGGCGGGCTGGTGTGCGCGTACTTCCTCGCGTTGCACGGCTACCGGCCGGTCGTGCTGGAGCGCGGCACGAAGGTGAACGACCGCATCCGCGACGTGCGCACGTTCGACGAGGGCGGTGTCTTCCACCCCGAGAGCAACTACCTGTTCGGCGAGGGCGGCGCCGGCACGTTCTCGGACGGCAAGCTGACGTGCCGCGGGTCCGGGCCGGACGTGATGCGCGTGCTGGAGCTGTTCGCCGAGTGCAAGGGGCAGCAGCCGGGCCGCCCGAACATCCTCTACTACCACCGCCCCCACCTCGGCAGCAACCGCCTCCCCGCCGTGGTGAAGGCGATCCGCCGCAAGATCGAGGAACTCGGCGGCGAGGTCCGCTTCCTCACGCGCGTCGAGGACGTGCGCGTCGACGCGGCCGGGCTGGCGGGTGTCGCCACGTCGTCGGGCTTCGTCGCGGCGTCGGCGGTGGTGCTGGCCCCGGGGCACAGCGCCCGCGACACCTACGCGATGCTCGCGGCGCGCGGCGTGCCGATGAGCCCGAAGGCGTTCCAGTTCGGCGTGCGCGTCGAGCACCCGCAGGCGGTCGTGAACGAGGTGCAGTTCGGCCCGCGGCACGGCCACTACGAGAGCCTGCTCGGCAACGCCGACTACTCGCTCGTCGCGCACGGGAAGAACGATCTGTTCACGTTCTGCATGTGCGCCGGCGGGCACGTCATCCCGAGCGTGTCGCAGGAGGGGTTCTTCTGCACGAACGGCATGAGCCTGAGCAAGCGCGACTCGCCGTACGCGAACAGCGGGCTCGTCGTGACGGTGCCGGTCGAGGAGTTCGGCGCCGCCGACGTGCTCGCCGGGGTGCGGCTCCAGGAGCAATACGAGCGGAAGGCGTTCGAGCTCGGCCGCGGTGAGTACCGCTCGCCGGTGCAGCGCGCCCGCGACTTCGTCCGCGGCCGGCCGACGACCGGCGCCGTGAAGTCGAGCTACCCGCGCGGCGTGCTGATCGCCGACCTGCGCGACGTGCTTCCGCCGGTGGTCGCCGAGGCGGTGCGGCACGGCCTGCCGCAGATGGACCGCCGCTGGCAGGGGCGATTCCTCCCGGACGCGGTGCTGGTCGGCCCCGAGGCGCGCGGCAGCTCGCCGGTCCGCATCGACCGCGACTCCGAGACGCGCGAGTCGCCCGGCGTGCCGGGGCTGTACCCGGTCGGCGAGGGGGCCGGCTTCGCCGGCGGCATCGTCTCCGCGGCGGTGGACGGCCTGCGCACCGCCCGGGCGCTCATTGCGAAGTACGCGCGACCGACGGCGTGAGCCGGCGCGCGACGAGGTGTAGTACGACCGGGACCAGCGGCATCAGCGCGAGGGTCACCAGCACCCGCGGCGACAGCGCGTCGCGGAACGACGTGATTTCCGCTAGTTCCGCCCCCGCCGTCGCCAGGACGGCGGTCACCGGCAGCATCGCCAGCCAGCTCACCGCCACGTACATGCGCAGGCGGATCGGCGTCAGCGCCAGGCCGAGGTTCACCAGCCAGAACGGGAACACCGGCGTCATCCGCAGCACGGCGATGTAATAGGGGCCGTGCGCCGCGACGCCGCGGTCGATCCGCGCCAGCGCCGCCGCGAACCGCGGACGGGTCAGCGCCGCGCGCCGCACCGGGCCGGCGAAGACGTACCGCGCCACGAGGAACGCCACCGCCGCGCCCGCCGTCGAGGCCGCGCTCATCACGGCCGCCCCGACCCACGCCCCGAACAGGAACCCGGCCAGCACCGTCAGCCAGAGGCTGACGGGGAGCGACAGGCCGACGAGTATGATGGCCGCGAGAATGAGCAGCGCGATCGCGCCGGGCAGGTTCTGACGCACCGTCATTCGCCACTCCGCGGAGCGGGCGATGACCTCGGCCTCGTCCGGTCCGAACGCGAGGAATAGCCCGAATACCGCGGCGACGGCGGTGAGGACGAGCAGGCGGCCCGCGGTGAAGCGGGCCGGCGGGGGGGGGGCGGGGGTGGCGGTCACCCGGTCAGGATACCGGGTCAGGCGGCGCGGGCGGTCGCCGGGAGCGCGGCGTGGGTGCCGGTTCGCGACGCCAGCCGCTTGAACGCCTTCACCACCAGCACGCGGCCGATGAGCCGTTCGAGCAGCCACAGCGGCAGCACGCGCCACGGGTGTGGCAACTCCGAGCGCCGCAGGTGCCGCTTCGCCACCGCCACCCGCTCGAACCCGGCGAACGCCGCCGCCAGCCCGCGGCCGGTCGCCTTCGGGGCGGAGGTCGGGTCGGGCGGGCGCCGCCAGTACCAGCCCTGGAGCGGGAAGAGGATGTCCTGCCAGTAGCCGGCGTCGTACTTCGCCGGGAACAGCCCGATCACCTTCCCGCCCGACTTCAGCACACGCAGCAGTTCCGCCGGCTCCGGCGTCGGGGCCGGGGAGTGGAGCGCGTTCCACACCACCACGTCCACGGTGCAGTCGGCGGCGGGGAGGCGGTCGGGCTGGAGCGCGGTGATCGTCGCGGACAGGCCGCGGCGGTCGAGGTGGTCGCGGATCAGGGCCGGGTGGTCGTCCGGGCCGGCGGCGATGGTCACCTCGCACCCGCCGGCGGCGTAGCGGGCGGCGTCACTGCCGATCCCGGGGCCGAGGACCAGCACCGTTTCGCCCGGGTGGCGGTCGAACTCGAGCGCGGCGGGGAGCCAGGTGCCGTGCCGCTGGTAGCGCTTGGCGGCGAGCTCGTCGAGCCACGCCCCGGAGAACGGTTCGAGCCCGCCGTGCCCGCGGCGGTACGTCGGCGGGCGGATGAGCTCGCGGTTGGCGAGCCCCTGCGGGTCGCCCGGCCGCGGCGCAGGGACGAGGTCGGCCGCGGGGGCGAAGATTCGAAGGTGTCCGAGCGAGCCGTCCATAGCCCGACCCCGGAGGGAGCGTCAGTCGTGGCGCGGCTTTACCCATCCCCCCGCGCCGGGTCAAGCCCACCCGGACGCGCCACCTCCGATTCGGACCCGGCCTTGAGCATTCAGCGAGACGGGGTATGGCAGTGTCCCGATGAAAGGTAGACCTCACTCAACGTTGGGGTCATGACCCCACAGGCACAACTATGCGGATCCTCCTCGTCACCGTCGGAATGGTTCTCTGGGCGCATCCACTCCCCGCCCAGAATGGCACAGAGCCGTCTGCGCTCGTCCGCCGGGCGATTGACGCGGCAGGCGGGGCGGACAAGCTCGCGCAGGACACGAAGCTGTTCATCCGGGGCGAGGGGACGGTGTTCGTCCGCGGCCAGGCTGTCCCGTTCACCGCCCGGAACTGGCGGGAGGCCGGGGTCCGGTACCGGTCCGAGGTGACACTCTCCGCCCCCAACGGGGAACTGGTCGAGATCACGGCGTTCGCCGGCGGGGCCGGGTGGGCCACCGTGAACGGCACCCGCCGCCAGGTCGAGGGGAAGAACCTGGAGGCCGGGCTCGGCAACATCTACCGAGACGGCGTCACCAGCCTCCTTCCACTGGTCACCGATCCCGGGTTCACCCTGGCCGCGACCGGACCGGGTGAGGTCGCCGGCCGCCCGGCCGACGGGGTGCGGGTGACCCGCACCGGGCGGCCCGACGTCACCCTGTGGTTCGACCGCGGGACCGGCCTCCTCGCTCAGTACACGACCCCGTCCCCGGTCGGGATTCAGGATCAGTTGCTGCTGGAGTACAAGGACTTCGGAGGGGTGAAGAGGCCGACCAAGCGGGTCCGGTACGTGGCCGGGGTGAAGACGACCGAGGAGCGGATCACGGAGTACAAGGTGCTCGACGCCATCGACCTGGGGCTGTTCCGGGAGCCGGGGGCGGCTCCGGCCGCCGACCCCCGGGAAGTGCTCCGGCAACACGTGGCTGCGACCGGCGGGGCCGAGCGGCAGCGGAAGCTCCGCTGCCGGTACACCCGGGAGACGGCCCGGGTGTTCAGCGACCCGGGGAGCCCGACCAGCCCATTCGCGGAGGTGGAGACCGAACTCTGGATAGACTTCCCGACCGCCGCCCGGCAGGTGCGGACCGAGACGGTGGGGGGGAAGAGGGGGCCCCGGACGCAGGTGTACGCGAACGGGAAGGGGTGGCTCCAGGAGGCCGGTCGGTCCGCCCGCCCACTCACCGCCGATGAGATCCTGGGCTGGCAGGAGACGCTTGCCGTCGGGTGGGGGTTCGAGGTCGCTCCGCTTGCTGACGATCCGACCGCGAAGTTGACGTCGGCCGGCCGGGCCGAGGTCGCCGGGCGGCCGGCGGTCGGGGTGCGGGTGGCGCGGGTCGGGTGGCCGGACATGACCCTGTGGTTCGATGCCCAGACACACCTGCTGGTGCGGAAGGACGACCGGGATCCGGGGGCGGTCGCGCGGGAGACACTGTACGCCGAGTACACCGAGCGGGACGGGGTGCGGCGGCCAACCCGAATCGAGATCCGGCTGGCCGGGAAGAAGGCGGGCGAGGCGGTGGTCGCGGACCACCACCACTACGAGCGACTCGACCCGGCCCTCTTGGCCAGGCCGAACGAGTAGCTACTGGTTCCGCCGGCGGAATACCTCGGCCATGAGGTTGTCGATCGGGGCGAACTGGTCGGTCAGGATCACGCCGGGCTCCTTCGCCAGGAACGGCTCCAGCAGCCGCGGGTCCACCAGCTTCGTGAAGAACGGCACGACCGGTGCCGTCGCCGCGGCGCCGAGCGCGGCGGCGCGCGGCTCGTTCCACGTCGGCGTCACCTGGGTGTCGGTCGCCGCCTTCAGCGCGGCGAGGTCGAGCGGCGTGTCCGAGGCGTAGATGACGTACACCTGCCGCCCGGACGCCCAGGCCGCCACCCGCGCCTCCCAGTCCTCGGCCGCCTTCGGGTCGGCGGGCCGCTCGAGCGGCGGCGGGTCGCTCGACGCGAGCAGGTGGACGTGCGCGAAGGACTGCTTCAGCGTCGCCATCGACGCCCGCCACACCTTCCCGTGCTCCACACTGTCGATGATGGTCAGCAGGAACGTGCCGTTCGGCTTGAGCGCCTTCTTGACCGCGTCGTTGTACTCCTTCGTCATCAGGTGCGACGGCACCGACAGGTCGTTCACCGCGTCCTGGATCACCAGGTCGTAGCTGCCGGCCGGCGCCACCTCCGCCACGTACTGTCGGCCGTCCATGTTGATGTCGCGGTGGTTCTCGTTCTTCTTCAGCCCGAGCACGTCGTAGGCGACCTTCGTCACCCCCGGGTCGATCTCGACCACGTCCATCCGCACCTCGGGGACCAGCTTCATCGTGGCCCGCGGCAGGGTGTACCCCCCGCCGCCGATGAGCAGCACGCGCGGGGTCGGGCCGTGCGCCTTCGCCAGCCGCTCGAACTCGATCTGGATCTCCTCGTGCTTGTAGTAGATGAACAGCGGGTCGTCGGTGTTCACCGTCGAGTGGAGGAGGTGGTCGAGGTACAGGTTGAGGATGAACGGGTAGTCCTCGGACTCCATCGTCACCCGGATGCGGTAATAGTTGGTGTCGCGCTGGGCGACCAGGTCGGTGCCCGGCTTCACCGGCTCCCACGTCAGGATCACGCCGCCGGTCACCCCGCCGAGGACGATGCTGAGCAGGTACAGCAGGGTGTTGTCCTTCCACACCTGGGCCACCGTCATGCTCACCAGTGCGAGGCCGGCGGCGATCACGATGACGGTGCGGTCGGTGCCCAGGCCGGAGATCAGGACGTACCCGGTGGCGAAGGTGCCGGCGATGGCGTCGGCGGTGCTCCAGGCGTAGACGCGGCCGGCGACGCGGCCGGCGTGCGCCACGTCCGGCACGGCCAGCCGGATGACCTGCGGCGAGATCGTGCCGAGGACCGCCATCGGGGCGAAGAACAGCGTGAAGCTCCACATCACGATCTGGTAGATCAGCCCCTCGCCGGTGAAGAACTTCTCGCGCGACAGCAGCGCACTGGTGACGAGTACCAGGATGGTGAGCCCGCCGGCGAGCACGAGCGACCCGCCGAGCGCCATCCGCGGGTTCCACCCGCTGTCCGGCCGGTTCACCTTGTCCGCGAACAGGCCGCCGGCGAAGTTGCCGACGCACGTCCCAGCGAGCATGACGCCGATCACCCCGGTCCACGAGAACAGGCTGACGCCGATGTGCTGGGCGATGACCCGGCTGGCCGCGAGCTCCAACGCCATCCCGCAGAAGCTGGCGATGAACACGACCGCGTAGGCGTGGCGGATGTCGGCGAACGCGGCGGGGTTGACCGCCGGTGGGACCGGCTCGTCGGATGTGACCGGCACCTCGGGCGGGGTCACCGGGTCGTTCGCTGGCGGGTCGGCCTTCAGCACGAGGAACACTCCGACGGCCGTGACCGCGAGCAGCCCGGCGGCGACGTACACGAGCGAGTTGATGGTGAACATCGGCACCAGGTAGAACCCGGTGACGTAGTTGCCGAGGAGGCAGCCGAGTGTGCTCAGCGCGAAGATCAGCCCGGACACGCTGCCGGCCTTTGACACGTCCGGAAGGCCGAGCTTGATCGCCACCGGCGTGAGCAGGCTGAGGACGAACCCGGCGGGGAGGCACAGGACCGCCGCGAGGACCGGGATGCGCGGCCCGAGCGGGATACCGGTGTGCGCCCCGCTGGCGGCGAGGAGCATGGGGAAGACGGCCATCCACAGCGCCGCCAGCGCCCCGACGCCGAGCAGCGCGACGAGGGTGCGCGGCTGCGGGTACTTGTCGGCGATGCGGCCGCCGTAGGCGTTCCCGAGCGCGATGCCGGCGAGGAACACGCCGATGATGCCGGTCCAGGTGTAGAGGTCGGAGCCGATGAACGGGGCGAGCAGTCGGCTCGCCACGAGCTGCAGCACGAGCAGCGCCGCGTTGGCGAGGAACACCACCAGCCCGACCCCGGTCAGCCGGGCGATCGGGAGCGGGGCGGACGGTGCGGAGCCCATGCGGTGGAACCTGGTGCGGGAGGGCGGCGGGTGTCCGGGTAGTGGTATGCCGGCGGCCGGGGAACGGCCATCGCCCCGGGCGGGGCGCTACAATGGCCGTACCACCCTGAACAGGAGTCGGTAATGGCCTCCCGGTACGTCGTCGGCATCGACCTCGGCACCACGAACTCCGCCCTTGCCTACGTGGACGCGGCCGCCGGCGAGAACCCCCCGGTCGTCACGCTCGCGGTCCCGCAGGTCGTCGGGCAGGGGGCGGTCGAGGAGCGGTCGCTCCTCCCGTCGTTCCTGTACCTCCCCGGCGACGGAGAGCAGCCGGCCGGCGCGCTCAAGCTGCCGTGGGACGCCCAGCGCGACTACGCCGTCGGCGAGTTCGCCCGCGCCTTCGGCTCGCAGGTGCCGACACGCCTCGTGGCGTCGGCGAAGTCGTGGCTCAGCCACCCAGGGGCCGACCGCAAGGCGCCGATCCTGCCGTTCCGCGCCCCCGAGACCGGCCGCCGCGTGTCACCGGTCGAGGCGGCCACACGCTACCTGAAGCACCTCGCCGAAGCCTGGAACCACAACGGACCGGGCAAAGACACCGCCGACAAGCTCGAAGCGCAGGACATCGTGCTGACGGTCCCCGCGTCGTTCGACGCCGCCGCCCGCGAGTTGACCGTCGAGGCCGCCCGCGCCGCCGGCTTCGAGCACCTCACGCTCCTCGAGGAGCCGCAGGCGGCGTTCTACGCCTGGCTCGACCGCGCCGGCGACAAGTGGCGCGAGAACGTCGGCGTCGGCGACCTCGTGCTCGTGGCCGACGTGGGCGGCGGGACGACCGACTTCACCCTGATCGAGGTCGCCGAGGAGAACGGCAACCTGAACCTGACGCGCCTCGCGGTCGGCGACCACCTGCTGCTCGGCGGCGACAACATGGACCTGACGCTCGCCTACCAGGTGGCGCAGGTGCTGGCCAAGAACAACACGAAGCTCGACGCCGGCCAGATGGTGCAACTCACCTACGCCTGCCGCAGCGCCAAGGAGCAACTATTCGCCAACCCGAAGCTGACGAAGGCGCCGGTCACGGTGCTGGGCAAGGGCCGCAGCCTCGTCGGCGGGACGATCAAGCACGACCTGCCGCGGGCCGACGCCGAGGCGGTGCTGATCGACGGGTTCTTCCCCGAGTGCCCGCGCGACGCCGAGCCCGCCCGCGCCCGCACCGCCGGGTTGCAGGAACTCGGCCTCCCCTACGTCTCCGACCCCGGCATCACGCGCCACCTCGCGTCGTTCCTCAGCCGGCAGGCGGAGTCGCTGGCGGGGCGCGAGAGTGCAAAGAAGGGCGGCAAGAAGGCGGGCGTCGCGCTCCCCAGCGCCATCCTTTTCAACGGTGGTGTGTTCAAGGCCGACCCGATGCGCAACCGCCTCCTCGGGGTGCTGGGCGCGTGGGCGAAGAGCGTGAAGGCCGACGCCCCGCGCGAGCTGCCCGGGGCCGACCTCGACCTCGCGGTGGCGCGCGGCGCCGCGTACTACGGGCTGGTGCGGCGCGGCAAGGGCGTGCGCATCCGCGGCGGCACGGCGCGGGCGTACTACGTTGGGGTCGAGACGGCGGCGCCGGCGGTTCCGGGGATCGCCCCGCCGATCAAGGCGCTGTGCGTGGCCCCGTTCGGGATGGAGGAAGGGACGGAGGCGGACATCCCCGGCGCCGAGTTCGGGCTGGTGACGGGCGAGGAGGCGGAGTTCCGCTTCCTCGGTTCGACGACCCGCCGCACGGACACGGCGGGCACGGTGGTGGACGAGTGGGAGGGGCAGGTGGACGAGCTCGCCCCGATCAAGACGACGCTGGAGGCGAAGGGCACCGCGGCGCGGCAGGTGGTGCCGGTCCACCTGCACAGCAAGGTGACGCCGGTGGGCCAACTCGAGCTGTGGCTGTTCAGCCGCGACGGGAAGCAGCGGTGGAAGCTGGAGTACAACGTCCGCGAGGGGCGGTAGAACCGCCCCCGCGGGGTGGGCTACTTCCCGCCCTGGCGCAGCAGCGTGATGACCGCGTCCCGCGGCCCCTCGCCCTTGAAGTCGGTCGGGCGGGCGCCGTCATCCTTCGCGAACGCAATCGTCAGCTCCAGCCCCGCCTTCGTCTGCTTCGTCTGGTAGATCCCGAGCACCACCTTGTCGCTCTTCGGGGTGATGTCGATATGCCCCGGCGTTTTCGACGGGTCGAGCTTGTACGTCGCCGTCTCGTCCCGCTCCCCGCCCTTGTTGATGATCACCTCGTCGCCCTTGAACTCGAACGTCACCTTCATCGCCTTTTCCGTGTCCGCCTTCCCGCCGAAGACCGCCGACACCACCTTGTACTTCCCCTCGATCGACTTGGCCGGGGCGTCGGGCTGCGCCGAGCCCGCCCCGACCACCACCAGTGCCGCCACAACGCCCGCCGTCAGCCGCGTCATCGGTCGCCCTCGGTAAGGTGTGAACGGACCCGCTACTTCCCGCCGTCCCGCTTCAGCCGCATCACCAGCACGTCCTCGCCGCCCTTGAAGTCGGTCGGGCGGTCGGCCTTTTCGGTGAACGCCACCACCAGCTCGCCCTTCTCCAGCTTGTAAATACCGAGAAAGGTTCGCCCCTTCTCGGGGCCGTCGGCCGGGGACAGGTCCAGGTGCGCCGGGGTCTTCGCCGGGTCCACCTTGAGCTTCGCCGGGAACTCCTTCCCCTTGACCGTAAAGGTGATTTCGTCCTTCTCGATCTTCGCCCGGATCTCGGCCACGAGGTCGGCCGTCGCCTCCTCGCCGTACTTGTGCAGGCCGACCGCCTTGTATGAGCCGGCGAGGGACTTCAGGGTGGCGTCGTCGGCCGCGAGCGGGCCGGCGACCCCGGCCGCGAACACCACACCGGCGAGAGCGAATCGCGTCATGCGAACCTCCGTGGGCGGAACCGGCCGTCAGTGTACCGCAGCCGCCTGTGAACGGCAGCCGCTTGCCCCGCCCGGCCTGGCGGCGGATACTTGGGACTCCCGCCCCCGGAGCCCCACATGACACGCCTCGCACTTCTGCTCCTCGCCACGGTCGCGGCCGCCGCGCCCGCCGCCCAACAGCGCCCGTCCGGCCTCCGGGCCGGCGCCTTCGCGCAGGACGTTACGCCCGAGCACTTCCCGATCTCCGTGAACGGCGGGTTCGCCGACCGGCAGGCGACGGGTGCGGCCGACAAGCTCCACGCCCGCTGCCTCGTCCTCGACGACGGCAAGACGAAGGCGGCGCTGTGCGTCGTGGATAGCTGCATGATCCCGCGCGAGCTCGGCGACGCGGCGCGGGCGGAGGCGAGCCAGGCGACCGGCATCCCGGCAGGGAACATCCTCATCTCGGCGACGCACACGCACACCGCGCCGACCGTCGGCGGCGTGTTCCAGAGCGACCCGGACGAGCGGTACGTCGCGTTCCTGTCGAAGAAGATCGCCGCCGGCATCACCGCCGCGCACGCCAAGCTCGCCCCGGCACAGGTCGGGTGGGGCGCCGCCGACGAGCCGAACCACGTCTTCAACCGCCGCTGGCTGACGCAGCCGGGGTTCGAGAACAAGAACCCTTTCGGCGAGGCGACCGACAAGGTGCGCACGAACCCGGGCTACGGGAACAAGGCGCTCGACAAGCAGGCCGGACCGGTCGATCCAGCGGTGAGCGTGCTGAGCGTGCGCGGCCCGGACGGCGCGCCGCGGGCGTTGTTCGCCAACTACTCGCTCCACTACGTCGGCGACCGGCCGGCGCTCTCGGCCGACTATTTCGGTGTGTTCGCCGAGCGCGTCGGCGCGGTGCTGGGGGCGAAGGGGGACGGGTTCGTCGGCGTCCTGTCGAACGGCACGAGCGGCGACGTGAACAACATCAACTTCGCCGGCGCCGCCCCGCCGAAGCGCGAGCCGGGCGAGCGGTCGCGCGAGGTGGCGGAGGCGGTGGCGAAGGCCGCGAAGACCGCCGCCGACGGCACGACCTACCGCTCCGACGTCATGCTCGCCGTCGCCACCAAGAACCTGACGCTGAAGGTCCGCAAGCCGACGGCGGCGGAGGTGGCGCGGGCCGAGGGGATTCTGAAGAAGGCCGAGGGCAAGAAGGTGCTGGTCGGGGCCGAAGAGGTGTACGCGCGCGAGACGGTGCTGATGGCGAAGTACCCGGACACGGTGCCGGTGCGCGTCCAGGCGATCCGTGTGGGCGACCTGGGGATCGTGGCGATCCCGTGCGAGGTGTTCACACAGATCGGGCTCGACATCAAGAAGAAGTCGCCGCTGCGGCAGACGTTCACGGTGTCGCTGGCGAACGGGTACAACGGCTATCTGCCGACGGCGGCGCAGCACGCGCTGGGCGGGTACGAGACGTGGCGGGCGCGGTCGAGCTATCTGGAGGCTGGCGCCGCCGACGCGGTGACGGCAGCGGCGCTGGAACTGTTGGGTCAGGTGGCGCCGCGGTGAAGCAACGCGGCATTTTTTGACAGGATGAACAGGATCAAGCGGGATGAAATCGAAATCGGTCTTTGCTTTCAATCCTGCTTGTTCCTGTTCATCCTGTCAAAAAATGCCTTGCCTTACGCCAGGTTCGGCAGCGCGCCGGTGCTGTCGCCGAGCGCGTCCACCCGCACCCGCATCCGGTCGAGCAGGCCGACCCACAGGTTGTTCAGTGGCGTCTCGCGGGCGTACTTCACGTGCCGCCCGGTCCGCAGCGTCCCGCACCCGCCACCCGCCAGCAGGATCGGCAGGTCGTCGTGGTTGTGGGCGTTCCCGTCGCTGTTCCCGCTGCCGTAGGCCACCATGCAGTGATCGAGCAGCGTGCCGTCGCCCTCGCGGATGCCCTTCAGCTTCTCCAGGAAGTACGCCAGCTGCGTCGTGTGGAACGTGTTGATGTCGCGCAGCTTCTGCTTCTTCTCGGCCTTGTTCTCGTGGTGCGACAGGTCGTGGTGCCCCTCGCTCACCCCTGCGAACGGGTACGGCTTGTTGCTCCCCTCGTTCGCCAGCACGCACGTCACCACCCGCGTCACGTCCGCCTGGAACGTCAGCGCGATCAGGTCGTACATGAGGCGGATGTGCTCCGGGTAGCTCCCCGGGACGCCGGTCGGAGCGGCCACGTCGGGCGTGCGCACCGGCGGCAGCGAGGCGGCACGCTGGATGCGAAGTTCCACGTCGCGCACCGCCGACAGGTACTCGTCGAGCTTGCGGCGGTCGCCGGCGCCGAGCTGGCCCGTCAGCTCGCGCGAGTCGTCGCGGACGAAGTCGAGGACGCTGCGGCGGCGGGCGTCCTGGCGCTGGCGGACGTTGTCGGGGGTGGTCGAGAAGAGGCGCTCGAACACGAGCTTCGGGTTCACCTCCTTCGGCAGCGGCTGCGTCGCCGACCGCCACGACATCGTGGACGAGTAGACGCACGAGTACCCGCTGTCGCAGTTCCCGGCCATCGCCCCGGCCTCGCAACCGAGTTCGAGCGACGGGAGACGCGTCTGGTCGCCGACGCGGGCCGCGGCCACCTGATCGACGCTGACGCCGGCGCGGATGTCGGTGCCATCCGTCTTGCGCGGCTGGGAGCCGGTGAGGAACGCGCCGAGCGCCCGGGCGTGGTCGCCGCCGCCGTCGCCGTGCGGGCGGGCCTTGTCGGCGGTGAGGCCGGTGAGGACGAGCAACTTGTCCTTCACCGGCTGGAGCGGGCGGAGGATGTGCGGGAGCTCGAAGTTGCTCCCCTCCGCGGCCGGCGTCCAGTCGGCCATGTTCTTCCCGTTCGGGACGTACAGGACGCACATCCGGTTCGGGGCGGGGTTCGCGGTGCCCGGGCCTTGCGCCCAGGCGGTCTGCGGCCCCATCGCTTCGAGCCACGGGAGGCCGATGGACACGCCGAGCCCCTTGAGGGCGAGCCGGCGGCTGATCGTCGGGCGGGGCATGGCGGGCTCCTCGAACGGTTCGTGTTAGGCTGGGGCGCAAGCCCCGGATGCCGTTGGGCCAGAAGACGCGAATACCGCGAACGCGTTGCAACCATCCGGGGCTTGCGCCCCGGCCTAACGCGAGCCGCGGCGCATGCGGAACGGGTCGGAGGTCACGATCTCGGTCACCAGCGCCGAGAACTTGTAATCCTGCCGCGCCAGGCCGGCGACGACCTTGTCCACGGCGCGCTTGTCGTAGAACTCCAGCCCGCGGCCGAGGCCGTAGGTCAGCAGCTTCTCGGTCAGGCAGCGGGCGAACAGCTCTTTCTTGCCGACCAGAATCTTCTTCAGCTCCACCGGGCCGGCGAACTTCACCCCGCCGGGCAGTTCGCCGGACGGGTCGATGGGCGAGCCGCCGTCCTTCATGCGGAACGCGCCCACGGCGTCGAAGTTCTCCAGGCCGAACCCGAGGGGGTCCATCTTGGCGTGGCAGTTGGCGCACGCCGGGTTCTTGCGGTGCTCCTCCATCCGCGCCCGTAGCGTCAGCGCCGTCGTCTTCTTGCCGGCTTCTTCGAGCTCGGGCACGTTCGGCGGGGGCGGGGGCGGGGGCGTGCCGAGGAGCTGTTCCAGCACCCACCGGCCGCGCTTCACCGGGCTCGTGCGCGTCGGGTTCGACGTGACCGTCAGCACGCTCGCCTGCGTCAGCACGCCGCCGCGGTTCGTGCCGGCGAGCGCGATGCGGACGAACTCATCCTGCCGCCGGCCGCCGCGCGGGCCGTCCTTGAGGCCGTAGAGGCGGGCGAGGTCGGCGTTCACGTAGGTGAAGTCGGCGTCGAGGATGTCGAGGACGCTGCGGTCCTGGCGGACGATCTCGCCGAGAAACAGCTTCGTTTCTTGCAGCATCGCCGCCCGCAGCCGGTCGTTGAACTGCGGGAACAGCTTGGCGTCGGGCTGGGCGTTCTTGAGCGGCTGGAGTTGCAGCCACTGCATGGCGAACGACTCGACCAGCGTGTTCGCCTTCGGGTCGGCGAGCATCCGCTTCACCTGCTGCGGCAGGCTCTTGGTGAGTTCGCCCTTCGACGCGAGGCCGAAGAGTTCGTCGTCCGGCA
Organism: bacterium; assembly: GCA_017308215.1. GTDB lineage: Bacteria > Planctomycetota > Planctomycetia > Gemmatales > Gemmataceae > Urbifossiella. Next base: position 10,280 of record JAFKFQ010000387.1, on the reverse strand, counting down.
TCGACGCCCACAGGAAGTAACTCAGTCGTGACGCGAGCTGGAACTCGTTGAGCGGCCGCGCCTCCGGGCCTTCGGGGCGGTCGTCGAGCTCGACGCGGAACAGGAACTTAGGCGACACGAGGACGGCGGTCATGGCGAACTGCACGCCCGCCTCCCACGACTCACCCGCCGCGGTGCGCGACTCGGCGAGCTTCACGAGCCGCGCCAGTTCCTCCGCCGCAACCGGCCGGCGGTACGCCTTCGTGGCGAAACGCGCCAGCACGTCCTTCGTGCGCTCGGCGGTGGGCTTCGACTCGTCGGTGGCGAGGAGTTTGCGGTGCGTGGCGGGGCGTGTGTCGAGCGGGCCTTTCAGGTGCAGGTTCTGGACGTACAGCGTCGGCGCCGGCTCGCCGGCCTTCGGTTTCACGAGCGCCACCGCCATCCGCTTCACGCCGAGGTTCGCCGGCACCTTCGCCTCGACGATCTGCGGCGCCTTCTCGGCCCCCCTCACTTCTTCGGTCTTGAGAATGACGAACGGGCGCAGCCCCTTCAGAGCGGCGCCACTGAGCTTCTCCACGTCCGCGTCGCTGGCCACCCCCGGCGCGTCCTTGTCGCACACCGCGAGGACGGCGATGCGGACCGGTTCCTTCCCCTCCGTCTCGGCGCGGACGCGGGCGCGGAAGACGTACTCGCCGTCCTTCGGCACCTGGTACGAGGTGTGAACGGGGCCGGTCTCGACTGCGTCGCCGCCGTCCTTCACGGTCACGACGCGCCAGTTGTTTTTGAGCGGCGCCTTCGCCGAGGCCGGTTCGAGATACTGCCCGCCCTGCCAGCGCTCGGGCGACTTGGCCGGCGTCACCGCGATCGCGCGGTCCATCACGCTCTCGGCCGCCGCGAGGTAGCGCTCGAGCAGTACCGGCGGCAGCGTCAGCACGTCGCCGATGTTGTCGAAGCCGTGGCCGACGTCGTCCGAAGGGAAGTCGTCGGCTGGGGTGAAATCGACGCCGACGAGGTCGCGGATCGTGTTGTTGTACTCGAGGCGGTTCAGGCGCCGCATGGTGACGCGGCCCGGGTCGGGCGGCGCCGTGCGGTCGTGGTGGTCGAAGATGCCACCGACGGTCTTCAGAAACGCTTCCGACTCGCCCGGCGCCGGTCGCGGCCGCGATTCGGGCGGCATCTCGCCGCCGTGAATCACCTCCTGCACGCGCTGCCAGACCTTCCGGTCCTTCAGCAGCGACTCGGCGGTCGTGTACTTGGTCAGCGACAGGTCCGCCTTCGGCCGCGTGTCGCCGTGGCACGAGAGGCAGTGCTTCTTGAGGTACGCAACCCCCTCGGCCGCAAACGCTTTCGCCTCCGGTACCGGCTGCGCGGGCGTGGGCGTGAAGCCGCCCACGGCGACGAGCGCAGCGGGTGTGAGGAGACCGACGAAGAGGGGGCGGGGCAGGGGCATATGCGGTCCGGCGGGCGGAAACGTGCGGCGTGGCGGGAGTTGGGAAATCATACCCCACCCGCCTGCCTGGGGCCAGCGCGAATCGACTCACGCGAGAGCTGGGCGAATTGGGTGGTAGCCCTGATACGCAGATCGGGCCGGGGTGTCACGCCGGGGCGGCGAGCACGCGGGCGACGGTTTCGATCAGGTCGGACGGACGGTACGGCTTGGGGAGCACGGCCGTCGGCGGTTCGTGGAGGGCCGTGCCCGAGTCGTCGGCGCCCACGCTACCGGTGGTGACCAGGACCCGCACCCCGGGCCGAATCCGCCGCAGCTCAGCCAGTACCGCCCACCCGCCGAACCCGGGGATGTTCAGGTCGAGGACGACGACCCCGACCGCGTCCGCGGCGTCCTGGAAGCGCGCGACGGCGGTGGGGCCGTCCTCCGCGGTGACAACCGGATAGCCTTCGCGCGCCAGGATCATCCGGCTCATTGCCAGAATGGCCGGCTCGTCTTCCACGACGAGAACGATCGGGCGAGTCACAGGGCGATCCAGTGGGGCGCTGTACGTCGGGGTCTAGTGAACGAGCGCGTGATGCGGCCGGCCACCCCCGGGAACGGCGTACCCGCCCGCCGGCGGGCGCGGTAGGCTGAGCAGGCCGCCCGCGTGCCACAACCGGTGTCACCATGCCGCCGCGCCCCGCCCCGTCCGCCGCCGTGTCACGAGCCCCAGGTTCCACACCGTGGCAGAACTTGTCGACCGGCTTGGCGGAATTCCCACCGAACGCATCCGCACGACCCCACTGCCCGGCACGGCCACGGAGGCGGACCTGAACACGCCCGAAGAGGCGCTGTGTGATCTCATCGACGGCAACCTGGTGGTGAAGGCAACGGGACGCGCAGAAAGCTTCATCGGTGCCAACCTCCTCGCCAGGATGTGGAACCACGTCGAGTCGGCGAATACGGGTGTGGTGCTCGGCGGTGACGGGTACATTCGGCTCAAGCAGGGCGTGGTCCGGATCCCGGACGCGACATTCATCCCGTGGGAGTCGTTCCCGGATGGCGAGTTCCCGGACGAGGCGTTCTGGACGGTCGCCCCGAGCCTCGTCGTCGAGGTGTTGAGCCCGACGAACACGACGCAGGAGATCGACCGCAAGCTCGCCGAGTTCTTCGCTGCCGGGTGCAGGCTGGCGTGGGTGATCGACCCGCCGACGAAGACGGCGAAGGTGTACACGTTGGCGAAGCGATTCAAAGTGCTGGACGAGACCGGCGTGCTGGACGGCGGCCGCGTGCTGCCGGGGTTCGCGGTGCCGCTGGCCGACCTGTTCGCCCGCCCCACCAAGCCGAAGCGGAAGGGCCGCTGAGGAGCCACCGATGTCCGCCGCCGCCGCCGTCGCCGCCTACCACGACCTCCTCGCCACCGCCCCCGCGCTCGCCGCCGAGTCGGCCGCCACGCTGCTCCACGGCCAGGACGCCCGCGGGCTCGTCTACGCCCGCCGCCCGGTGTGCGGCGTGCTGCGGCCGCGGTTCCTCACCCCGGCGCAGTTCCGTCTGATCCACGACAAGGCCAGCGGTCTGCTCCCGGCCCTTCGTACCGCCCACGCCCGCGCCGCGGCCGACCCGGGGTTCCGCCGCCAGTTCCGCCTCCGCGACTGGGAAGACGATCTCTTCACCCTCGACCCCGGCTTCCCCGACCCGACGCCGGCCGGGCGGTTCGACGCCTTCTTCGCGTCGGAAACCGACCTGCTGTTCACCGAGTTCAACACCGAGACGACGGCCGGCGCCGGCTACTCCGACTCGCTCGCCCGGCTGTTCCAGGGGCTGCCGGCGTTCCAGGAGTTCAGCCGGCGGTTCCTCGCGTGGCCGGTCATCGACCGGGCCGGGGTGCTGCACGCCCTCGCCGACTCGTACCGCAAGTGGCGCGGCTCCTCGGCCGACCCGCCGCGGGTGGCGATCCTCGACTGGCGCGAGGCGCCGACGTTCGCCGAGTTCGTCCTCTTCTACGACTACTTCCGGGCGATGGGCGTCGAGGCCCGCATCGTGGACCCGCGCGACCTGGAGTACGACAACGGGAAGCTCCGGGCCGGCGAGTTCCACGCCACGCTCGTCTACCGGCGCGTCGCGGCCGGTGAGCTGGCGGCGCGGTGCGGGCTCGACCACCCGCTGTTCCGCGCGGCGCGCGACCGGGCGGCGTGCGTCGTCAACCCGTTCCGCGGTCTTTTGCTCGGGAAGAAGGCGGCGGTCGCGGTGCTGAGCGACGAGCGCAACGCGGCGCTGTTCACTCCGGAGCAACGAGCCCTGATCGCGGCGCACGTCCCCTGGACGCGCGTCGTCGAGGACCGCCGCACGACCGCCGGCGGCGCCGAGGTCGAACTGGTGCCGTACGTGATGGCGAACCGCGAGACGCTGGTACTGCGGCCGAACGACGCGCTCGGCGCGGAAGGGACCGTGCCCGGGTGGCAGGCGGACCAGCCGGCGTGGGAGGCGGCGGTGCGCCGGGCGCTGGAGGGGCCGTTCGTGGTGCAGCGAAAGGTCGGCCTGCCGCGCGAGCCGTACCCGGTGACCGACGGCGGGCGCGTCGAACTGCGCGAGCTGTCCGTCGAGACGAGTCCGTTCGTGGCCTTCGGCGAGTTCGTCTGCGGCTGCCTCACCCGCGTCGCCGCCGACGCCCCGGTGAACGTCGCCGCCGGCGGGTCGGTCGTGCCGACGTTCGTGGTCGAGCCCAGATAGTGAAGAACGCAGAACGCAGAATTGAAAATGCCGGTATCACGTCCTCGGTGGTCGATTTGGTATTCTGGGTTCTATTCTGCATTCTGCACTCTGCGTTCTGTGCTCCCATGACCGACACCTTCGACCGCGACGGCATCCGCTTCCAGTACCCGACCAACTGGCGGCCCGATCCCGATGCCGCGGACGACGACGGGGCGGCGTGGACGGTCGTCCTCCAGAGCCCGGCGACGGCGTTCCTACTCGTCTCACTCCGGCCCGAGGCCGACACGCCGGCGGCGCTCGCCGACCAGACGCTCGACGCGCTGAAGGCCGAGTACAAGGAACTCGACGCCGACGACGTGGTGGAGACGCTCGCCGGCCGCGTGGCGATCGGGCACGACATCGACTTCCTCACGCTCGACACCGCGGTCGCCTGCCACACCCGCTGCGTGGACACGCCCGCCGGCCCGCTCCTGCTCATGGGGCAGGCGAGCGAGTACGACCGCGACACCGCCGAGCCCGTCTTCCGTGCCGTGTTCGCGTCACTGGTGATCGACGCCGACTGACCCCCTCCCGGAGCCGCCCATGCGCTTCCTCGTCGCCGCCGCGGGCCTTCTCGCCGCGGGCGCGCCCGCCCTCGCCCAGGCGCGGCCGAACATCGTGCTCATCGGCGCCGAGGACATCTCGCCGAGCCTCGGCTGCTACGGCGACCCGGACGCAGTTACGCCGAACCTCGATCGCTTCGCCGCACAGGGGGCGCGGTTCACGCGGGCGTTCACCCACGCCCCGGTGTGCGCCCCGAGCCGGAGCGGGCTTATCACCGGCGTGTACCCGACGACGCTCGGCACGCACCACATGCGGTCGAAGCTGGCGCGCACGCCGGAACTGTTCGTGGACTACCTCAAGAAGGCCGGCTATTTCGTCGCGTGGCCGGGGAAGACCGACTTCAACTTCGACCTGCCGAAGGCGTGGGTGGACACGACGCACGACTGGACGAAGAACCCGGCGCTGCTGCCCGCCGACCGGCCGTGGTTCGCCTACGTGAACTTCGCGGTGACGCACGAGAGCCAAGTGCGGGCGACGCCGGAGGCCTACGCCCGCAACACGGCGCGGCTGACGCCGGGGCAGCACCGCGACCGGGCGCGCGTCGCGCTGCCGCCGTACTTCCCCGACACGCCGGCGGTGCGCGAGTGCGTCGGCAAGTACCACGACAACGTCACCGCGATGGACTACCTCGTCGGCGACGTGCTGCGGCTACTCGACGAGCGGCGGTGGGCCGAGAACACCATCGTCGTGTTCTTCGGCGACCACGGCTGGGGGCTGACGCGCGGCAAGCGCTGGTGCTACGACAGCGGCACCCGCGTGCCGCTGCTCGTGCGCTGGCCCGGCACGATCCGTCCCGGCACCATCCGCGACGACCTGACGTGCTTCCTCGACCTGGCGCCGACATTCCTCACCGCCGCCGGCGCCGCCGTGCCGGCGCACATGCAGGGGCGCGTGTTCCTCGGCCCGCGGACGCAGCCGGCGCCGGAGTACGTGTTCAGCGCCCGCGACCGCATGGACGAGACCTACGACCGCATCCGGGCGGCGCGCGGGCCGCACTTCCGCTACGTCCGCAACTTCCACCCGGAGCTGCCGTACGCTCAGTACATCAACTACATGGACGAGATGCCGGTAATGCGCGACTGGCGCCGGCTGGCGTTCGACGGGAAGCTGAACGCCACGCAGATGCTCTTCTTCGCCCGCACGAAGCCGCCGGAGGAGCTGTACGACACCCGCACCGACCCGCACGAGGTCCGCAACCTCGCCGCCGACCCGGCGCACGCCGACACCCTCCGCACCATGCGCGCGGCGCTCGACCGCTGGGTCGTGGACACGAAGGATTTGGGCGCGGTCCCCGAGCGCGAGTTGATTGCGAAGGGACTCGTGCGCGACGTACTCACGAAGGAGTACGACGAGCGCGTAAAGCTCCACCCGAAGGGGCCGCCCGTCCCCTGACCGACCGCACGAGGTTGAGCGTGCCCCGCCTTCCCGCCGACCGCGTCCGCGAAGCGCTGCTGCACCCCGACGCGGAGGCGCGGCGACTGGCGTTCGACTACTTCACCGACGCCCTCCGGCCGGACCCGGCGGCGATGGCGACGGTGATCGAGGCCGTGAAGCGGTACGGCCGCAAGGAGGCATTCGGCCTCCGGGTTGGCGACGCGGAACTGGGACTGTCGCCGGAAGCGGTCCGTTGGGCGCTCGGCGAGCTGCGGGTCGCCCCGCGGGGGGACGACGACTACTACCACCGCGAAGTCGCCCGGCTGCTCGCGGAGGCCGACCCGGACCTGCTCGCCCCGGCCGCCGACGAGGTGCTCGCAGCGCCGGGTCTGGGGGCAGACGCTGCCGCCCGCATCAAGCGCCGGCTGGCGTTGCGAGCGAAAGACGGCGACGAGCTCTGGGCCGATCTCGACGCGCTGTGCCGCGACCACGCGAAGACCGAGAACGGGTGGGAGTTCCCGTGGGAGCACGGCTACGACCTGGTGGAGGCGCTCGGCCGGCAGGGCGGCCGGCACGCCCCGCGGGTGATGGACCTGCTCGCGGTCGCGGCCGGCGAGGACGCCGCCGCGGCGTTCTGGAGGGAGACCCTGGTCGTCCGGCTGGCCGGGGTGCTCCGCCACGAGCCGGCGGTCCCGCTGTTGATCGCCAAGTTCGAGGCCGACGCCGAGATCCTCAGCGAGGAGGCACTCGGCGCCCTGACCCGGATCGGTACCGACGCGACGGTCGCTGCCGCACTCGTCGCGTACCGTGCGGCGCCGTGGGAGGTCCGGCTGTACCTCGGCGGCGTGTTCGGCAACGTTCGGTCGGCCGCGGCGCTCGAGGCCGGCATGGCGGCGGCCCGCGGCGAGGAGGACGACGAGCAGCGGAGCCACCTCACCGTCGGCGTGGTCGGGCAGCTTTCGACGGAAGGGAACGACTTCGCGCGGGACTACCTGGCCACGGCCGGCGACGACATCGAGGTGCTGTCGGTCGCCATCCCGGCGTGCGCCCTGACGGGGCAGGACTACCCGGAACTGCCGGCGTGGCGGGCGGCGCTCGCGGCGCCGCGCCGGGCGTACCACCCGCCCGAGCCCCCGACGGCGGTCCGCCGCGGCCCGCCGCCGATCACCCGCGACGACGCCCGCGTCGGCCGCAACGACCCGTGCCCGTGCGGCAGCGGCAAGAAGTACAAGAAGTGCTGCCTGCCGCACAGCACCGGCTGACCGCCGGCGCGGTACGATGGGGCATCCCGCGGAGGCGACACACGATGCCGCTACCGACGAACGAGATCGTCTACCCCGAATCGGACGGCGAGCCGATGGGCGAGAACTCACTCCAAATCAAGTGGATTCTCGCCCTACTCCTGGGCTTTGAGCGGCACTACCAGGACCGCCCGGACGTGCTCGTCGCGGCCGACATGTTCTGGTACCCGGTCGAGGGGCGGCCGGACGTCGCCACCGCGCCGGACGTGATGATCGCGTTCGGGCGGCCGAAGGGCGAGCGGTCGAGCTACAAGCAGTGGGAGGAAGGCGGCGTCGCCCCGCAGGTTGTCATTGAGGTGCTGTCGCCGTCCAACACGTACCACAAGCGCGGCAAGTTGGCCCGCTTCTACGCCCGACACGGCGTCGAAGAGTTCTACGAGTACGACCCCGGCGCGCGCGAGTTGACGATGCGCCTCCGCACGGGCCGGCGACTGGGGCCGATCGTGTCGGCGCACGGCCATACGAGCGCCCGGCTCGGTGTCCGGTTCGAGGTGTCGCCCGGTGAGGAACTGCGTGTGGTCGGCCCCGACGGTTCGCCGTTCCCGCATTTCAACGAGATCGTCGGGGAACGGACCGCCCACCAGGAGCAACTTCTCGTAGAGCGGCGAAAGGTCGCGGAGGCCGAGCGGCGGGCCGCCGCGGAGGCGCGGAAGGCGGAGCAGGAGCGGGTGAAGGCGGCCGAGGAACGGGCGGGGCGCGAGCGCCTCGCGGCGAAGCTGCGCGAACTCGGGATCGACCCGGACGCGGTCTAGTCGTATCACCGCCGCATGCGCCTGTACGCCGTCATCTTCGTCTGCGTCGCCGTCACGCTCATTCCCGTCTTCGTCCTCGACGACGAGATCGACGCCGCGTTCGCCGGCCCGGATGGGCTGCGCCGCCTCCAGCAGTACGGCGCGTGGGCGTGGGCCGTCGGCGTCGGGCTGATCGTCTCGGACCTCGTACTGCCGGTGCCGTCCACGGCCGTGATTGCCGGGCTCGGGATGCTCTACGGGCCGCTCGTCGGCGGGCTCGTCGGCGGGCTCGGGTCCACCCTCGCCGGGCTGGTCGCCTACGCCGGCGGGCGGTGGGTCGGCGGGCCGGCGCTCCGTCTATTCGTCGGCGATTCCGACATCGAGAAGTTGCGCGGGTTCTTCGCCAGGCACGGCCTCTGGGCGGTGGCGCTGTCGCGGTGGATGCCGCTCCTCCCCGAAGCGCTGTGCTGCCTCGCCGGGGCGGCGCGGATGCGCGCCGGGCCGTTCACGGCGGCGCTGGCGTGCGGCAGCTTTGCGATGGGGTTCGCGTTCGGCGTGCTCGGCGAGCAGTACCTCGACCGGCCCACCGTCGGGCTCGTCGTCAGCGCCGCGATCCCGCTGCTGGTCTGGCCGCCGGTTCACTACTTCTTGCGGAAGCGGCCGGTGGTCGAGCCGGCGTCACCCCCCGCGGCGTAGCTCGGCGTCGAGCGCCCGCAGGAACGGCTCGGCGTCGGACACGATCCCGACCGTCTGCGTACTGCCGCGGTCCATTAACTTCGTCACCGTCGCCGGGCTGATGTCCACGCACGCCACCTTTACCCACGCCGGCAGCAGGTTCCCGACCGCGACGCTGTGCAGCGTCGTCGCCACCATCAAACAGAAGCGCACGCCCGGCAGGAGGCGCCGCATCGCGTCCTGGGCGGCGAGGCTGTCGGTAATCACGTCGGTCAGCGGGCCGTCGTCGCGGATGCTGCCGGCGAGCACGTAGGGCACGTTCGCCTTCACGCACTCGTACATGATGCCGCTCGTCAGCTTCCCGGCCTCGACCGCGGGGCGGATGCCGCCGAGGCGGCGGACCGTGTTGATCGACCGCAGGTGGTGCTCGTGCCCCTCGTCGGTCGGCAGGCCGTGCTCCAGCGACACGCCCAGGCTGGTGCCGTACAGCGCCTGTTCGATGTCGTGGGTGGCCAGCGCGTTGCCGGCGAAGAGGACGTTGATGAACCCGTCCCGCACCATCCCCGCCGCCAGCGCCCCTCCGCCGGTGTGGACCACCGCCGGCCCCAGCACCGCCAGCACCTTCTCGCCGGCGGCGCGGGTGCGGCGGATCGCCTGGGCGATCTCGCGCACGCTCACCCCCTTCGGCTTCTCGCTCGACACCGCGCTCGTCATGAACTCGAAGAGTTCGTGCTTCTTCGTCGCCGAGTCCTCGGGCAGCACGCGGATGCCGGCGTGGCCGACGACGATGCGGTCGCCCTTCTTCACCGCCACCATCGGCAGGCAGCGGGCGGCGGCGCCGACCGGGTCGAGGGCGATGCCGCAGTCCATCTCCTGATCCTCGACCTCCACCCACTCGCCGCGGAGGCGGACCTGGGTGCGGTAGTTCGTCGAGCAGTAGAAGCCGTCGGGGAACGCGCCGTCCATGTCCGCCACGACCGCGGCGCAGTCGGCGGGGTGGACCGGCACGGCGCCGTGCGACAGGATCTCCGTCAACACCGCATCGAGCTGCGGCTGCGAGTCGGCGCGGATCTCCAGCCGGGCGTACGACGGGTCGCCCTGCGTGCGGCCGACGCGGAACTCCTGGACCTCGTAACTCGCCCCGCGGGTGACAATGGCGTCGAGCACCTTCGGCAGCAGGAGCGAGTCGAGGATGTGGCCGGACAACTCGACGTGTTCGACGTGGCGGGCGGGCATGGCGGCCTCCGGGCGAACGGCTACCCCATCCTACGGGGCGAGTCATTCGGGCGGATCCAATTGTGTCCGGCGGAGTCGTGGTGCGCCTACCGGTCGGTGTCGGGTCGGGGGAACGGCCGGCGCGCGCCGGCTGGTCGGGGTTGCAGGTGGCTGGGGACAACGACCACCCGGCGCACGTCGGATCCAGTCGTGACATCGGGGCTTGATTTCGTGGGCAGGCAACGGGGCCGGTAGAGTGGT
>JAFKFQ010000137.1 GCA_017308215.1 bacterium | reverse complement strand
GGCCGACGGGTGCAGGAGCCGAACCCGGTGGTCGTGCGGGCGGAGTGCTGGTAGTTCCGCCCCGGTGCCGACCCGCCACCGGTGGGCCACGCCCGCACTCGCCCCGAACATCACGACCTCGCCGTCGGCGGAGAACCCGACCGTGTAGGACGGGTCGGCCTTGACCACAGCACCTGCGGGGAGCGGCACGGTGGTCAGCTTGGTCCCCGCGGCCACGTCCCATACCTGCACCTCCCGCCGGTCGTGGACGACCGCGAGACGGCGGCCGTCGGGGGAGAACGCCAGCCCGTTTTCGTGCCCGTCCGCGGCGGTCGAGACGGCGATCCGGTGGGTCACCTGCCCGGTCACGGCGTCCCCGAGAGTGATCCGTTCGCGCTCCTTCTCGACCCGCACGAACGTGGACAGGTCGCGGGTGAGGTCGGCTACGCCCCCGACCGGCCGCGTGCCGACCTCCGCCCCGGACGGGAGGGCCAGAAGCCGGAGCCGGTCGGCGTCCTGGAGTACCAGCTTCCCGTCGGCGGTGAACCGGCACAGCGCGTACCCGTGCCTCCGCTCCGGGAGGCGGAACACTTCGCGTCCGGTGTCCGCCTCCCACACGGCGGTCAGGTGGTCGTTGAGGGCGCAGGCGACGAACCGGCCGTCCGGCGAGAACGTCAAGCCGGGGGTCGAAAAGTATCCGTACCCGTCGTTCTTGAGAGGGATGCGACGGAGCGGGCGGCCGGTGTCGAGGTCGGCGACCTGGAGCAGGTCCGGCGACAGGGTGGCGACCCGCCGGTCGTCGGCCGACACGGCCGCCACCGCGGCATAGCCCGGGTGTCGGAACCGGTCGTCGGCGAGCCGCCGCACGGCGCCGGCGGGTAGCGGCTCGGTGGGCGGGGTGGGTGTCGATGCGGCCGGCGGCGGGTCGGCTGCCGGTCGGGGCTGGCCCGGCGTGGCGGTCAGCGCCACACCGCCCGCCGCAAGCATCCATCACCGCCCCGACCAGGAGGACCGCCCATCCGCCCCGCGGTGCCCCGGCGGCCGCCAGCGCTGCCACCACGGGCGCGACGGCACCGCCGGGTTCACCGAGACGGGCGGCCGCGGCGCCGAGCGATGGCGGGACGACCGCCCGGAGGCCGCCGGGGTCCAGCGCCCCGAGGGCGACGGCGAGTGGGCCGACCCCACGCCGCAGGAGGCGCGAGCGGAGCAGTTCCCGGCCCGTGTCCACGCGGCGGCGGACCGTGTTCAGGGAGCATCTGAGTTGGGCCGCGGCCTCGTCGCGGGTGAGCCCATCGAGCAGGCACAGCACGAGTGGGGCGCGGAGCTGATCCGGGAGGCGGTCGATCTCCTCGTCGAGCACCCGCCGCAGGTCACGCCAGGCGACGCCGCCGAACGGGTCCGCGGGGTCGGCCGCGTCGGGCGGGAGCGGGGGCGCCGGCCGTCGTCGGGTCAGCGCCCGGCGGGCCACCCGGACGGCGACGCGGTGTAGCCAGGCGGGCAAGGCGCGGGGGTCGCGGACGCCTGCCCCGCACCGGGCGAGTCGGAGGAACACTGCCTGGAAGGCGTCGTCCGCGTCCGTGGCGTTCCCGAGCGCCCGGCGGCACACGGCGAACACCACCGGTCCGTGCCGCCGGACCAGGGCGGCGAACGCCCGCCCGCCGTCGCCCGCGGCGTGCCGCCCGAGCAGGTCGGCGTCGGCGAGGGCGTCGAGCGGGTCGGCCAGAACGGCCAGCCGGTGGGTCCGCGTGGCGGGCATGGCATCCTCCGGGGCGTGATTCCTTCCTACCCGGTTAGGAGCCTCCCCGCCGGGGCGGGCGCCCACGTTTTCGCCCGGCACCCGCCGTCCCGTTTCGTGAATGCGGGTGCCGTCACCGCACGTAGATCGGGTTGGAGTAGAGCCACGGCCGCCACTCGTCGTCGAGCCGCCCCCACGCCTCCAGGCGGTACACGCCGGCCTCGGCCACCGCGTGCCGGAACTCGACGGTCTCTTCCGCCCGCGCCACCTCCCGCCCGTGCCGCAGCAGTCGCACGAGCGCGGGCTGCGGCAGCCGGGCGGCGAGTGTCAGGCCGGCGGCGTGCGGCACCTCGTCCCCCATGACGGCCACCCGGGCGCCGGCGACGTCGGCCGCCTCGAACCGGAACCCGGTCGGGTCGCCGATCCAGTCGTGGGACACGTAGGCGTGTCCGGCCTGGAGCGCGGCACGGACCGCCGGCTCGTCCAGCCGCGGGGCGAGGACGTGGGTGCTGGAGTTGCGGAACGACCGGTAGTACGGGTCGAAGTCCACCCGGGCCAGTACGTCGCCCGGGTTCCGCCCCCGGGTCATCTCCCGGATGCCCGGCCGCAGCGCGGCGGTCACCCGCTGCTTCTTGTCGTCCGGGTCCACGGTGGTGCCGACGAGTACCGTCTCCGCGTCCGCCATCTTGACCACGAACACCTGGTTGTGGTGGCAGTCGTTGGCCGCGACGCCCGTGAGGCGCTTCCGCTTCGTCCCCTCGTCCCACTTGTCCAGGTACACGGCCGGGTAGTCGCACTGGAACGCCAGCACCTCGTCCGGGTAGAGCCGCAGTGCCCGCTCCAGGACGGCCAACTGGCGGGGGTCGGTGAGCATCAGCCCGAGTGCCACGAGCGAGACCGGGTCGCGCTTGGCGTCGTAGTGACGGTTGGTGATTTCGAGCCCGGTCAGCCCGTCCACCGGGTGGCCCGGCCGCTCCTCGACGTGGGACAGGAAGATCAGTCCGTCGCCGGCGGTGACGGTGTCGATGAAGTCTCGCCCCTTCAGGCCCATGCGGGGGAGGATCGACCTGGTCGGGTAGGCGAGGAACCCGTTGACCTCGGCCCCGGGGACGAACAGGACGCCGTCCTTCAGGCCGCGCCACCGGCCGTCGATGAAGTCGGCCGGCGGGCGGTAGTGGTCGGTCAGGAGGATAGCGTGAACGCCGGCCGTCTTCGCGTCGGCGAGCATCTCCGGCAAGGTGCCGCCGGTGTGGGCCGAGTCCTCGGCGTGGGCGTGGAGGATGCACTTGTAGTCGGTGAGCCCCGGCAGGGGCGGGACGTCGGCCCGCCGCGCCCGGAGCCGATCGACCCCCGCCCGGACGGCGGCGAGCCGGTCGGGCGCGAGCCGCTCGACGTTGGTGTGCTTCCGCGGGAGCGGGTCGGCGGCGGTCCCGGTGGCGGCCAGGAGCAGGACGGCCGCGGCGGCGGAAACCTGGCGGGTGGGCATCGGAGCCTGCCTGTTCGACGTGGGAAGGGTGGTGCGCCCCAGGCGACCGATCTGCAGGTCGCCCGGGGCCTGTTAGGCCGGGGCACAAGCCCCGTAGCTACTCGCCGGCGCATCGCCGTACCACCAGGGCTCGCGCTCCGGCCTGGCAACCGATAACGTCCGGGACCGGCGGCCGCCTTTCACACCCGACACCGACCGGTCGACGGACCAGTCGGTCGGGTCGAGTCTTCGAGATCGACACGGGAGACCAAGTGCCTGACGCACGCCGGGGCGCGGAGGCCGGGTTGCCGCTCTTCGTCCTCCGACGCGCCGCTCGACGGGTGGAACGCACCACGCGGCGGCCGTCGGCCGCGCGGTGAGGCGCGACCGGCGGTCGCCGGTGGGCGGGTGTCGGGTTCCGGCGCGGTGCCCCAGCCGGCCGCTCGTGCCGCGGGGGTCGCAGGGGTTACCTGCTCGGTCGCCCGGACGACCGCCCCCGC
>JAFKFQ010000136.1 GCA_017308215.1 bacterium | reverse complement strand
AGGAGCGCTCGCGTGACCACCCCCACCCGCCCGAAGCTCGTGGTGATCGGCAACGGCATGGCCGGTGCCCGGCTCGTCGAGGACGTGCTCGCGCTCGACCGCGACACGTTCGACGTCGTGATGTTCGGCGACGAGCCGTACGGGAATTACAACCGCATCCTCCTGTCGAACGTGCTCAACGGCACGCAAGACCCGAAGGAGATCTTCCTCAACCCGCTCGCGTGGTACGAGGAGAACGGCGTCACGCTCCACGCCGGCAAGAAGGTCGCGCGGATCGACCGCGAGCAGCGCGTCGTCTACGCCGACGGCGTCGAGCAGCCCTACGACGTGCTCGTGCTGGCGACCGGCTCGAAGCCGTTCGTGCCGCCGGTGCCGGGGGTCACGCTGCACGGCGTCTTCGTGTTCCGCACGCTCGACGACTGCCGCAACATCGCCGACTACGCGAAGGGGAAGACGAACGCCGTCGTGATCGGCGGCGGGCTCCTCGGCCTGGAGGCGGCGAAGGGGCTGATGACGCACGACCTGGCAAGCGTCACCGTCGTCGAAATGGCGCCGTGGCTGATGAGCGTGCAGCTCGACGAGGCCGGCGGCAAGGTGCTCGGGCAGACGATCGAGAAGCTCGGCCTCAAGGCGCTAACGAAGACGAGCACCGCGGAGATCCAGGGGCACACGCACGTCACCGGCGTCAAGTTCGCCGACGGCTCGGAAATCCCCGCCGACATCGTGGTCGTGTCCGCCGGCATCCGCCCGAACACCGACCTGGCGAAGGAGTGCGGGCTGGCGTGCGAACGGGCCGTGGTCGTGGACGACCAGATGCGCACGAGCGACCCGCACGTCTTCGGCGTGGGCGAGTGCGTGCAGCACCGCGGCATGGTCTACGGCCTCGTCGCCCCGCTGTGGGAGCAGACGAAGGTGCTCGCCGGCGTGCTCACCGGCACCAACCCCGAAAAGGGGTACCTCGGGTCGAAGATCGCCACGAAGCTGAAGGTGATGGGCGTCGAGCTGGCGAGCATGGGCCGCATCGGCGACCTGAAGGACACCGACGAGGTGGTGCAGTACAGCGAGCCGGCGCGGCAGGTGTACTGGAAGGCGATCGTCCGCGACGGCAAGCTCTCCGCGGCGTGCCTCCTCGGCGACCTCGGCCCCGCCGACAACCTGATGGAGCTGTTCAAGACCGAGGCGCCCGTCCCCGAGCGGCGGCTCGAAATCTTCTTCACCGCCGGCTCGGCGAAGAAGAACGTGTCGCTCGCCGACCTGCCGGACGCGCACCAGATCTGCGACTGCAACGGCGTCAGCAAGGGCGCCATCTGCGACGCCATCAAGGCCGGCAAGTGTACGGTCCCCGCGGTCGGCAAGGCGACGCGGGCCGGCACCGGCTGCGGCAGCTGCAAGGGACTCGTGAAGGGGCTGATCGAGGCGGTCGCGGGGGCGGTGAAGGCCGACCCGAGCGAGGGCTGGTACGTCCCGGCGGTGCCGATGGACAAGCCGACGCTCGTCGCCGAGGTGCGGAAGCGCGGGCTCAAGAGCGTGTCGGCGGTGTTCCGCGAGCTCGGCACCGGCGTGGACGAGAAGAGCAAGATGGGCCTCGCGTCGCTCCTCAAAAGTCTGTGGAACGACGAGTACGTCGACGAGCGCGACGCCCGGTTCGTGAACGACCGCGTCCACGCCAACATCCAGAAGGACGGCACGTTCTCGGTCGTCCCGCGGATGTACGGCGGGGTCACGTCGGCCGACGACCTCATCAAGATCGGCGAGGTGGCGAAGAAGTACGACGTGCCGATGGTGAAGGTGACCGGCGGCCAGCGCATCGACCTGCTCGGGATCAAGAAGGACGACCTGCCGCGCGTGTGGGCCGACCTCGGGATGCCGAGCGGGTACGCCTACACGAAGGCGCTGCGGACGGTGAAGACGTGCGTCGGCAGCGAGTTCTGCCGGTTCGGCACGAACGACAGCACCTCGCTCGGCATCGCCCTGGAGAAGCGCTACCAGGGGTTCGAGTTCCCGGCGAAGGTGAAGCTCGCCGTCAGCGGCTGCCCGCGGAACTGTGCGGAGAGCACGGTGAAGGACGTGGGCGTGATCGCCACCGAGGGCGGCGAGTGGGAGGTGTCGATCGGCGGCGCGGCCGGCGCGAGCGTACGGAAGACCGACGTGCTGTGCCGGGTGAGGACGCAGGCCGAGGCGCTGACCGTGATCGGCCGGTTCCTCATCTACTACCGCGACAACGCCAAGTGGCTGGAGCGGACCTACGACTTCGTGCCGCGCGTCGGGCTCGACAAGATCAAGCGCGTCATCCTGGAGAACGAGACGGGTCAGTGGGACTACTTCGACCGCGAGGTCGAGGCGACGATCGCCGCGTACCGCGACCCGTGGCTGGAGCGCGAGAAGCCGGTGTACGCCGGCCAGTTCGAGGACGCGCAGCAAGGCGCCCTCCGGGCTTGGGCGAGCCGGGGTTTTCAGCCCGGCGGGCGCCTTCGCTAGCCCAGGGCGGAAGCCCTGGGTGGCCTGCGACGACAAGCCAGCAACCTCAACCCCAACGGGTGCCACCATGCAAACCCTCGCGCTGAAGTCGCCCGGTCGCAACGGCAAGCCGGCGCGCGTCCGGCTGTGCGCCCTCGACGACCTGCCGGTCGGGCTCGGGCGGCCGTTCGTCGTCGAAGGGCGCACGATCGCCGTGTTCCGCGCCCGCGACGGCAAGGTGTTCGCCACCGACAACGCCTGCCCGCACAAGAACGGCCCGCTCGCCGACGGGATGCTCGTCGGCCACCAGGTCGTCTGCCCGCTCCACGCCTTCCGGTTCGGCACCGACGGCGAGTGCGACCAGCCGAACGTGTGCGCCGTCGCCACCTACCCGGTGGAGGTCGAAGGGGCCGCCGTGTTCATCACCCTCCCGGCGGCCTGACCCGATGCGCCCGCTCCAGTTCGCCCCACCACCGGCGCTCGCCGTCCGCACGCACTGCCCGTACTGCGCGTACCAGTGCGGCATGATCGTCGGCGACGGCAGTTCGGACGCGCCGGCCGGGGTGCAGGGCGACCCGCACTTCCCAGTCAACAACGGCCAGCTGTGCATCAAGGGCTGGACTTCGACGACACTGCTGCGCCACCCCGAGCGCGTGACGACGCCGCTCGTCCGCCACCGCGGCGAGCTGCGCGGCGCGAGCTGGGACGCGGCGCTGGATGACGTCGCGGACGCCGTCCGCCGCACGAAGGCGGAACACGGCGCCGACGCCGTGGGCTTCTTCGGCTCCGGGGCACTGACGAACGAGACGGCGTACCTGCTCGGCAAGTTCGCCCGCGTCGCCGTGGGCACCGCGAACATCGACTACAACGGCCGCTACTGCATGTCGAGCGCGGCGGCCGGCGGGAACCGGGCGTTCGGCATCGACCGCGGCCTCCCCTTCCCCGTCGAGGACATCGCCGACGCCGAGGTCGTGCTGCTGGTCGGCTCGAACCCGGCCGATACGCTCCCGCCCATCTCGCAGTGGTTCGAGAGGCAGAAGCGGAACGGCGGGCGGCTCGCAGTCATCGACCCGCGCAAGACGGCGACGGCGAAGCTCGCCGACCTGTTCCTCCAGGCCACGCCCGGCACCGACCTGGCCCTCGCCAACGGCCTCCTCTACCTCGCCGTCGAGGAAGGGCTCGTCAACGCCGAGTACGTCCGCACGCGCACCGCCGGCTTCGACGCCGTCCGGCGCACCGTGCTGACGTACCACCCCGCGCACGTCGAACGACTGACCGGCGTCGGCGAGGCCGCGCTGCGGAAGCTGGTGCGCTGGCTCGGCACGGCGCGGTCGGCGATGATCCTCAGCGGCCGCGGGGCGGAGCAGCACAGCAAGGGCGTCGATACCGTCCACGCCTTCATCAACCTGGCGCTGGCGCTCGGCCTGCCGGGGAAGCCGGCGAGCGGGTGGGGCTGCCTGACCGGCCAGGGGAACGGCCAGGGCGGCCGCGAGCACGGCCAGAAGGCCGACCAACTCCCCGGTTACCGGCTCATCGAGGTCGAGGCGCACCGCCGGCACGCCGCCGCGGTGTGGGGCGTGCCGCCCGAGTCGCTGCCGCGCAAGGGGAAGAGCGCGTTCGAGCTACTCGACGCGCTCGGACCGGCCGGCGGCATCCGCTCACTCCTCGTGATGGGCTCGAACGTCGCCGTCGCGTCGCCGGACATGACCCGCATTGACAGCCGGCTGTCGTCGCTCGACCACCTCACCGTCTGCGACCCGTTCCTGAACGAGACGACGCGGCACGCGCACGTCGTCCTCCCGGTCTACCAGTGGGCGGAAGAAGAAGGCACGATGACGAACCTGGAGGGGCGCGTCATCCGCCGCCGCCGGGTGTCGCGCCCGCCGACCGGCGTCCGCGGCGACCTGGACATCCTCCGCGAACTCGCCGAGCGCCTCGGCCACGGCGACAAGTTCGACTTCTACGGCCCGTCCGAGGTCTTCGACGAATTCCGCCGCGCCACCGCCGGCGGCGCCGCCGACTACGCCGGCATCACCTACGAGCGGATCGACCGCGAGGACGGCGTGTTCTGGCCGTGCCCGGCGGAGGACCACCCGGGCACGCCGCGGCTGTTCGCCGACCGCTTCCACCACGCCGACGGCATGGCGAAGTTCTTCCCGGTCACGCACCGCGCCGCCGGCGAGGAGCCGGACGCGAGTTACCCGTTCTTCTTCACCACCGGCCGCTACCGCGAGCACTACAACTCGGGCGCGCAGACCCGACTCGTGGGCGCGCTGACGAAGGCCAAGCCGGCGCCGACGCTCCAGATTCACCCGGCGGCGGCGGGCCGCCACCGCATCCGCCCCGGCCAGATGGTGACGCTCGAAAGCCGCCGCGGGCGGGCCGAGTTCGCCGCGGAAGTCACGCCCGAGATCCGCCCGGACACGCTGTTCGCGCCGTTCCACTGGGGCGGCCGCGACGCGGCGAATCGGCTGATCGGCACCGCGCTCGACCCGACGAGCCGGATGCCCGAGTTCAAGATCGCGGCGGTGCGCATCGTGGGGACTTCGGCATGAAGAAGCGGCTCGCCATCATCGGCAACGGCATGGCCGCCGGCCGGCTGCTGGACGAACTGCTCCGCCGCGGCGCGGCCGGGCGGTTCGACCTGAGCGTGTTCGGCGACGAGCCGCACGGGTGCTACAACCGCATCCTCCTCGGCCGCATCCTCGGCGGCGGCAAGACCGACGAGATCACGCTGAAGACCGGCGCGTGGTACGCCGAGCAGGGGATCGACTTCCACAGCGGGGTGCGCGTCTGCCGGCTCGACACCGCGGCCCGGCTGATCCACACCGCAGGCGGGAAGGTGTTCCCGTTCGACGTGGCGGTCTTCGCCACCGGCAGCCGCGCCACCGTGCCGCCGATCGACAACCTCCTCGGCCCGGACGGGCAGCCGAAGGCGGGGGCGTTCGTGTACCGCACGGTCGCCGACTGCGAGCAGATCCGCGCCGAGGCGCGGCCGGCGAGTTCAGCCGTAGTGCTCGGCGGCGGGCTCCTCGGGCTCGAAGCGGCGAAGGGGCTGTGCGACCTCGGGCTGCACGTCACCGTGGTGCAGCGCTCCGAGACGCTGATGAACCTCCAGGTCGATCGCACCGGCGGAATGTTCCTGCGGCAAGCCGTGGAACAGGCGGGCGTGTTCGTCCGCACCGGTGTTGAGACAGCGGGCGTCCGCGGCGACGACCGCGTCACCGGCGTGGTGCTGAAGGGCGGCGAGGTGCTGCCGGCGGACATCCTGGTGCTGGCGTGCGGCGTGCGGCCGCGCGTCGAGGCGGCGGAGGCGTCGAACGTGCCGGTGAGGACCGGCGTCGTCGTCAACGATCTGCTGGCGACGGCGGTGCCCGGCGTGTTCGCGGTCGGCGAGTGCGCCGAGCACGCCGGGAAGGTGTACGGTGTGGTGCCGCCGATCTGGGAACAGTGCGAGGTACTGGCGGACATCCTCACCGGCGCGAACCCGATGGCGCGCTACCGCGGGTCGAAGGTGTACACGCGGCTGAAAGTCGCCGGCGTCGAGGTGGCGAGCATGGGCGCCGTCGAGCCGGCGGACGGCGACGAGGTGATCCAGGTCATCGAGGACCGCCGCGGCGTGTACCGCAAGCTCGTCATC
>JAFKFQ010000135.1 GCA_017308215.1 bacterium | reverse complement strand
CCGCCTTCTCCGCACCTTGAAGGCGGGTTCGCCCACCCCGTCGCTCACGCTCCGGGCTCCGACGGAATTGTCACACCCACAGCCGCATCCGCGGCTTCAGCGCCGACGGCAGCCTAGCGTCGAGGAGGCGGCGGACCTCCGTCGGGTGGTAGCGCGTGCTGAAGTGCGCGGCCACAATCAGTTCGTTCTTGAACCGATCGGCGCGCTCCACGAAGTCGTCCAGGTGCATGTGGCCGAACTTGTGGATCTTGTCGCGGCGGTGCTTCTCGCGGATGAAGCTCATCTCGGTGATCAGCACCTTCGCCTCGAAGCACGCCGGCTCCGCGTCGAGCCCCGCCGGCGCCGTGTCGCCGGTGTAGGCGACCAGCGGCATCCGCACCTCGCGCGTGATCTCCACGCCCGACAGCTTCAGGTCGCGGATCTGGTTCCCCGGCAGGCCGACGTACTCGTCCTTCAGCTTCTGCCGCCGGTCCCACACCACGTACCCGCGGCTCGGGATGGTGTGGGCGGTGTTGAACACCGTCACCACCAGTTCCCGCGACAGCGGGATCTCGTCGCCGGCCACCACCCCGCGCAGGTCGCACACCTGCCGGCCGCGGTCGAGGCGGTGGAAGATCATGAGCAGCTTCTTCACGTCGTCGAACGACTCGGCGGGGACGTAGACCGTCGGCGGCTCCATCTTCATCATCCGCCGGCGGGCGACGTACACCGGCAGCGCGGCGACGTGGTCGAGGTGCGTGTGCGAGACGAACCACGTCCCGGTGCCCATGAAGTCCCACGGGTGGGCGCCGAGGTCGAACCCGAGCTTCAGTTCGGGGATGCGCCAGTAGCTCTGGACGGCGGCGCGGGAGTAGCCCTCGATCGTCAGGCCGGCGTGGGCGTGGGTCAGGTACGGGGCGTTGTCCACCGGCCGGTCGGCGCTCATGACACTCTCGCACGAAACTCGAAACCCCGGGCCATCGGCCCGGGGCTGATCGCTGTAATGATGGTGTACGCGGCGGTGGGGTTCACGCCGAACGTCGGTCGCGTGAATCTCCAACGCCCGGCGGACGCCGCCCCGGGTGGTGTCCACGGTGTCCGTGTACTCAGCTCCCGAACACGCCGCCGAGTTTGTCGCCGAGGCCGGCGAGCGGGTTGCCGCCGCCCTGCACCGCCGAGTCGATCTGCGCCGCGAACGCCGGGAACTTCGCCTTCAGGAACTCCGCCACCGACTCGACCGCCTTCCTCGCCTGGTCGGGCGAGATGCCGGCCTTCCCGGCCACCTGCTGGATGATTTCGTCCACGGTCGCGTCTCCGGGTGTTACTGGGCGACGAACGATCCGAACCGCCGGCTCTCCGTCCGCTGCACCGCCTCGTTCGGCCCGACCACGGCGATGAACGCCGCCGCGCCCGGTGACGCCTCGACCAGTTCGAGCCCCCGGCCCGCCGGCATCAGCGTCACCGCCTTCGTCATGCTATCGGCCGTGACCCCGCGCGGGGCGATGACCGTCACGCTCCGCCGCCCGGTGACGCCCAGCCCCGTGCGCGGGTCGACGATGTGCGAATACCGCACGCCGCCGATCTCGACGAACTGCTCCAGGTCGCCGGACGTGGACACGGCCGCGTTCGCCAGCCGCAGGTGCCGCGGCTCCTGCCCGCGGGCGATGGGGGCGACGTCCACCTCCCAGTGGTCGCGGCCGGGCGGCGGGTCGCCGCAGGTGATGTCGCCGGCGGCCGCCACCAGCGCCTGCCGGATGCCGTGGCGCTGCCGCAGGAGCGCGAGCACGGCGTCGGCGGCGTAGCCCTTCGCGATCCCGCCGAGGTCGAGTTGCATCCCGGGGACGAGCAGGCGGGCGGTCTGGCGGACCGGGTCGAGCTCGACGTTCCGCCAGCCGACCTTCCGCATCGCCGCCGCGAGTTCGTCCTTGTCCGGCAACTGCTGCGTGCGCCGCGCGTGCCGCCAGAGTTGCACCACGGGGCCGACGGTGACGTCGAACGCGCCGTCGGAGCGCCGCGCGAGTTCCCGCGCCTGCCACAGCACGGCGAACAGGTCGTCGCTCACCGGCACCGGCGGGCCGACCTCGGTGCGGAACGCGGCGCAGAGCTTCATCAGCTCGCTGTCGCGGTTGTAGTCGCTCATGCACCGGTCGAGCGCGGCGACGCGGGCGAACCCGGCGTCGGCGGCGGCCTTCGCGGCCTTCTCGTCGGCCGCGTAGAGGACGACGCGGAACGTCGTCCCCATGTGCTTGGACTCGAACTCGAAGCGCGCCGGGGCGGCCGGCGGCGCCGGACGGGCGGGGACCGACGGGATAGCATAGACGAGAACGGCGATCAGCCCGGCCCGGACGAACATCCGAGATCCCCCCGCCAACGCCCAGTTCCGGCGGCCCGACTGTTGACACCGGCCGCCCCATCGGAGACTGTAACAGAATGCGTCCCCGTTTCACACTCGCCGCCACCGCCCTCGCCGCCGCGGGGGCCGTCCTCGCCGCGGCCGGTCCGACGCCCGCCCAGCCCGCCAAACCCGCCCCCAAACTCGAACCGAAGAACTTCGTCGAGAAGCTGTCGGCGTTCAAGGTCGACGAGAACACGAAGCAGAAGTTCGAGATGAAGTCGCAGTTCGAGATGGTATACGTCCCCGGCGGGGAGGTCACCGTCGGCAGCCCGGACGGCGAGGCCGGGCGCGAGGCGAACGAGGGGCCGCGGTACAAGGCGAAGGTCGGCAACTTCTGGATGGGCAAGTGCGAGGTGACGTGGGACGAGTTCGACCTGTTCTGGTTCGACGGGGCGTTCCTCGTCGCCAACGACGACCGGGCGAAGGGGTTCAAGGCCGACGCCATCACCCGCCCGACGAACACGTTCGTGGACGAGACCTACGAGCACGGCCGCGAGGGGCACCCGGCCATCTGCATGACCCACCACGCGGCGTTCATGTACTGCCACTGGCTGCGGAAGCAGACGGGCAAGAACTACCGCCTGCCGACCGAGGCCGAGTGGGAGTACGCGGCGCGGGCGGGCAAGGGCGACACGGCCTACTCCTTCGGGAACGACCCGGGGCCGCTCAAGGACTACGCCTGGTTCAAGGACAACTCGCCGGACGAGGAGAACTTCCCGAACAAGCCGAAGGGGTGCACGCACAAGGTCGGCACGCGGAAGGCGAACCCGTTCGGCCTGCACGACCTGTACGGCAACGTGTGGGAGTGGACCCTCGACCAGTACGACCCGAAGACCTACGAGCGGCGCGCGGCCGTCGCCATCAACCTGAACCCGGTGGTGATCCCGACGGCGGACAAGTTCAGCCACGTCGTCCGCGGCGGGTCGTGGGCGGACAAGGCCGACCGCTGCCGCAGCGCGGCCCGGCGCGTGTCCGACAAGAGCTGGATGAAGTGGGACCCGCAGGAGCCGCAGAGCATCTGGTGGCTCACGCGCATGGACGTGATCGGGTTCCGCGTGGTGCTGGCCGAAGAGGAACAGCCCGAACTCGCCGGGCTGAAGCCGAAGGTCGTGAAGAAGTCCGAATGAACGGTGGGCAGTGGACCGTGGGCAGTGGGCAGCAGAAGCACGTCGCTTCGGTGCCTTTTCTTGCTGCCTACTGTCTCCTGCACACTGCACACTCTCCAAAGGAGCCTTTCCCATGTCCGAATCGAGCAACCGCCGGGACTTCCTGAAGACGACCGCCGCCGCGACGGCCGTCGCCGCGTCGTC
>JAFKFQ010000134.1 GCA_017308215.1 bacterium | reverse complement strand
TCGCCGCCCACGGCAGCCCGAGGCGCCCGGCGACCTGCTGGAACGCCGCCGCCGCACCACTCGCGCCCGCGCCCACGAACAGCACCACCTTCGCCGCCGACTTCGCCATCACCCGCCCTCCGCACGCACACCCCGCTAGGGTACGCGGCGCCGGCCTAGAATAAGCGTGAATGCCTGATTCCCCTGCGAACGCCGACCCGTCCCCCGCCCGGTGGGACGTGAACGCCGAGGCCGTGGCGGTCCGCATCCGCTGGTTCGGCCTCGTCGTCGGCTATCTGTACGCCAACGCCGTCACGCTCGCCGACCCGTTCCCGCTCAACGTCCTCCTCGGGCTCGGGTTCGTGTTCACCGTCCTCGACACGTACCACTCGTGGCACGGCCGCGTGTTCCTCGGCGGGTCGCCACTCATCGTGTCGTCACTCGAAGCGCTGTTCATCGGACTCCTGTGCTACCTCGACGGCGGCCCCGAAAGCCCGTTCCGGCACTACTCGATCCTCTCGGTGTTGTGCGCGGCCATCCGCTACTCGCCGCTCGTGACCGGGTGGACGTGCGCGGTGAACTGCGTCGGCTACGCGGTGCTCTACGCCTCGGTGCCGACCTACGGGGCCGGCGTCACCACGCTCCTGTTCACGCTCATCGTGCTGGTGTGGGTGGCGTGGGCGGCGGTGGCGCTGGTGCGGCTGTTGCGCCGGGTCGGCGACGAGCTCGCCGCGGTGAACGCGGGGCTGGAGGAGCGCATCGCCGAGCGGACGCGCCAGCTCCAGGAGAGCCAGGCACAGGTGCTCCACCAGGAGAAGATGGCGGCGTTCGGTCTCCTCGCCGCCGGGATCGCCCACGAGGTCGGGAACCCGCTGACCGCGGTCAGCACAATCGTGCAGATGCTCGAACGCCGTGACCTCGACGACCACACCCGCGAGCGCCTCGGCCTCGTCACCGCACAGCTGACGCGCATCCAGACGACGCTCCGCGAGCTGGTGACGTTCAGCCGCCCGGCCAGCGACAGCCGCGGCCGCGTGGCGCTCCGCGGCATCGTGGACGAGGCGCTGGGCATCGCCAAGTACTACAAGGGCGTGAAGAACCGCGAGGTCCGCTCCGACGTGCCCGCCGACCTGCCGCCGCTCGACGGCGTGCGCGACCAGCTCGTGCAGGTGTTCTTCAACCTCGTCCTGAACGCCATCGACGCCACCGGCAAGGGCGGCAGGGTGTTGATTGCCGCAGCGCACGACGCGGGGAAGCTCGTCGTCACCGTAAGCGACGACGGCCACGGCATCGACCCGGCGCACCGCGAGCGGCTGTTCCGCCCGTACTTCACGACGAAGAAGCACGGCACCGGCCTCGGCCTGTTCGTGACGCGGAAGCTGGTGGACGCCCACGGCGGCACGGTCGAGTGTGACTCCCGGCCGGGCGAGGGGACGACGTTCCGGCTGGTGTTCCCGGCAGCCGAGGAGTGGAGTGCAGGGAACGAGGTTCCCGAGACACCGCGGACGCCGACCGCCGCGTGGACGCCGCCCGGGGTTGCCACCCCGGGCTATTGACTGCCGCCCCTTCGGGGCTGAAAGCCGATGCCGGGTTGAAGCCCCGAAGGGGCGGCAGTCAATAGCCCGGGGTGGCAACCCCGGGCGGCGTCGGGCGTTGGGAGATCAAGATGACAACACCCCGCAGCGCAGTGGCATCCGTTCTCGTCGTGGACGACGAGCCGGTCATCCGCGCCAACGTCGCCGAGTACCTGCACCAGGAGGGGTTCGCGGTCCACTCCGCGGCGTCGGGGGAGGCCGCGCTCGGGCTCGTCGGGCGGAACCGGTACGACGTGATCCTCTGCGACGTAAACCTCCCCGGCATCGACGGCATCGAGGTGCTGGAGCGCGTCGCGCGCGTCAGCCCCGAGACGTTCGTCCTGATCTTCACCGCCTACGCCACGGTGGAGAGCGCCGTGGACGCCTTCCACAAGGGCGCCCACGACTACCTGATGAAGCCGATCATCCTGCGTGAGGTGGACCGCAAGATCCGCCGGCTGCTCGCGCAGCGCGACCTGCACCGCGAGAACCAGTGGCTCCGCCGCGAGCTGCACCGCGAGGCCGATGCCTCCGACATGGTGGTCGGGCGCACGCCGGCCGTGCGGCTGGTGGTGGCGATGGCCCGCAAGGCGGCGCCGACGGGCGCGACCGTGCTCATCACCGGCGAGAGCGGGACCGGGAAGGAATTGCTCGCCCGCGACATCCACCGCACCGCCCAGGCCGCCAAGCCGACCGACGGCCGGTTCGTCGCGGTGAACTGCGCCGCCATCCCGTCGGACCGGCTCGAAGCGCACCTGTTCGGCCAGCGCGCCGCGGCATTCTCTACGACCGACGCCGACGCCCCCGGCGTGTTCGCCGCCGCCGGCGCGGGGACGGTCTTTCTGGACGAGGTCGGCGAACTCCCGCCGGCGACGCAGGCCAAGCTGCTGCGGGCGATCGAGCAGAAGGAGGTGACGCCGGTCGGCGCCGCCGAGCCGGTGCGGGTCGAGGCGCGGATCGTCGCGGCGACGAACAAGGACTTGCCCGCCGAGGTCACCGCCGGGCGGTTCCGCGAAGACCTGTTCTACCGGCTCAACGTCGTCGTCCTCCACCTGCCGCCGCTGCGCGACCGGCGCGAGGACATCCCCGAACTCGTCGAGCACCTCCTCGCCAAACACGCCGGGGCGATGGGGAAGAAGGTCGCCGGGGTCAGCCGCGAGGCGATGCCGCTGCTCCAGGCGGCGGCGTGGAAGGGGAACGTCCGCGAGCTGGAGAACGCGCTGCAGCGCGCGGTCATCCTCGGCGAGGGTCCGCTCGTCACGCCCGCCGACCTGCCGCCCGACCTGGCGCCGGCGGCGGACGACCCCTCCGCGGCGGAGCCGCTGGACGAGGCGGTGCGGCGGTTCGAGAAGCGGCACATCGAGCGACTGCTGCGGCTGTCGCCGGACAAGAAGGAGGCGGCGCGGCGGCTCGACATCGGGTTGAGCTCGCTCTACCGCAAGATCGAACAGTACGGCATCGGGGCGGAGTGACGTGCGGCTCGGGGGTTAGTAGAGGTCCGTCTGGCGATCGATGTTCAGGTCTGGCGAACGGCCGGCGTGAGCCGGCTGGTCGTTGGTATTCGCGCCTGTACCAACGACCAGCCGGACTATGACGAAAGACGTAGCGCGAAGCACAACGCGGCAGAGAGCGTTAAGCACGTCCACTGTCATTCACTTGTTGACGTCCGCCCGTAGCCTGGCGTCGTTCCTGATGATTCTCATTCCCCTCGGCGTCGATCTGCCCGGGTGGGCGAAAAACCCACTTCCCGTCCTACCATCCCAAGTCCGTCTGGGGCGTCCGTAGATTCCAGTCGAACCGGTAGTTACGCGGCTGATTGAGGAGCCCGATCGGGGCGAGGGCCGGCCAATCCGCCGCGGGCAGGCAACCGGCGGTGCCAATATTGGTGTGAGGTGTCGGGTGTGGCCCCACCGTCCCTGTTGTCGGCCCGGACCGCGGCAGGAGTTTCGGACTCGGCGCACACACCCGGACTGTGTCTTCCTCCCCAGTCCGTTTGCCGCGCGGGATGCACTGTCCTGGTGCGCCCGCGGGGGCGGTCGTCCGGGCGACCGAGCAGGGGCAACCCTGCGACCCCCGCGGCACGAGCGGCCGGCTGGGGCACCGCGCCGGAACCCGACACCCGCCCACCGGCGGCCGCCGGACCGTGCAGCGATGCACGGCCGAC
>JAFKFQ010000133.1 GCA_017308215.1 bacterium | reverse complement strand
CGACCTCTCGGTGTCGGGTCCGGCGAACGGCCGGCGTGAGCCGGCTGGTCGTTGGTACGGGCACCTGACACGGCGTCCGGTCACCTGGGTGGTCCGCTCGGGCACCCGTACCAGCCACCAGCCACCAGCCACCAGCCACCAGCCGCCAGCCGCCAGCCGCCAGCCGGCTCACGCCGGCCGTTCGCCCGGGCCGACATCGAGCGGTCGACGCACCACGAAGACCCGAACCGCCCGGCTCACTTCACCCCGCGCACCGTGACGTCCTTGAACTCGATCTCCGTCCCCTCGCTCTGGAGCGCGATGCGGCCGCTCTTCAGGTTGCAGTCGGTGCCGCCGTTCACCACCCGGCCGTTCACCGCCACCTCGATCGACCCGCCGCGGCACACGATCCGGTAGTCGTTCCACTCGCCGGTCGGCCGCTCCACGTCGCCGTCCTTCGGCGCCCGCCAGATGTGGCGCTGGGTCTTGTCGTCGGGGTCACGACGGGCCGGGTCGACGGTCAGTTTCACCTCGGCGGCGGTCTGGAGCCAGAGGTCGCCGGCGCGCCCGGCCCGCAGCTGCGCCTCCACACTCACCGGCCACACGGTGTCGCCCTTCTGCACGTGGACCAGCACCCCGCTGTTGCCGCCCTTCAGCCCGGCCGGGTAGCGCCACTTCAGCGCCAGCTCGTAGTCGGCGTACTCCTTCTCGGTCACGAGGTAGCCGGTCGGGCGGCCGGTGCAACGGAGCACGCCGGCCGTCACCGTCCACGTCTCCTTCGCGTCGACCGGCGTGGTCGGGCCGTCCTTCGTGGCCCGGCCGAACGCCTTCCAGCCGGCGAGGTCGGTGCCGTTGAACAGCGGCACCGGGGCGGCCGGCCCGCCGACCTCAATGACACCCAGGACGGCGGCGAGCGCGACGGACACGGAGGCACGCATGGCGGGTTCCGGTGCGGGGTGGGACGAGCGCATTGTTGCGATTCCCGGGCCGGCGGGGAACACCAACCCGCCGTAGCGGCGGCCGGCGGGGCGGCGTATCATGCCCGCGTCCCAACCCGCCGGAGCCCGCCATGTCCCGCTGCGCCGCCCTCGCGCTCGCCGTGTCCCTCGTCGCCTCCGCCGGGGCCGCCGACCCCGCCTTCGACAAGGCGCTGCGCGACTCCCTCGCCGACGTCCACAACAAGGGCGCCGACCTTTACAACCAGGGGAAGGACTACGCCGGCGCGTACCGCCTCTACGAGGGCGCCCTGCGCACGTCGCGCCCGCTGCTGGGCCACCGCCCGGCCACCCAAAAGATCATCGAGGAGAGCCTGACGACCGCCGCGAAGGAGGCCGACCCGGCGCGCAAGGCGTTCCTGTTGCACGAGGCGATCGAGAAGGTCCGCGCCGACCTGAAGGCCGAGCCGGAGCCCAAGAAGGCCACGACTCCCGAGCCCAAGAAGACGGTCGAACCGGAACCCAAGAAGACGCCGACCCCGGAACCGAAGAAGACGGCCGAGCCGGAGCCGAAGAAGACGACCGTCCCCGAACCCAAGAAGGTCGAGGAGCCGAAGAAGGGCGCGGCGGGCGGCCCGGCGGTGAAGGGCGTCGTGACGTACAAGGGGGAGCCGGTGGCAAACGCCGACCTGACGTTCGTCTCGCTCGACCGCCCGGCCGTCACCGCCGTTACCACGAAGACGGGCGCCGACGGCGCCTACACGACCAACCTCGTCGCCGGGCGGTACGCCGTCACCGTGTCCGCGACGGCGAACGGGAAGGCGTTGCTCCCCGCTCGGTTCGCCACGACCGACACGTCCGGCCTGCGGACCGTCGTGCCCGCGGGTGAGAGCACGTTCAACATTTCCCTCCAGTAACGGGAGCGCCGCCGTGGCCGACGCCGACCGCCCGCAGGTGCTCGTGGTCGGCGCCGGGCCGACGGGGCTGGTGCTCGCCCTGTGGCTCGCGCGCGCCGGCGTCCGGCCGCGCGTCGTCGAGAAGAACGCCGGCCCCGGGGAGGCGTCGCGGGCGATGGCCGTCCACGCCCGCACACTCGAACTCTACCGTCAGCTCGGGATCGCCGACGGGGTCGTCGCCGGCGGGCTGAAGATGACCGGCGGGCGGTTCTGGGACCGCGGTCGGCTCCGGGCGGGGTTCGAGCTCGGCGACATCGGCGGCACCATCAGCCCGTTCCCATTCGTCCTCAGCTACCCACAGGACGACCACGAGCGCTACCTGCTCGACCGCCTCCGCGAGGCCGGCGTGTCGGTCGAGTGGAACACCACGCTCGTCGGGCTCCAAGACGAGGGCGACCGCGTTCACGCCCGGCTGCGCACGGCCGCCGGCGAGACCGAAACCGACTACGCCTACTTGTGCGGGTGTGACGGCGCCCGCAGCGCGGTGCGGCACGCGCTCGGGTTCGGGTTCCCCGGCGGCACCTACGAGAGTCGGTTCTACGTCGCCGACGTGGCCGGCGAGGGCTGGTCGCCGGACGAGTACGTGAACGCCAGCCTCGCGCCGGACGAGTTCTGCCTCGGCTTCCCGCTCCGCCGCGCCGGCATGGTCCGGGTCATCGGCATCCTCCCCGCCGCCCTCGCCGACCGCCGCGACCTGACCTACGAGGACGTGCGGCCGACGGTCGAGCACCTGCTCGGCCTGCGGGTCACCGCGGTGAACTGGTTCTCGACGTACAGCATCCACCACCGCGTCGCCGAGCGGTTCGACGCCGTCAACCTGGCGTGGAAGCTCGCCGCGGTCGTGGGCGGGAAGGCGGCGCCGGCCGTGCTCGACAGCTACGAGCCCGAGCGCATCCGCTTCGCCCGCACGCTCGTCGCCTCGACCGACCGGCTGTTCAGCTTCGTGATCGACCCCGGCCTGCGCGGCTGGTTCCTCCGCCGCGTGTGGATGCCGCGGGTGATGCCGCTGGCGGCGAAGGTCCCGGCGGTGCGGCGGGCGATGTTCCGGCTCATCTCGCAGACGCGGATCGAGTACCGCCCGAGCCCGCTGAGCATCGGCGCCGCCGGCCGCGTCCACGCCGGCGACCGCCTCCCGTGGCTGGTGTCGCCGGACAACTTCGCCCCGCTGGTGGCGCGGGACTGGCAGGTCCACGTGTACGGCGCGGTCGGCCCGGCGCTGCGCGAGGTTGCCGCGGGCGCGAACGTGCCGGTCCACGCGTTCCCGTGGGGCGCCGCGGCGCGGAAGGTGGGGCTGTCGCAGGACGCGATCTACCTCGTGCGGCCCGACGGCTACGTCGGCTTCGCCGGCCGGCAGAACACAATGGGCGGGCTGAAGAGCTACCTGTCGCGCTGGACGATTCGGGGGCGGTGACGACTCGGGGCTTTGGGCTCCCATAGGTCGGGTCGAGTCTTCGAGACCTGACACCGCAGCTCGGAGTTCATCGAGAGACGCCCCCTACCCCGACCCACGCGGGTTCGACGCCCCGCCCGATTCTCATCGGTGGCTGGATCTGCCGTGTCAGGTCTCGAAGACTCGACCCGACCTACGAAACCCCGCTCACCACCTCATCAGGTCGTTGCGCCAGTCGCGGCCGACTGTCGAAGAATCAGGTGGCGTGCGGTCGGCGGTTCGCTCATCTCCGGTCGGAGTTCGGCTCGCACCGGACGAGGATGTCCGTGAACGGCATGTCCGGCGGGGTCGGCGCTGGCCTCACCTCCCCCCCTTGGACTCCAACTTCTCCAGACGTTCGCGAACGACCTCGAGCTCGGAGGACTGAAGGATCTGGCCCGGCTGCGGCCCGACCGGCTGTGCCACCTTTTGCTCGTCCTTCTTGGCGCCGCCGGCCTTCGCGCTCGCGTTCGCTTTCACGCCTTCGACCTTCTTCATACGCTCTTGGAGGTCCGAGAGCCGCTTCGCGATCGAGCTCTTCAGCTTCTCCTCCTCGCCGAGGAGTGTAGCCTTCTGCAGCTGCAAAGCCTCAAGCTGCCTGACCAGCTCCTCCACGGGCGGTTCACCGGGCGGCGGCCCCGGGACGATCGGCACGCGGGGAAGTGATGGGGGCTGGGGTTGGGCACCGGCGGCGCCGGAGACGACGAGCAGGCCGGCCAGGATCAGGTATCGGCTCGTCACGGGAACCTCCATGTCGGGGGCGAAGGAGGTTACTCGGCCGAGCGGCCGACGGTCAACGGCGACCGCGCCACGTGACGCATTCGGGCAGGTGGTTATGCAGCTGATTTGGTGGGGCCGGCGTCTCGCCGGCCCCACCAAATCCGATCGCTTCAATCGAATTGCAACGGATCAGTAGACACCATCTCAAACGGTCGGCGCGCCGGTGATCGCCTCGGCCTGGTTGTCGCGCCGCGGCGCCGGCTTGGGTGTCGCTTCCGCCTGCTGCTGCGGACTCGGTGACGGGTCGTCGCGGCCCATCCGGGTGGGTTCGGACGGGGCAGTGTCGTCCTCCCGCTGTGGGATGTCACCCGGTCGCTTGGTCGGATCGGTCATGGTGTCCTCACTCCCTGGGCGGGGGTCCGGGTGCAGCGGGCGTGCCGAGAGGCGAGGGCGGGCCGGGTCGCCCGAGCCGGCGTGTTGCGGGCGCGGCTCTGCGCCATCCGCTCACACGCCGGCCCGCGGGCGGGTTATAACAAGCCGTGCCCGGGTGCCGCCGGCGCCCGCCTCTGAGGAGCTGGGATGCGACGCCTCTCCGTTGCGGCCGTGGTCGCCGCGTGGTCCGCCCTGTCCGCTGTGGCCGCCGACCCCGACATCCTCGTCGCCGACTTCGAGGGCGACACTTACGGCGCCTGGAAGGCCGAGGGCACCGCGTTCGGCGACCGCCCGGCCCGCGGCACGCTCCCCAACCAGATGCCGGTCACCGGGTTCCGCGGCAAGGGGCTCGTCAACAGCTTCCGCGGCGGCGACGCCGCCACCGGCACCCTCACCTCGCCGCCGTTCACGGTCGAGCGGCCGTACCTGAACTTCCTCATCGGCGGCGGCAAGCACGAGGGGAAGACGTGCCTCAACCTGCTCCTCGACGGCAAGGTCGTCCGCACCGCCACCGGCCCGAACGACGAGCCCGGCGGGAGCGAGGAGCTCGCCCCGGTCTACTGGGACGTGACCGACCTGCGCGGCAAGCGGGTCGCCCTCCAGGTCGTGGACGCGGCGACCGGCGGGTGGGGGCACGTCAACGTCGATCACATCGTCCAGAGCGCCAACAAGGTCGGCACCGAGGGGAAGGTCACGCCGACGGCGGATCGCAGCCGCGACGTGGCAGTCACCCAAAAGTACCTGCTCTTCCCGGTCAGCAACGCGGCGAAGGTGGTGCGGATGACGGTCGAGGTGGACGGCAAGCTCATCCACAACTTCGACATCAACCTGGCGCCCGACAAAGCCGAGTGGTGGGCGCGGCTCGACGTGCCCGAGTACGTTGGCAAGACGGCGAAGATCACGGCGAAGAAGGTGCCCGAGACGAACCGCGGGATCGACCTGATCGAGTCGTCAGACGCGATTCGCCACGCCCAGCCGGTGTACGCCGAGGCGCTCCGCCCGCAGCTCCGCTTCAGCCAGATGCAGGGGTGGAACAACGACCCGAACGGGATGGTGTACCACGACGGCGAGTGGCACCTGTTCTGGCAGAGCAACCCGTTCGGCCCGAAGTGGGGGAACATGTACTGGGGCCACGCGGTCAGCAAGGACCTCGTCCACTGGGAGGAACTCCCCTACGCCCTGTACCCGCGGACGATGGCGAAGGACCACTGCTTCAGCGGCAGCGCCCACGTGGACACCACGAACAGCGGCGGGTGGGGGAAGGACGCCATGATCGCGGCGTTCACCGACACCAGGGCCGGCGAGGCGCTGGCGGTCAGCACCGACAAGGGGCGGACGTGGAAGTACCTCCCCGAGAACCCGGTCATCCCCCAGCGGCGGGACGAGGGCCGCGACCCGAAGCTGATCTGGTACGAGCCGGGCAAGCACTGGGTCATCGCGGTCTACACCAAGACCGACAGGAAGGACTACGCCGAGTTCTACCGCAGTACGGACCTGCGGCGCTGGGAGCGGACCGGCCGCGTCGAGGGGTATTTCGAGTGCCCCGAGCTGATCGAGCTGCCGGTGGACGGTGACGCCGGGCGGAAGCGGTGGGTGCTGTTCGCCGCCAACGCCGAGTACGCGGTCGGCACGTTCGACGGGCGGACGTTCACCCCGGACCACCCCGGCAAGTTCCGGGTCCACCACGGGGCGTTCTACGCCGCCCAGTGCTTCAACCGGGCGCCGGGCGGGCGGGCGATCCAGGTCGGCTGGGCGCAAATGGACTTCCCGGGCATGCCGTTCAACCAGGCGTTCAGTCTGCCGATCGAGCTCCGGCTGAAGACCACCCCGGCCGGGGTGCGGATGTTCGCCGAGCCGGTCTGCGAGCTCGAAACCCTCCGCGGCGAGCCGGTGACGAAGGCCGCGGTGCGGGTCGCTGCGGCGGGTGTGGGAACCGAGTG
>JAFKFQ010000132.1 GCA_017308215.1 bacterium | reverse complement strand
ACCGACGTCCTCACCGACGAGGTTCTCACCCAGGCGCTGGCCGCCGTCGGCGGGTGGCTGGACCGGGTGTTCTCCCCACTGGTGACCCTGTGGGTGTTCCTCGGCCAGGTCCTCAGCCCCGACCACTCCTGCCGGGCCGCCGTCGCCCGCCTCTTCGCCCATCGGGTCGCCCGGGGCCTCAAGCCGTGCTCGGCCCGGACCGGGGCGTACGGCCGCGCCCGGAAGCGCCTGCCCGAGGCATTCCTCTCCGCCGCAGCGTGTTCGGTCGGTCGGTCCGTGGACGTCAAGGCCCGGTCGGGCTGGCTCTGGAAGGGGCGGCGGGTGTATCTGTTCGACGGCACCACGGTCACCATGCCGGACACCCCGGCGAGCCAGGCGGCCGACCCGCAGGTGCACAACCAGAAGCCGGGCCTCGGGTCCCCGATCGCCCGGGTCGGGGCGGTGATCTCGCTGGCGCGCGGGGCGGTCGTGAGCCTCGGGTTCTGCCGGTACGCCGGCAAGGGCCAGGGGGAGGTCCGCCTCCTTCGCCGGCTGTGGGACGTGGTGGTCCCCGGCGACGTCGTTCTGGCCGACAGCCTGACTGCCAACTGGGCGACGATCCACATGCTCCGGGGGCGGGGCCTGGAGTTGGTCAGCCGGCTGAACAAGGCCCACCGGCGCGCCGACTTCCGCCGGGGGCGGCGGCTCGGCCCGGACGACCACGGCGTGAGCTGGCCGAAGCCGACATCGATCCGGTCGCTGGACCGGGAGGCGTACCGGGAGATGCCGGAGTCGATCACCGTCCGGGAGGCGCGGGTGCGAGTCGCCCAGCCCGGCTTCCGGACCAAGTCGGTGGTGGAGGTGACGACCCTGCTCGACCCGCGGCAGGTGACCCGGGAGGAGCTGGGGGCCCTGTACCGGGCCCGGTGGAACAACGAACTCGACCTCCGGTCGCTCAAGGCGGCGATGCAGATGGGGGACCTGCGGGGGAAGACGCCGGAGATGATGCGGAAGACCGCCCCGACCGGCTCGAGCCGCGGCTGAAGAAGCGGAGGTGGAACCACTACGACTGGCTCACCCGGCCCCGCGCCGAGATGAAGTGCATGATGGCGAAACGGGT
The DNA here is from genome assembly GCA_017308215.1 of bacterium. Lineage (GTDB taxonomy): Bacteria > Planctomycetota > Planctomycetia > Gemmatales > Gemmataceae > Urbifossiella. The sequence goes on along the minus strand of JAFKFQ010000132.1, from coordinate 2,646 downwards.
TATTGAGAAGCAGGTACCATTCGTCCGACATACCGCCGCACAGTCAACTGGCCCGGAAGAGCGGCGAGTTCGCAACTGTTCCCTCAACCACCCCCCGGTGAACGGTTGCGAACTTCCCCAGAATCAGTCGCACCGACGCGAGAGTATTTCCACTACCCATTCAACCCCAACCGGTAGCGTCAATCTCTCGGGCCGAATCTCGCGCGATTCACGCGCAAAACGTGAGTTGTAACCTGTCTCACCAGGGGAGCTCGCGATCCGGTGCGAACTCGCACCGACCGAGTCGTTAACACCGACACCCCGGGAGAGACCCTCCCGGGGTGTTCGCGTTTCTGCCCTTTCCCCGTAGCATTTTCACGTTCCGCGATACCGGGCGGCGTCTCCGATCTGATGCTCGCTCATCCCCGAGAGATACGCCGGGCGGCCGGTTGAGGGGCTCTGGAGGGGCAAAACGTCTCGGAGTCTCGGAGATGGCCGAGACCCGGTGGTTAACAGCCGGACTCTCGGGTTAGCAGATCGAGCGAGGCTCGCCCGTCGGTTTCTCGGCCGTATCGGTCACCCCGAGGGATCTGTGGATGACCACTTCCGCAATCCGTATCTTAACTCTGGGTTGTCAACCTTTGACAAGGTTCTGCCCGATGGCACGTTCCGCCGAAAAGCTGGACCGCTACCTGACGGTGAAGGACGCCGCCGCCTTTCTCGGCGTCAGCCCGTCCACCCTCCGCAACTGGGACCGGGCCGGGAAGCTGACGCCGCGGCGGCACCCGGTCAACCGCTACCGCCTGTACCGCCGCGTCGATCTGGAGGCCCTCCTCCGCGTCCCCTCCGGCCCGGCCCGCCGAGGGGCGAATGGATAACGCGAAGTTCGTCCCCACCGGGGTGCCCGGCCTCGACGACGTGCTCATGGGCGGGCTCCTCCGCGAGGGGTTCTACCTCGTCCAGGGCGACCCCGGTTCGGGCAAGACGACGATCGCCCTCCAGTACGTCCTCGGCCGGGCCGGGGCCGGCGAGCCGTGCCTGTACATCACCCTGACCGAGTCCCGCCGCGACCTGGAGAGCACCTGCGCGGCACACGGGTGGGCGCTGCACGGGGTGGACGTGTGCGACCTGACGAAGTCGGCGGCGAACATGGCCGGGGAGCCGGAGTCGTCGGTCTTCCACCCGTCCGAGACGGAGCTGGGGGAGACCACCCAGGCGATCTTCGCCGCGGTCGAGAAGGCGAAGCCGAGGCACGTCGTGTTCGACGGCCTGTCCGAGATGCGGCTCCTGTCCGGCAGCCCCCTCGTCTACCGCCGGCAGTTGCTGGCCATGAAGGAGTACTTCGTCGAGCGGCGCGCCACCGTCCTGCTCCTCGACGACCGGTCGTCGCCGTTCGGCGAGGTGCAGCCGGAGAGCCTGGTGGGCGGCAGCATCGTGTTCGAGCGGACGCTCCCCCAGTACGGCCGGGCGCGGCGGCGGATGTACGCCACCAAGGTGCGGGGGGCGAACTTCCGCGAGGGGTACCACGACTACGAGATCGTCCAGGGCGGGGTCATCGTCCACCCCCGGCTGGTGGCGGCCGAGCACCACGAGCGGTTCACCCGCGAGTCGCTCCCCAGCGGGGTGGCGAACCTGGACGCCATGCTGGCGGGCGGCCTCACCACCGGCTCGACGGCCCTCATGCTCGGGCCGGCCGGGGTGGGCAAGTCGACCGTCGCCATGCAGTTCGCCGTCACCGCCATGAAGGCCGGCCACAAGGCGGCGGTGTACATGTTCGACGAGGTGCTGGACACGCTGGTCGAGCGGGTCGAGAAACTGTGCCTGGCCAAGGCGGGCGGGGTGCGGGAGTACATCGCGGAAGGGAAGCTGCACGCCCAGCAGGTGGACCCGGCGGAGATGTCGCCCGGGGCGTTCGCCCACGAGGTCCGGCGGTCCGTCGAGGCCGGGGCCAAGGTCATCATCATCGACAGCCTGAACGGGTACCTGAACGCGATGCCGGAGGAGCGGTACCTGACCACCCACCTGCACGAGATGTTCAGCTACCTGAACCAGAAGGGCATCCTGACCATCATGGTCGTGGCCCAGCACGGGATGATCGTGGGCGGCGGCATGGCCGGGGACGTGGACGTGAGCTACCTGGCCGACACGGTCCTGCTGTTCCGGTACTTCGAGGCGGTGGGCGAGATCAAGCAGGCGGTCAGTGTGTTCAAGAAGCGGACCGGGGAGCACGAGCGGTCCCTGCGGGAGCTCAAGATCTCGGCCAGCGGGGTGGCGGTCGGGGACGCCCTGACGGAATTCCGCGGGGTGATGACCGGGGTGCCGCAGTACGGGGGCAAGGCCCCGATGCTGCCCGGGGGGCATGCGTGAGCGACCGCGACGACCGGGTGCTCGTCCTGATGCCGACGGCGCGGGACGGGGAGCGGACGGCCCGGCTGCTGACCGGCGCCGGGCTGGCGTGCGCGGTCTGCCGTGACACCGAGGAGTTGGGCCGGGAGATGAGACGGGGTGCGGGGGCGGTTCTGCTGACGGAGGAGGCGGTGGACCGGGACGGGCGACTGAACGCGGCCCTCTCGGCCCAGCCCCCGTGGTCGGACTTCCCGCTGGTGGTGCTGGCCCGCGGGAGCGGGGGCGGCCACGCCCTCCGCGAGTCGATGAACGCCACGCTGG
>JAFKFQ010000386.1:5668-30948 GCA_017308215.1 bacterium | reverse complement strand
CGCCGGCGGTCGCCGGGCTGCTCGCCGACGCCGCGCTCCGGCCCGCCGACCTGACCGGTGTGGTCGTGAGCATCGGCCCCGGGAGCTACACCGGCCTGCGCGTCGGCGTGACGGCGGCGAAGGCGCTGGCCTACGCGACCGGCTGCGCCTTGGTCCCGGTGCCGACGTTCCTCGCCATCGCCGCCCGCGCCCCGGCCGAGGCGGCGAACCTGTGGGTGATCGCCGACGCGCTCCAGGGACAGGTGTACCTGCAGCGCTTCCGCCGTGAGGCGGATGGGTTCGTGCCGACCGAGTCGCTCAGGATCGACGCGGCGAAAGACACGTTGAACGGGGCACCGCCCGACGCCTGGTTCACCGGCCCGGGCGTCGCCGTGTTCGAGACCACGAACATCCCGCAGAGCTGTCACCTCGTCCCCGAGGCCGAGCGCGAGCCGACGGTGGAGAGCCTGTACGCCGCGAGCCGTGGTATCGCCCCGGCGACGCGGGCGGAGCTGTTCGCGCTGGAGCCGCTGTACCTCCGCGGCAGCTCGGCGGAGGAGGCGGCGAAGAAGCGCGGCTGACGCCGGCCCGGTTGCACGGCGGCGCGGCCCCGCGGTACGATTAAAACACCCGCGGAGGAACCCGGCATGTCGATCACGATCGCCGACCCGGTGCTACTCGCCCAGCTGCGGGAGGCGGGCAGCGCCGAACTGAGAGACCCCGAGGGGAACGTCCTCGGGGTCTTCGCCGCCGAGGGGCTGGGCAGGCTGCCGCCGGGCGTCACGTCGCCGTTCACCGACGAGGAGCGGGCGGAGATGCGGAAGGAACGATCGGGCCGTCCCCTCGCCGACGTCCTCCGCGACCTGGAAGCACGGGGATGAGTTACGAAGTCGTCTGGGCGCCGACCGCGGAGCGCCAGTTGGCAGCGGTCGGGACGGTGGCGGCCGATCGGAACGCGGTCACCACTGCTTCCGCCTGGCTTGACGCCCGGCTCGCCGCCGACCCGCTGCGGTTCGGCACGCCGACCGACTCGTCCGTTCACCGGAGCGGGTCGTCCGACATCCTCGGCGTCGAGTTCGAGGTGATCGAGGGCGACAAGCGCGTCATCGTCCACGGCGTCTTCGCCGTCGGGTAAGTCACTTCAGCCCGAACAGGCGCATCAGCGCCTCGCGCAGGCCGGGGCCGTGGCCCTCGCGGCTCGCCTCCTGCAGCGCCGCGATCGGGCCGTGCAGCAGCTTGTTCTGGTACAGCCGGAACGCCGCCTCGATCTGCGCCTTGTCCGCGGCCGTCAGCTTGCCGTTCAGCTTCGCCAGCAGCGGGGCGAGCACCGCCTCGCGGATGCGGCCCACCTCCTCCGTCAGCGCCCCGATCACCGGGCCGTCCTTGCGGCGGTTCCAGTCGGTCAGGAACGCCGCCACCTCCTCCGCGACGACCTGCTCCGCCGGGGCGACGTGGCGGCGGCGCTCGGCGAGCTGCTGGTCGCGGACGCGGTTCAGGTCGTCCACGTTGAACACGCTCACCCGGTCGCCGTCGTCGATCCGCGGGTCGAAGTCGCGCGGCACCGCCAGGTCGAACACGACCAGCTTGCGCCGGCCGCGGCGCGGGCGGACCTTCTCGTCGTACCGCCGCCGCGACACGATCGGCTCCGGCGCCCCCGTCGTGCTGATGACGATGTCGGCGCGGGTGAGGCCGTCGTCGAGCTGCTCCCACGGCAGCGCCGCGCCGCCGCACTCGGCCGCCAGCCCCGCGGCCCGCTCGGGGCTGCGGTTCGTCACCAGTACCGCCGCGGGGCGGAACTCCTGGATGTGCGTGAGCGTGAGGCGCCCCATCTCGCCGGCGCCGATCACGAGGACCGTCTTGTCGGTGAACCGGTCGAAGACCTCCTTCAGGAACCCGACCGCGGCGCTCGCCACCGAGGACTGTCCCTGCGCCAGGCCGGTCTCGGAGCGGACCCGCTTCGACGTGCGGGCGGCGGCGGGGAAGAGCACGTTCAGGAGCGGCCCGGTCGCGCCGGCCCGCTGCGCCACGTCGAAGGCGTCCTTCACCTGCCCGGCGATCTGGTCCTCGCCGACGACCACGCTGTCGAGCCCGGACACGACGCGGAACAGGTGGCGCACCGCGGCGTCGTCGGCGTGCTCGTACAGGTGTGGATAAATGTCGGCGGCCGGGACGCCGTGCAGCTCGGACAGGTACTCGGCGACGAGCGGCGAGTGGACCGGGGCGCCGACCTCGGGCCGCGCCAGGTACAGTTCGACGCGGTTGCAGGTGCCGAGGACCGCCGCCTCGGCGCCGTACCGGGCGGTGAGCTCGGCGAGGGCACGGGCGAGCTTGTCGGCGTCGAACGCCAGCCTTTCCCGCAGCTCGACGGGGGCCGAGCCGACGTTGCAGCCGATGGCGCGGAGGTTCATCGGTCGCCCCCCGCCACGAACGGGTGCGACGCCGCCAGCGCCACGAGCAGCAGCCCGAACGCCGCGATCTGGAGCGCGGCGAGCCGGCGGGCGGGGACGTTCGTGGCGTAGCGGAGGTAGAGCAGTACGCCGAACACGACCCACAGCCCGGCGGTGCTGAGCACCTTCACGGAGAGCCAGTTCTCGGGGGCGGCGTGGTCGGTCCGCAGGAGCAGCGTGCCGACGAGGAGCCCGGCGGTGAGGAGCGGGAACGACCAGTTCACGGCGTGGCGGGCCATCTCTTCGAGGCGCTCGAGGTTGAGCATGGGGACGACGGCGGCGGGGTTCACCTTGTTCCGCACCCGCCGCGCCTGCACGAGGTACATGACGCTCGCCACGAACCCGACGCTGATGCCGATGGCCGCGCCGAGCAGGAGGAGCCCGTGGGCGGCGCCCCAGAACCGGTCGCCGTGGAGCCACGCCGGCAGGCTGACGGGGGCGGCGTTGTCGGCGGTGGTGATGAGCGCCAGCGACAGCCCGACGAGCCCGATGACGACCGGGAGGACGAAGACGGCCCACGCCTGCCGGGCGTAGGTGACGGTGCCGTAGAGGTAGAACAGCGCGAGCACCCAGGCGAGGTACAGGAGCGACCCGTATGGCGCCGCGGGCGTGGGCTGGTTGACGGTGAGGTAGACGGTGTGGGCGAAGGCGCCGGCGGTGCCGAGGGCGAGCGCGGCGACGCGCCACCCGGCGGCGGGCCAGAACAGGCGGGCCGTCTCCAGCGCGAACGCGAGGAGGTAGCTCAGCCCGAAGCAGGCGTGGGTGATCCCCTGAAGGGGCGAGACCGTCATCGACCGGGTTCCGTCTCGTGGTGGTGTCGCGGGGCGGGTGCGGGAATTATACTCGCGGCCATGACCGAAGCCGACTGGCGCGACGACCCACGTAGACGGAATGCTACGTGTGCCGGCACGCCGACGTCGGGGCTCGGCTTCAACCGGGTACGGTTTCGCGTCTTCGCGCTCGCCCACACCCGGCGAACCTGACCCTACTCTCGGCGGTACGCCGCGCGACACCGTCGATGACCTCGAACGGGGACTTCTGAACTTCACCACGGCTGTGAACTAGGCGGGGCGAGCAGTCGGCTTACGGACGCCCGGCGAATACGCCCGTGCGGCGAGTTCGGATTCGTCACGCAGCACGGTTCATCCGGCCCGCCGCAGCCCCGCCGCGGCGCGGCCGTAGCCGACGCACGCCGTCGACAGGGCGCCAGCGCCTTCTCGCGGGTGGCGAATGTCAGTTCGGCGGCGGTCAGTGTTGGGCCGCGGCGGGGGCCGGCCGTCGGGCGGAGGAGCGCGGCGTACAGGGCGAGGTGGACCCACCCGGCCCGCCGGACGGCCCGGTGGCGGCGGTGGCTGGGGCTGACGACGAGCCGGTTCACGGCCGGCAGTCGCGGGCTCGGGGCCGGGGCGCTGTCCAGCGCCGGGGTGGGCGTGTTGGCGTCGGTGCCGCTCGTGGCACGGGTGCTGTTCCCGCAGGCGTGCGCGAAGATCGACCGGGTCGCGGCGAGCCTCGTCAGCCCGCCGGACGGCACCCGGCTGACCGCCCAGCCCGCCGCCCCGGTGTGCGGCCCGGCCGGCGACCACCGCAGGTTCAGCCCGGAGGAGCGGGCGACCATCGCCGAGCGGGTGCTCCGGTTCATCGGCCTGACGCGCGGGTTCTCGCAGCTGGTACTGCTGTTCGGGCACGGGTCGGACGGCGCGAACAACCCACACCTGTCGGCGTACCGCTGCGGCGCGTGCTCGGGGAACGCCGGCGGGCCGAACGGCCGGCTGATGGCCGCGTTCCTGAACGACCCGCAGGTCCGCGAGGCGCGGGCCGGGCGCGGGATCACGATCTCGGCCACGACCGTGTTCCAGGGCGGCCAGCACAACACCGGCGACGACACGTTCACCTTCTACGACCTCGACGTCCTGCCGCGGACGCACTGGGCCGACCTCGACGCCGCCCAGGCGTCGCTGACCGCGGCGGCGCGGAACGCCGCGGGAGCGGTGCCGACGGTTCGAGAGCGCCCCGCTGAGCATCACCGAGGCCGGCGCCCTCGCCCACGTTTACGGCCGGACGGTGGACCTGGCGCAGGTGCGGCCGGAGTTCGGCTACGGGATGAACGCCCTGTGAATCGTCGGTCGGCGGTCGCGCGTCCGCGGGCTGTTCCTCAACCGCCGCGCCTTCTTCCACTCCTACGACCCGACCCAGGACGACGCCGCCGGCGACACGCTGGCGAAGATCCTTGCGCCGACCGTGCCGGTGTGCCAGGGGATAAACCGGCACGAAGCTGTCGCACAACGTCACGTCGATGGTCGGGGTGATGGACGGGGCGGCGAGCGACCTGTGCCAGGGGCTGCCGTGGCAGGGCGTCGAGATCCACGAGCCGGTGCGCATCCTGTTCGTGATCGAGACGACGCCGGGGGTGATGAAGCGGATCATGGAGAACGACCCGTGGGTCGCCCGCATCTTCAAGAACAACTGGGCGCAGCTGGCGGTACTCGACCCGGACTCGGCGGGGCTGCGGGTGTTCGAGAAGGGGGAGTTCGAGTTGTACCACGCGAGCGGCAAGGCGCTGCCGCGGGTGAAGGAGTCGGCCGAGTGGTACACCGGCCAGCGCGACCACCTCGGGTTCGCCGAGATCACTTGCGGGATCGCCGACTGGTAGACCGGGACTCGGCCCCGGCGCCCCGCGGCAAGGTGACCGGACGGTCCGCTCCTCACCACAGTCGCCCGGACTTCAGCGCCGCCGCGGTTCATCAGAACCGCGGCGCACTTCTGAGCGGTCCCGACCGCGGCGTCGTCCCCTACAGTAACAGTGGTGAAGCTCGCCCGTCCGGTGGGGTGTGCCGGTTCGCGCGTCCGACGCGGAGCCGCTGCCGGCACCGAAGCGGTGCGGGAAGAAGTGAACCACTGGGCAGAGGCCGCAGGGTAAGTCACGACTCTCGGCCACGGGGCGCGGTGATGAACGAGGCGGAGCCTGACTTCACCGGGTTAGTCGTGAAATTGCTGGTGGACGGTCCCGACAAATGGCACTGGTGGGCACTTCAGGAGCCCCGGTTCGAGCGACAGCACGGCCGTGTGTTTCTTGTCGGGAGTCTCGCCGACCCGGACCCGAGCCGTCCCTCCTGGTGGGGCCGCACGGCCCATGCCTGTGTGGCGTGGGACCGCGTCAGCTTCTACTACACCGAATCGATCCCCGATCGCCAGCAGCGCAAGTTCGGCGGCCCGGGCTGCAACACCGTTCCCATGTGACCCCCGCGCCCGGCGTTCTGTTTCGTACTCTGTAAGCCAGGCGTGGTAGCCCATGCGGATCGTGTGCATCAGCGACACGCACGGCGGGCACCGCGACCTGGCCCTTCCCCCCGGCGACCTGCTCATCCACGCCGGGGACATCACCCGCCACGGGGAGCTGGCGGCGGTCGAAGAGTTCGACCGGTGGCTGGGGTCGTTAACCCACCTCTACCGTCACAAGGTCGTGATCTGCGGCAACCACGACTTCTGCTTCCAGGAGCAGCCGACCCCCGCCCGCTCGCGCCTCACCAACGCCGTCTACCTCGAAGACACGAGCGTCACCGTCGGCGGGGTGACCGTGTACGGGAGTCCGTGGCAGCCGTGGTTCGGCGGGTGGGCGTTCAACCTGCCGCGCGGCCCGGAGCTCGCCGCCGTCTGGGCGAAGATCCCCGAGCGCACCGACATTCTCGTCACCCACGGCCCGCCGGCGGGGGTTCTCGACCGCACCAACCGGGGGGACGTCGCCGGGTGTAAAGACCTGTTCGACCGCGTGTGGGAGGTGCGCCCGCGGCTGCACGTCTTCGGCCACATCCACGAGGCGGCGGGGCGTGTGGACATCGACGGCGTCACCTTCGTGAACGCCAGCAGCTACCAGGGGCGCGGCGGGCCGGTGGTCGTAGAATGGGCGTAGCAGGGGTCGGGATTCAGGATTCGGGATTCAGGGAAGACCCGGATTCGTACCCGAGCGCTGACCCGCGGATCGTCTTCCTCCCTGACTCCTGAATCCCGAATCCTCTCGATCCCTGATGCCCATCCGTGCCCGCGTGTCGAACCCGTACGAGTACCCGCTCGACTTCGCCGCCCTCAAGGACGCCGCCCGGGCGGTGCTGGAGGGCGAGGGCGTGCGCGAGGCGGCGGTCACGCTCGCGTTCGTGGACAACCCGCACATCCACCGGCTGAACAAGCAGTTCCTCGACCACGACGAGCCGACCGACGTGCTCACCTTCCCGCACACCGACCCGGGGGCGAAGAAGCTGGAAGGCGACGTGGTGATCGGCTACCAGGTGGCGGAGGAGTACGCCGCCGACCGCGGCCATCCCGTCGGCCCGGAACTGGTGCTGTACGTCGTCCACGGCTGCCTGCACCTGTGCGGCTACACCGACACCGACGACCGCGGCGCCGCCGAGATGCGCAAGAAGGAGCGCGAGTACCTGGCGAAGCTCGGCGTGCCGGACATCGCCGGGGAATGACCCGGCGGACGGCCGGACATCCCCGTGATTCCACAGATTACCGTCGCGGATTTGAAGCGGAAGCAGGACGCCGGGGAGCCGGTGTACCTCGTGGACGTGCGTAACTACGACGAGCACGCCTTCTGCCGCCTCCCCGGCAGCCTGCTCGTACCGCTGCCCGAACTGCCGGCGCGCGTCGAGGACGTGCAGCCGCCGGAGGGGGCGCTGGTGGTGGTGTACTGCCACCACGGGGTGCGCAGCCTCCGCGGCGCCGCGGTGCTGCGCGCCGCCGGGCACGAGACCGCCGCGTCACTGGCCGGCGGGATCGACGCCTGGAGCCGGCTGGTTGATCCGACGGTGCCGCGGTACTGAAACAGGAGACGGGGGACAGGGAACAGGAGACGGACCCGGATGTTCGGGCTTTCGTCTCCTGTTCCCTGTCCCCCGTCATCCCGTCGTCACACCGCCTCCGTCTCCCCCTCCTGGACCGGCCCGGGCGGTGGCGCGGCGGCGGCGGTCTGCTCGGCCATCATGCGGTTGAACTTCGCCGCCACCGGTTGGAAGATCACCGCCACCAACGTCACCGCCACCCCGAGCATCGCGAAGTACACCCCCGGCGGCATCGCCGGGTAGAGGCGGGTGATCGGGGCGTTGATGAGCAGGTTCGCCAGGAACACCACCCCCAGCCAGCAGCCCGTCACGAAGCTCTTCATCGTCGGCGGGGCAGCCACGAACGCCAGTTCCAGCCCGGTCACCGAGATGAGGATTTCGGCAACCGTGATGATGAGGTAGGCGAGCACCTGCCACCACACCGTCACCCGCTCTGCCGGCCTCACCCACTCCGTCGCCTGGATCGTCACCTTCGCCGCGTCGGGGCTGACCTTCGCCCGGTCCTCGGCGGACTTCAGCAGCGGTTCCAGCACCCCGGCCTTCTCCAGCGCGGCGGTGTCGGGCAGCGACGTGCCGGCGAGGTGGCCGTCGGTCACCGCCAGCGCCGTCCCGTCCGACAGCGCTACCGTGCCGGCGGCGAACGTCAGCTGCTTCTTCGCCGCGTCGTAGGCCCAGTCGGTCGCCGTGACCTTCACCGGCCCGAACTCGGCCGTGCCGCTCGTGACCCCGGTCAGCTTCACCGCCCCCCCCTGGACGGCGACCGCGACCTCCTTCAGCTTCACCGTGCCCGCCGGCACGACGAGCGTCCCCTCGGGGGTGGTGATCTTGACCGCGTCCTGCTTCGCCCCGGCCTGGAACCCGGCGAAGCTCATGATCGCCATGCTCAGCCCGGTGAGCAGGAACCCGACGGTCATCTTCTGCGTCGCCTTCACCTTGTACCCGGCGGCGGCGAGCGACTTGAACAGCCACACACTCACCGGCATCAGGGCGACGATGAACCAGGCGTTGAACGCCTGAATCTGGTCCGCCGTGGCCGACAGGCCGAGCAGGTTGGTGTCCATGAACGTGTCGGCGAAGAAGATCCAGGTGCTCGCCGACTGGTCGAAGATGGCCCAGAAGAACATGACGGTCAGGAACAGCGCCCCGATCTTGCTGAGCACCTGGAGCTTGAGAATCAGGTCCGCCGCCTTCTCGGCCGCCGTCACCGCCTTGTAGTGGACCGGGATGCCGGTCGCCGTCACCGTGTCGGGCGGCGGCGGGCCATCGGTCACCACTTTCCGCTCGATCATCTCCTTCGCGTAGTGCCGCTTGCCGGCGGCGAACAGCGCCAGCGCCAGCGCCATCAGCCCGGCCGGAAACAGGAACGCGACCTGATACCCGTAGTTCGTGCGCAGCCACGGCATCGCCAGCTGGGAGATGCCGGCGCCGATGTTGATCGACATGTAGAACCAGCTGAACGCGCTCGTCCGCAGCTGCTCCTGGCCGGGCCGCTGCTGGTCGTAGGTGAGGCCCATCAGGGTCGAGATGTTCGGCTTGATGACCCCGCTCCCCATCGCCAGCAGCAGCAGCGCCCCGCCCACCACGTAGGGGTTCTCGATGCCGACGAGGAACTGTGCGAACACGTAGGGGACCGAGAACAGCACGATCGTCCAGTACTTCCCGAAGAAGTTGTCGGCGACGTACCCGCCGATGAGCGGGAAGAAGTAGCAGGCGGCGATGAACAGCGACATGTACGTGCCGGCGTCGGCCTCGTCCACGCCGAGCCGCTTGGTCATGTACAGGGCGAGGATGGCGCGCATCCCGTAGTACGAGCAGCGCTCGGCGAACTCGCCCCAGAAGAAAAACTTGAACCCCGGCGGGTGGTTGGTCGGGACGGGGGCGGTCGGGTCGGCGGGCGGGTCGGTGTCGTTCGTTCCCACGGCGATAGCCCTTTGGCGAGTTGGCGGGCGGGAGGGGTTGGGCAGCATCCTATCGCTGCAGCGCGGGCCGGGATAGCACAATCCGCCGGGCGTGGTCGGCGGTTCGGGGTGACAAGTCGCGGATTCTGCGCCGAGTGTAACGATTGTGCGGTATCCGCAAAGTTCACAGTCTGCACTAGTCAGCGAGATGTTGCCGGTTGTACACTTTGTGAGTCGCCGGCGTCTGGGTGGTTTCAGGGGGTTAACACCCCCACCCTTCTCGTGCCATTCGACACCCCGGAGCGGAACCCGGAACTCATTAATCCTCAACGGGTAACGGTTGCCTCGCCTCCACCTGGCGGGCATCCCCGTCCGGCGGCACCGGGAATGCCTGAGGGCTGCGGATAAGCGGCCTGTGGCCTCCCCCTCGTTTTCAGGCCACACCGCAACCGGTTTCACACCGAGGAGTTCCCGTCCGATGCGTCTCGCCCTCGCCCTCGCCCCCCGCCGCGCACACGCTGCGGCCATCATCGCCGGGGTCGTCGCCCTGGCCGCGCCCGGGGCCGCCCGGGCCGCGTTCGTCGCCGACAGCACGGTGAGCATCAAGAGCATCGCCCCCAGCTACGGCACCGGCAGTTACACCGGCACCATTGCCGTGGACAACACGGGGGCGAACAGCTCCACCGTGCGGATCACGCTCAATAACACCACCAGCAACTCGTACATCACGTCGGTCGGGTTCAGCCTGCCAGGCTCGCTCGCCAGCGCCAGCCTGAGCACGCCGGGCCTCAACTCGGCCTGGCGGATCCTCGGCGACAGCAACTACACGAACGGCAGCATGTTCGACACCGGGTACTTCGGTGCGTTCGACATCGGCGCCGCCGTCGGCTCGACCTGGCACACCTCCGGTACCGCCAGCAACGGGATCGCCGCGGGCCAGTCGGGCACGTTCGAGTTCACCCTGAGCGGGCCGGGCGCGAACGTGACCGCCGCGGCGCTGATGGGCTACCTGAGCACGAACGGCAGCGCCGGCATCGGCGTCCGGTTCCGCACCGCCGGCGACTCGACCATCGGCGGCAAGGTGCTCGCCCAGATCGTCACCTCGCCGCCCCCGCCCCCGCCCCCGCCGGGCGTGCCGGCCCCGCCGGCGGTGTTGCTGGCGCTGGCCGGCGTCGGCTGCCTCCTCGGCCGCGGCGCCTTCCGCCGCAAGCCTGCCCCGGCCGCCTGATCGTTTCCCAATCACGGTTACGCGGCGGGCCGCCCCCCGGCCCGTCTCGCCCGCTTTCTCACCGAGGAGTTCCCGTCCGATGCGCCCCGCCCTCGCCCCCCGCCGCGCACACGTCGCGGCAGTCATCGCCGGGGTCGTCGCCCTGGCCGCCCCCGGGTCCGTCCGGGCCGCGTTCGTCGCCGACAGCTCGGCGCAGCTCGTCCAGGACACGAGCACGTCGGGCATCGGGAAGTTTTCCGGCACGATCGCGGTGGACAACATTAATTCCGGCACCGCGATGGTGCGGGTCAGCCTGACCAACACCAGTCCGAAGGCGAACGGCGGGTACATCACCGGGTTCGCGTTCAACCTGCCGGTGCCGCTCGCCTCGGCCACGCTCACCACGGCAGCCCCGAGTTCGTTCAACCTGGCCGGCGGCGGGACGTTCGACAACGCGATCGGCAACTACGACGACGTGCCCGGCCAGCCGTTCGGATTTTTCGACGTCGGCGCCGGGCTCGGGGCGGACGGCAGTCTCAACAGCGGCAGCCCGACCTCCGGCCTCGCGGTCGGCCAGACCGGGACGTTCACGTTCACCCTGACGAGCAACCCCGGCCAGTTCGACCTGAACCAGCTGTCGGCCGAGTTGCTGCTGAGCCTCGCCAGCGCCAACCCGCAGGGCGGCGGCGCCCAGGCGTTCCTGGTCCGGTTCCGCGGGTTCAAGAACGGCGGCAGCGACAAGGTTGTCATCAACCCGGACGGCTTCACGCCGCCCCCGCCCCCGCCGGGCGTGCCGGCCCCGCCGGCGGTGCTGCTGGCGCTGGCCGGCGTCGGCTGCCTCCTCGGCCGCGGCGCCTTCCGCCGCAAGCCCGTCCCGACCGCCTGACCCATCGGGCGCACCCGCACCACGCGAACCCGGGGCCGGCCCCGGGTTCGTTCGTTTCCGGGCACGCGGTGGACGCGCCGACCCCGACCTGGGAAGATGGACCGCACACGTCTCGCCCCCGCGGCCCCGAGGTCGGCATGTCCGCTCGCCGCTCCCGCGCCGGGTTCACGCTGATCGAGTTGCTGGTCGTCATCGCCATCATTGTGATCCTGATCGGCCTCCTCCTGCCGGCGGTGCAGAAGGTCCGCGAGGCGGCCAACCGGGCAAAGTGCACCAGCCACCTCAAGCAGCTCTCGCTCGCCTGCCACAACTACCACGACACGCAGGGGCGGCTCCCCGCCGCGGTCGACGCCGGCGGGTCGCGGTACACCACGCTGTTCGTCGAACTCCTGCCGCACGTCGAGCAGGCGCCGCTGTACGGCCGGTGGGACTTCGTCAGCCCCGGGGCGAACTCCGCCCTCGCGCTGACGGCGCTGCCGCTGATGCTCTGCCCCAGCCACCCCGGGATCGACCCGACCTCCGGCCTGACCACCTACGGCGGCAACGGCGGCACGCGCCCGTGGCCGCTCGACGCCAACACGAAGGCCGACGGCATGTTCCCGACCGCCGGCCCGGCGTCGAAGCCGGCGCCGAACCAGACCGGCGTCCGCCTCGAGCACGTGACCGACGGCACGTCGAACACGCTGCTGCTCGGCGAGCGGCAGGTCGGCGACGCCGGGCTCGACTCGTACCTGAAGGCCCCGGCGGGGGTTGTCACGCCGCCCCCGGACCCGCCGCTGCAGTCGGTGGCGGCGTACGCGCGCTGGTACCCGTTCCCCGCATCGGCGCCGGAGCCGGCGGCGGGGAACGCGGCGGGGGGGCTGTTCTCGTCGCAGGCGTCGGTGGGGCTGATGAACCCGAGCCACTGGGAGCCGCCCCCGGCGCCCCTGCCGCCGGCCCCGGCGCCCACGCCGCCGCCGGTGCCGTCGGGACCGCTGAGCGAGCAGTACCGGGCGCCCCTCGGCGCCTACGGCAGCTACCACGGCGGCGGCGCCAACGTGGCGATGGCCGACGGCAGCCTCCGCTACCTGCGCTCGACCACGAGCGCGTCGGCGCTGGCCGCACTGACCACCCGCGCCGGCGGCGAGCCGGGCGTCGCCGAATGAGCCGCCGGTGACTGTTCGTCACCGCATTATTGCGACCGCCCACGGTGCGGGTACGATGCGCCCGTCCCAACCGGGGGAGGGCGTGCGATGCGGCCGTTGTGCGTGGCGGTGGTGGTAGTCGCGGCGGCCGGTCTGGCCCGCGGGCAGGACGACGTCGAGAAGGCGAAGGCGGAGAAGGCCGAGCGGAGCGTGAAGAGCCTGTTGGCGGCGTGCGAGGCGTACTACGTAAACCCGCAGTCGGGGAACACGTACCCGCGGACGTTCGGCGACCTGCTGAAGCCGCCGTTCGGCAACGCGTCGTTCCTCCGCGACCCGACCGACATCATCGACCCGTGGGGGAAGCAGTACAAGTACCAGATCGCCCCGCAAGCGGACGGCACCCCGGCGCCGTACATCTGGTCCGAGCGGGAAGTGGGCGGGAAGACGCGGGTGTACGGCAAGAAGCCGCCGGAGCCGAAGAAGAAGTAGCGTCGGTTCCGGAGATCGGGTCGAGTCTTCGAGGCCCGAC
This sequence comes from bacterium, assembly GCA_017308215.1. Classification (GTDB taxonomy): domain Bacteria; phylum Planctomycetota; class Planctomycetia; order Gemmatales; family Gemmataceae; genus Urbifossiella. The sequence goes on along the minus strand of JAFKFQ010000386.1, from coordinate 18,043 downwards.
GCGCGACTCGGAAGGTGGACGACGGAGCGAGCCGCGCGACCCTGCGTGGGATTGCGGCGCCGGATTCCTTCGTTCGTCGTTCGCGCGCTGCGGCGGGCCGGGTGAACCGGGCGGCGTGACGAATCCGAATTCGCCGCGCGGGGTGGGTTCGCCCCGCGCGCAGGAATCCCGCCCGCGGGTTGCGTTCCGCCGCGGAATCGGGATGATGGCGGGCACCCCCGGAGACCCGCCATGTCCGGCCCGTACCAGCCCGACCGCCGCCAGCTCCTCGCCGCCGCCTGCGGCGCCGCGGCTGCCACCGCCGCCACCGCCCAGCCGCCCGCGACCAAGCGCTACCCGTTCAAGAAGTCGATCAACCAGTGGGCGTTCCCGTACCCCGACCGGATGAACCTCGAAGCCTGCCTGCGCCTGGCGAAGGCCGCCGGGTTCGACGGCATCGAGCTGAACTACGACCTCGACAACGACCTCTCGCCGAAGAACGGCCCGGCCGAGTTCGCGCAGGTCCGCCGGCTGGCGGAGAAGATCGGCATCGCCATTAGCGGCGTGTGCTCGTTCCTGTTCTGGCCGTACCCGCTCTCCAGCAACGACGCCGCCAAGCGCGCCCGCGGGCTGGAGCTGGCGGGGAAGATCGCCGAGTGCGCCCACCACCTCGGCACGGAGAACGTGCTGGTGGTGCCGGGCGCGGTCCACATCCCCTGGCGGACCGACCACGAGCCGGTGCCGAACGACGTGTGCGACCGGCGGGCGAAGGAGGCGGTGCGGGCGCTCCTGCCCGCGGCCGAGCGGCTGCGCGTGTTCCTGAATATCGAGAACATCTTCTTCAACGGCTACCTGATGACGCCGGGCGAGATGAACGCCTTCGTGGACTCGTTCCAGTCGGAGCGGGTAAGGGTCCACTTCGACACCGGGAACATCATGATGTACCAGTTCCCCGAGCACTGGATCGCCCAGCTCGGGAACCGGATCAAGAACGTCCACCTGAAGGAGTTCACGAAGAAGGGGACGGACGTGTCGCTGGAGGCGTTCCGCCCGCTCTTGGACGGCACGACGAACTGGCCGGCGGTGCTGGAGGCGTTCGACCGGACGGGTTACCGCGGCTACCTGACGTTCGAGTACTTCCACCCGTACCAGCACTTCCCCGAGGCGCTGATCCACCAGACCGCCGACTCGCTCGACCGGATGCTCGGGATCAAGACGTAGCCGGCAACGACCGCCCGCGTGCCGGGCGCCCGCCACATTCGCCGCGAACCCGGGCGCCGCGCCGGCCCTCTAGAAAGGTCCGGCCCCGACGGTGGTACATCACTACTCTGATGCCGGCGGGGCGCACACGCGAGCGAGGCGGACTTCCGTGGACGAGGCGAACGGGGCGAGGTTCCGATCCGGGCTGGGGTTCGGGCTGGTGGCGTACGGGTGGTGGGGGCTCGTCCCGCTTTACTTCGCCGCACTCAAATCCGCCGACGTCCCGGCACTCGAGATCCTCGCACACCGCATCGCCTGGGCGCTCCCCGTTCTGCTCCTGCTCACGGCTGCCGCGCGCAGTTGGCGCGACCTCGGCCGCGTCCTCCGCGACCGCAGGCTCGTTCTTGTGCTGCTCGCGTCGTCGCTGTTCCTCGCGGTCAACTGGCTGCTGTACATCTACGCCACCGTCACCGGGCGCGTCGCCGAGGCCAGCCTCGGCTACTACATGATGCCGCTGGTGAACGCGGCCCTCGCCACCACCGTGCTCGGCGAGCGGCTGCGGCCGCTCCACTACCCGGCACTCGCGCTCGTCGCCGTCGGCGTGGCGGTCCCGTTCGTCGCGGCGGGCGCGTTCACCTGGATCGCGGTGCTGCTGCCGGTGTCGTTCGGCATCTACGGCCTGATCCGCAAGCGGGCGCCGGTCGAGAGCATGACCGGGCTGACGGTCGAGTCGCTCCTCATGCTCCCGCCGTCGCTCGGCTACCTGATCTACCTGTCGGCGGTCGGCGAGAACCACTTCGCGGGCGACTGGCGCACGAACGTGCTGATCGCGGCGAGCGGCGTCGTGACGGTGGTGCCGCTGCTCGCGTTCACGCTGTCGATCCGCCGGCTACCGCTGTTGGCGGTGAGCTTCATCCAGTTCGTGTCGCCGACGGTGCAAATGGTTATCGCGGTGGCGGTGCTCGGCGAGACGCTGACGCCGGACCGGGTGGCGGCGTTCGTGTGCGTGTGGGCGGCGGTCGTGATCTTCGTCGGCGACGCGGTGTGGCAGGCCCGGGCGGGGCGGCGGAAGGCCCGGAAGCGGCCCGCACCGAAGTCCGGGATCGTGCCCGCGCTCGTCACACGATGACGGTGTGAACCGCCCCGTAACACGGTGGGTGTGGTTCCCCGGCTATCGAATCCCAGGCCGTTGGCCTGAAAACCAGAGACGTGATTGGTCCGGTGGGGCCGGCGTCCCGCCGGCCCGGGCCACGGCCGGCGGGACGCCGGCCCCACCTCAAGCTACGTCTCTTCACCCCGAAGGGGTGGGATTCGATAGCCCGGGACAACGCCCCCGGGAACCACCCACGGGGCGCGGCTCGCCGGTCACACGACGATGGTGTGAACCGCCGTCTGCGGCTCGCCGCCGGTGACGTGGACGGCGCCGGCGGCGTCGATGTACACGTTCACCTCGCTCCGCACCCCGAACTCGGGCAGGTACACGCCGGGCTCGATGCTGAAGCAGGTGCGGCGGATGACGCGGCGGTCCTCGCGGGTTTCGAGGCCGTCCATGTGCGCCCCGTTGCCGTGGACCTCCTGCCCGATGTTGTGCCCGGTGCGGTGCGTGAACTGGTCGCCGTACCCGGCCTTCTCGATCACCCCGCGCGTCGCCGCGTCCACCTCCCAGCCCATCAGCGGCTCGCCCGCCGCGAACGCCGCCCGCACCTTCGCGATCCCCGCGTCGCGGCCGGCGGCGACGACGTTGAACACCTTCACGTACTGCTCGGGCACGTCGGCGCCGACGAACGCCACGCGGGTGTAGTCGGCGTACACCGCCCGCGGCCGGTTCATCTTCGCCCACAAGTCGATGAGCACCCAGCTCCCCGCGGTGAGCGCGGCGTTCGACGCGGCCGTCGTCTCGTAGTGCGGGTCGCCGCTGTGCGGGCCGACGCCGACGATCGGCGGGCTGTACGTCACCATCCCGCACGCCGCGAAGTGTTCCAGGATGCGCGCCTGCACCGCCGCCTCGGTCACGCTCCCCTTCGCGCGGATTTCGGACGCGATGAAGTCGAACGCCACGTCGTAGGCGGCGCGGCAGTGGCCGGCGGCCTCGAAGTGGCTCTTCTCCTGGTCGGCGTCCCACGTCGCCTCGAACTGCTGGATCAGGTCGCCGCTGCCGACCACCTCGACGCCGTAGGACTTCACCAGTTCGATGGTGCCGGCGTCCACCCGGCCGATGTACGGGTTGGCGTTCCGCGGCGAGTACTCCATCGCCACGCGCTTCGCGCCGATGACCAGCTCGCCGACCCCCGTCTCCAGATCCTGCCAACGGCGGTAGACGGTCTTGGTGGTGCCGGGGAGGTGGTCGAGCGCGGCCGGCTCGATGGCGTGGACGAGCTTGAGCGGATCGCCGGTGGCGGGGACGTAGTAGAACCAGCGGCGCGAGAGCTTCTTGGCGTCCAGGTCGCACACGCGCTGGGCGAGGACGTTGCTGCCGCGGAAGTCGTAGAGGAGCCAGCCGTCGAGGCCGGCGTCGCGGACGGCGGTCTGGACCGCACCCAGGTCGAACACGTTCAACTCCTCAGGCCGTGAGAGGCGGTTCGATTTTACTGTGACGGGCGGTGGCGGGAACGGCGAAATCGCGCTGCCACGAGGCTGAAAGACGATTCGGTCCCCGAGGTTGGACAGGATAACCGGATGAGCAGGATGCCGAACCCTGGCTCGGTTCGGCATCCTGCTCATCCGGTTATCCGGTCCAAATTGCCTTCTCGAACCGGTGCGTCACTTCTTCGCCGCCAGCACCCGGCCGATCACCTCCGCGTAGGCGCGGAGCGTCAGCACGTTGCGGAGCTGGAAGCCGTTGCGGTCGAGCGCGGCGGGCGAGTAGTCGGCGTGCTTCGCCGGGTTGCTCGGGTGGACGCCGTCGCCGGCGATCAGCGTCGGCACCTGGTACCCGTCGGCGGCGTACTCCTTGAACTGCGGCAGGCTGCCGTCCCAGTCGGTCGGGCGGCGGCGCAGGATCTCCGCCTGGTAGTCGATGAGCGGCAGGCCGTGGACCGCCGCGACGCGGCGCTGCACGTCGGCGAACGCCTTCGCCTTCTCCAGCATCCCCGAGCGCGGCGGGATCGTGGTGAGGATCACGACCGTGCCGTTCTTGAGGCAGCGCCCGACGACCGCCTTCGTCCGCGCCTCGTACTCCTTGGCGTCGAGCTGGCCGAGGTCGTTGGTGCCGAACATCAGTACCGCCGCCTCGGGATTCAGCTTCTTCAGCCACGCCTCGACGTTGTCGTCGGCCCAGCGGATCGTCATCGACGACTGGTTGCCGTAGTCGCCGCCGCGCCACTTCCGCCAGCAGTCGGCCTTCATGTGGCCGCGGACGACGGCGAGCGCCTGCGCGTCGTCGCCGGCGAGCTTCGCCCCGTCCAGCGGCGACCAGAACGCGAGCGAGTGGGTGATGGAGTCGCCGAACAGCGCGAGCGTGCCGGGCGTGCCGGTGAACTTCGCGTGCACGTCGCGCATGGGTGCGACCCACGCCGGCTCGGCGGCCGGCTGCGCGACGAGGAGCGGGGCGAGCGCGAGAACGGCGAAGCGCATGGGAGCCTCCGGGTGCGCGGTCTGGTATATAGCGGCCGGCTCGCCGGTCGGGCTTCCTGCGCCGACGCCCGGCCGGCGAGCCGACCGCTATATACCAGCGGTAGAATCTTCCGGCGCCCGCGGCGAACCACCTTCCGACGACCCCCGAGGACCGCGCCATGAGCCCGAACCCGCTGCCGGAGTTCAGGTCGAACCAGTACGAGTTCACCGACGAGCAGAACCGCACCATCGGCGGCCTCGCCGACGGGATGCGCACGGCCGCCACGCTCGTCCAGCTGCTCGGGGTGGCGCTGCTCGTGTTCGCCGGGCTCGCCGCCTACCAGGCGATCAAGGTCGAGGGGACGAACTGGGGGCCGGCGGCCGGGCTCGGCGCGGCGACGCTGTTCGTCCTCACCATCGGCTTCTGGACCGGCTCCGCCGCCCACTCGTTCCGCCGCATCACCGAGACGAAGAACGAGGACGTCTGGCACCTGATGAACGCGCTGGAGAGCCTCCGCAACATGTACGGGCTGCTGCGCGGCGTGGTGATGATCTCGCTCGTCCTGACCGTCGTGGGGCTCGGCCTCGCCGCGTTCGCACTGGTGAACCGCCCGGGGTGACGCCGGGCGGTCCTCCCCGTTCCCCCGCGGAGCGGGGAACGGGAGAACTCCGGGGTGGTGTGCTATAACAGCAGCGCACCCCCACCCGGAGTACCTGCCCATGACCCGCCGCGGTCCGGTCGCGCTCCTGCTGTTCGCCACGGTCGCCGCCGGTGCGACCGCCCAGCCGCCCGCCCCCGAGGGGCGCTATTCGCGGCTCCTCCCCTACGTCCCGCCGGATTCCAACGTCCTCGTCCTGGTGGACGTGAAGGCCGCCTACGACAGCCCGATCGGGAAGAAGGAGAAGTGGGCCGACGAGTACAAGGACCAGTACAAGTCCGGCATCGGGTTCATCCCGCCCGGCACCGGCGCGGCGGTCATCGGGTCGAGCATCAACCTCACCACCATGACCCGCGACAGCCAGGTCGGCGTCATCGGCTCGCCGCTCCAGCAGACGGTGAAGTACCTCGCCGAGCGCGACGGCGGCACCACCACCGAGATCGCCGGCCGCCCGTTCGCCCTGTCCCCGCGCGACGTGTACCTCGCCACCCTGTCCGTCCCCGCCACGGTCGCACTCTACCCCGCCGACCGGCAGGCCGCCGCCCGCTGGTCGCGGCACGCCAGCGGCGCCCCCAAGGCGCCGGCGCTGTCGCCGTTCCTCGCGGGCGCCGTCGCCAAGGCCGACGGCAAGATCGTGACGGTCGCCGTGGACCTGACCGAGTCGCAAGACCCGACGATGCTCCGGCTCGGCCTGTCGGTCAGCCCGGCAGTGGTAGCGGCGAAGGTGATGCCCGAGGACGTCGGCCGCATCGCCCGGTTCATCAGCTCGGCGAAGGGGCTCACGTTCTCGGCGACCGCCGGCGAGGCGATCACCGGCTCGGTCACCGTCGAGTTCGTGGAGAAGTTCGTCATCTTCCGCCCGGTCATCCGTGCGCTGTTCCTGGAGCTGCTCGACGAGTACGGGGTGGCGATCCCGGCGGTGAGCACCTGGGAGACGACCTACGGCGAGGGGTCGATGACGCTGTCCGGCCCGCTCGCGCCGGACGACCTGCGCCGCGTCCTGTCGCTGTTCGCGTTCCCGGGGGCGGCGTCGCAGGACGACCCGCTGTTGCGCCCCGGCGAGGTCACGGCCGGCGCCACGTCGCGCTACTGGGCGGCGACGAACACGATCCTCAACGACGTGCGGAGGCAGAGGGAGAGCAAGGACTACAACAAGATGGCGACGTGGCACGACAAGGCCGCGGACCAGCTGGAGCACCTGAACCCGACCGGGGTGGACCCACTCGCCCTGAAGGCGGCGGACGACTGCGCCCGCCGGCTGAAGGCGATCGCCATGAGCCTGCGCGGGGTGCCGATCGACACCAAGGCGCTGGAGGCGAAGGGGTACTACACGGTCCACACCACCGGCTACGGCGGGTGGTGGGGCGGGTGGCGGCGGTGGGGCTGGGGCTGGGGCCGCTCGACCGCGGTGAACACGAACTACTACGAGATCACCGGGCAGATCGCCAAGGTGTCCGCCGAGGACCAGAAGCGGCGGATCGAGACGTGGGGGCAGATCGACCAGCTGATGTCCGACACGCGGCGGCAGTTGAACGAGAAGTACAAGCTGCCGTTCTGACTCGCCCGATTCTCCTCGTTCCCCCGCTCTGCGGGGGAACGAGGGGTGCGAGGGGTTATCGCCACCCGGGGGCTGTGAAGCTGCCCGACGAGGCGGTGGTCAGCCGACGAACACGCCCTCGGTCAGGGCGACGCCGAACGGGTCGAGGTCTTGCAACGGCGCCGGCTCGCCGCCGCGGCGCATGTTCGCCCCGGGGTAGACGCGGATGAGCGACGGCTGCCCCTCGCCCGACGCCGCGATCACGTCCGCCCGGTTGTCGCCGTCCACGTTCTTCACCGCCACCCGCACGCCGGACCGCGAGTCGGTGTCGCCGTTGACGAAGTAGTCGGCGATCGGGGCCGCCAGCGCCGCGCCCGGGCCGCCGCCGGTGATGAGCGTCTTCCCGCTCAGCACCCGGACCGCCGGCGCCCCGCCCGCCCCGGCCCCGATCACCAGGTCGCCGAACCCGTCCCCGTCCACGTCCCCGATCGACGCGAACACCCCGTTGCGGAGGCTCGGGTCGAACGCGAAGAAGTCGGTCGTCAGTCGCGACAGGGTGCCGGTCACGACCAGCCGGCCGTCGTACAGCGCCACCCGCGGGCCGCCCTGGAACCCGGCCGCCACCAGCAGGTCGGCCCGGCCGTCCCCGTTCACGTCGCCGACCGCCGTGCGGGCGCCGCCGCGGAAGTTCGGGTCGTTGATCCCGAGGACGTTCGCCCGCACCCGCGGCCCGACCGGGTAGACGGTGAACACCGTCACCCGCGCCCCGCCGCCCTGGTCCGGGGTGAGGACCACTTCGGCCCGGCCGTCGTTGTCCAGGTCGCCGACCGAGACGAACCCGCCGCCGGTGAAGTCGTCGCTCCCGGCGAACGCGACGGTCAGCGGCACCAGCAGCGTGTTCCCGGTCCGCCCGTCGATCACGCCCCACCGGACCGGAACCCCCGGGCCGGTGACGACCACCACGTCCTCGATCGAGTCGCCGTTCACGTCGCCGGACGCGGTCCGGAAGGTGCCGTCGAACGGGGCGTCCGGGAACAGGACCGGGAAGTTGATGACGCTGGCCTGCGACAGCTGGCCGTTCACCGCCCCGTACACGCTCACCGCCCCGGGGCCGCCGCCGACCGCCAGCGTCCGCCCGCGCCCGCCGATCGCCCCGCCGCCGGGGCCGCCGGGGCCGCCGAGCCCGCCGCCGGTCCCGAAATCCACATTCCGGACCGGGACGAGGTTGGCGATGGTCGCCGGCAGCTGCGCCCCGCCGATCGTCCGCACCGTGTACGACCCGTCCTGGAGCAGGCCGACCTTGTACGCCCCGGTCGCGTCGGTGACGCCCGACTCCTCCGGCAGTGTGAACCGCAGGTTGTCGAACCGGTTGAACGGAAACCCGGACGGGTAGGCGACCGCGTAGGCGATGTCCGCCATCGGCCGCGTCGCGGTCAGGGTCTCCCGGAACGCCGCAGAGTTAGTCTGGGTCGTCACCCGCTGGAGCAGTGTCCCGTCGGCGGCGAACAACTCCAGCACACCCGTGCTGTCGAGACCGCCCGGATAGATGTAGTCCAGGCTGATCGATTGCACGGGCCGGTAGAAGTCCATCCGGAGCCGGGTCGTGTCGGTCCAGAAGTTGAACCCCGGCCCCCACCCGAACACGTCGGAGCCGGTGGAGGCGTTCGCGGCGTCGGGCTGGGCCTGGACGCTCCGGTCGGCCTGCCGGTTCTGGTTGTCGGCCGTCGACAGGGTGACCCGATCGAACTGATTGGTCAGGTCCGCCCCTTGCGCGAACCCGTCGGCGTCCACGGTCACCGTGTAGGAGTCGAGCAGGCCGTTGCCGTTGCGGTCCGCCCACACCGTCTGCCCGGCCACCCCGGTGTCGCCGGCGTCGAACACCCCGTTCCCGTTGGCGTCGGTGAAGACGTGCCCGGAGATGTTCGACGCGAAGTTCGATGTGCCGAGACGGTCGACCGGGAGCCCGGCCAATACCGGCTGGCTCGGGCTGCTGCTCGCGTCGTACCGGAGAGGCATCCCCGGGGAATCGACGATCGGGAGCCCGGCGGCCCAGTCGGTAGCCGCGTACCCGGTCGATTCGTCCACGCGCCCGACGTGGCCGAAGGACTCGAGGACGGGGGAGACGAACACGACCGTTGACCCCGCGGGTGCGACCGGCGGGGCGGGGTTCACCAATGCGTTCTGGTAGAAATTGATCCGCCCGTAGGTGACCGGTGTCCCGTTCGAACTGAACGCCGTCCCGACCGAGTCGAGAACCGTCCAGGTGCTGGCGGCGCTGTCGAGCAGGCCGTCGTTGTTGATGTCCACGTCGGTGCCCGGGACCGGCGCAGTTCGGGCCGAAACGAGAAGGAAGGTGTTGGACCCGCGAATGAACTCGAAACGGTTGCTGAGTGTCGAGTTGTCCGAAAAGCGGTCCGGTGTCGTGCCGCCGAGCCCACCGAATCCGACAGTGGTGCCGGCGAGGACGCTGGTGCCGGGGCTAAACGTGTACGGGTTTCCCGCCTGGGTGACTGCCAAGTACCCATCGGACCCGAACGCCGCCCCGCCGAGGTCGAACACGGCGTTGATCGTGCCGGGCGCCGTGCCCGGGTCGCCGTCCACCACCACCATGTAAGTGCGGCCGGGGACGGCGGTCTCGCCGGCGGTGGCGCGAACCTCGAAATACTGGCGGATGTCGTCACTGCCCGACCCGAGGCCGGTGCCGAACAACACGTCACTGATCAGCAGTGCCGGGACGCACCGGTCCTCGAGCGGGTGGACGGCGAGGCGGGACCGGGAAAGGTTCGGGCTGTCCATGGCGGCGCGGCTCGCGGTGGCGAGGGGGTTCCTGATGGTGGACTGTACCCGTCGTTTCAACCGGACGCCATCAGGATGACGGGTCACGTCCGGGAGCGGTGGGGTGGGTGGGCGGAACAACGCGCACGCCCGGGCGCGGGCGGGCAGGTTGGAGTGTGCGGCGGCACCCGTTCTAATGCATTCGACGGTGGTGGGAAGGAATTCGATTGTCCCGCGGGCGCAAACCCGAACGAGAACTGGAGAATGGCTGAAAGGTGGTCAGAAAAAGAAGTGGGGCGCGGGATTCGGCCGGGGACTCGCAGACCCGGCTATTCCCGCGCCCTTATTCGGAGGGGTTTTTTCGGCTCTGACGTTTAATCAGTTCCGTTGTGGGCGGGACTCGCAACCGCCCACGGGAGAACTGTTAACGCACGCCCAATGCCAAAACGCATGAGAGGCATGTGAGACGGGCCACACAGCGATTCAAAGCACAGTTTTGAAAGCACTTCGGGAAACCGCGAGAAAATCGCGCCACACCCGTGTGAGTTTCCTTGACGATCAATTCTCGCTCGACTGGTCTGTTTTGCAACAGGGCGTACAGCGTTTTACGGCGGTGCCGTCCGGGACTCGAGCGCTCGGGTCGGTTGGCGCAGTCCGATTTGGGCCTGCTGGTCCGTCGGGTGTTCGACGCCGGCCCCGGCGAACGGCCGGCGTGAGCCGGCTGGTGGTTGGTAGGGGTGCCCGAGCGGGCCACGCGGGTGACTGGTCGCTGTGTCAGGTCCCTGGGGCAACGACCAGCCGGCTCACACCGGCCGTTCGCCACGTGGGGAGGTCGCCCCCGACACTGATCGGTCGACGGCCCATTGGTGGGGCCGGCGCCCGCCGCAGCTCAGGCCCGCCCCACCAAAGGCCAGAATCGACGCCGGGCTTGTGGCCGCGCCGGCGTTCGGAGTACAACTTCAATACCGGTCCGACCGAATCGATCGATTGGGGGGAAACCGCCACCTGGGAGGGGAACCGGGGGCGTGGGCCGGCGCGAAGGGATTCCGCGATGACGCGCTACCTGTGCTGCCTCGCCGTGCTGGCCGTCGCGGCAGTGCCCGACTGGGCGACCGCGTACAACCCGTGCTGGGTGCCGCCGCCGTGCGGCCCCGCCCCGGCGTACCCGCCGCGCTTCTACCTGATCCCGCCGGCCGCACCGGTCTACGAGGTGCCGCTCCCGCCGCCGGCCGTGTACCCCGCGCCGCGGGCCGCCGTCCGCACCCCGGTGCCGGGGCCGGCGATCGCGCAGCCGACCCCGGCACCGGCCCCACCGGCCATCGCGCAGCCGACGCCGGCCCCGGCACCAGCCGCCGAGCCGGTCCGCCCCGCGGCGGGCGTGACGCCGACGCCCCCCCCGCCCGCCGTCACGCCGAAGCTGCCGGAGCTGACGCCGGCCCCGGCCGCGAAGACCCCGGAGCCGCCGGCCGCGAAGGGGACCGATTCACTCCCGCCGCTGGAACTCCCCAACCCGCCGTCAGCTCTCCCCGACCCGCCGGCAGCCGGGACGTCGAAGGCCGAACCGAAGACGCCGTCGCTCGCGCTGCCGCCGGACCTGCCCGGGCGGCCCGCGGTGCCGACGCCGGCCCCCGCCCCGGACGTGGCGATCCCGCCGCTGGTGCTGCCGCCCGACCTGCCGAGCGGGTCGAACGGCGTGGTCCCGCCGACGACGGCGAAGTCGAGCCCGCTGGCGGCGGCGTCGCGGGTGCAGGTGTTCCCGGTCGCGGGCGCGGCAGCGGCGGGGGCGGCGCGGCGGGTCGGGTTCTTCAACCACACCAACCGCGACCTTCAGCTGACGATCGAGGGCCGCCCGGTGACGCTGCCGGCGAAGTCCTTCCTGCACGCCGAATTGTCCCCGACGTTCCGCTGGTCCGAGGCCGGCGGCCCGCCCCGCACCACGACCGTACCGCCGGGCAGCCCGGGGGTGGACGTGCTGTTCCGGGCCGGCGACTGACGAGGCGCCAGTGGATCCGGGTGGCCCGTTAGGCCGGGGCGCCAGCCCCGGAAGTGGAGTGCTGCACTGAGCACCTCCGGGGCTGGCGCCCCGGCCTAACGGGCCACCTGGGCCACCGGGGGGCCAGTCACCACACCGGGATCACGCAAACCAGTAGGGGCGAGGGGATGAGTTCGCTCGTGATCCCGACGCCCCGCCTCGACCTCATCTTGCAGACGCCGGACGAGGTTTTCGCGTGGGTTGAGTTGCTGCCGCCGGCCGACCGGGCGGAGGTTTCCCCGGACTGGATCGCGCGGGTCCGGGCGGCGGCGCCGGGCGACCCGTGGGCGCTCAGCTACACCGTGGCGGAGCGGGGCGGTGCGTTCGTCGGGGCGTGCGCCTTCAAGGGGCCGCCGGACGCCGACGGGTTGGTCGAAGTGGCCTACGGTATCGATCCGCCGCACCGGGGCCGCGGGTTTGCGACCGAGGCGACGGCGGCACTCGTCGCGTTCGCGTTCGCCAGCGGTCGGGTCGGCCGGGTCCGTGCCCACACCAAGCCGGACAACGCGGCGTCGCAGCGGGTGCTGGCGAAGTGCGGATTTCGCCGGCTCGGCGAGGTCACCGACCCCGAAGACGGGTTGGTGGAGCGTTGGGAGATTCCGGCGCCCATTCAGCCGGCCGGATAAGGCACGTCGTAGGTG
>JAFKFQ010000386.1:0-5616 GCA_017308215.1 bacterium | reverse complement strand
CCGGAGTGGGCCACCGGCTCGTGCGCCCCGCCGTCGATCACCCGTAGGAGTTCGCGCCCGCCGACCACGGCGCGGACTGTCGCCCCGCGGGCCGGCGCGCCGAAGCGCGTCCGCGGGACGATCCGCAGCCGGTCGCCCGCCGCCCGGGCATGGAACACCGCCACCCCGCCCGGCCCACCCAGCAGTAGTTCCGGCACGCCGTCGCGGTTCACGTCCATCACCACCGCCGTCGTCGCGTCGCAGTCGGCGGCCGCGCCCGGGTCGAGGCGGGTCAGCGTCGGCTCGCCGCCGCCCCGCGGGCGTTCGACGGCAGCGCGAACGCCGGGCTGGCGCGGTCGCGCCACCCGTCCGCGGCGGCGACCGCCAGCCGGTGCGGCCCGTCCCAGTTCGCCCAGCACAGCCCGACCCGCCCGCCCACGTCCGCCACCGCCGCCCCGCCGGCGTGCTCGTCGGCGTCGGCCAGCACCGGATGGATCGCTTCGCGGAACGCACCGGCGCGGTTGAGGAAGAGGAGGTTCGCCCCGCCCTCGGCGGTCACGAACAGGTCGGTGGCGCTGCCGACGAGCGGCCCCGCCACGACCCCGCGGGCGGCGACGACGTGCCCCAGCGCGAGCGCGCGGGCGAGGTCGGCGAGGCGGCCGTCGCGGCCGAGCTCGACGAGCCGTAGCGGCCACCCGTCGGACCCGACCAGGAAGCCGAACCGGCCGTCGCCGCGGCGGTCGAGCGCGGCCACGACCCGACCCCCGGCGGCGCCGCGGGCGGGGCGGTTGAGCGGGTCGGAAAAGAGGTCGTGCCAGGCGCCGCACGGGAGGAGCTTGAACAGGCGGTCGGCGGAGCGGGCGGCGGGACCGGCGGGCGCCGGGAGGTAGAGTTCTTCCGCCCCGTCGCCGTCGAGGTCGCCGGCGGCGGGCACCCCGACGGTTCCGACCGGCGGGCCGTCGGGCGCGGCGGGCCGGAGGCCGGTGTCGGTCCAGCGGTAGACGCGGACCGGGCCGGCGGGCGGGACGACGACGAATTCGGGTTGTTGATCCCCGTCCACGTCGGCGACCGCGAGTCCGGCGGCGGGGCCGGGCGGGGCGAGTTCGGGGGCGGCCGCGAGCATCAGCGGGAAACCCGGGCCGGCTAGCGGTGTTCGTTGCTGGGGTTGGTCGCCCGCGCGGCCATGATGTCAGAAACCGTCACCCACCCGGACGCCTGCCCGGTGGGGCGGCGGTAGGCGACGTAGGTGTGGTCCGGGTCGGCCTCGGGGCGGAGGACGTGGGCCGGGCCGATCGGTGCGGCCTCCCCCACGCCCGCCTCCCACACCTGCCACCGGCCGGACGCCGGGAGGCGGTACAGGGAGAGGGTGCGGGTGTTCGGGTTGTAGTCGATCCGCTCGACGGCCGGGCGGGGCAGTTCGACCATCTTCGGGCGGAAGGCCTCACCCTCGGTCGGCGGCCCCCCCCACCCGGAGAACCCGACGACGACGAGGAGCGCCGCCGCGAACCAGAGCGGGGGCGGGACCGAACGGGTCGTCCGTAACGCCGTCATGGCCGGTCTCCTGGGCCGGGGTGAATGGGGAGTGTACCGGGGCACGGCCCGGGTTTCCAGAAGGTGTCGGGGCGAAGGGCGGCCGGCGCAGACTGGAAACCGGGGCGGGAGAAGCCCGGTCTGTGTGCTGGTAGTCTAGCACCAATTCCCGCACCGGAATAGCCGAAAACCGATACCGGCTCGGGCCTTGTAGGTCGCGATGTCGGCCCTGGCGAACGGCCGGCGTGAGCCGGCTGGTCGTTGCCCCAGGGACCTGACACAGCGACCAGTCACCCGCGTGGCCCCTACGAAGCCAAGACCCCGCCACCAGTGCCCGGGTTCACTCGCCGCCGGCGCGGGTCGCCAGCGCCCGCCACGCCACCGGGTCGATCCCGACTGCCACCACGCGCACGCTGCCGTCGCACACGAGCAGGTTCACCCCGCCGGAATGGAGTACCCGCGCCGAGACGCGGCCTTTCTGCTGCGAGGCGTTGAGGCAGTCGAACCCGGCGGGGTCGGGCGGCTCGGCGTGGTTGTAGAGCGTGTTGCCGTAGTTCCCGACCACCCACTTCGCCCCGCGCTCGCCGTTCCACGTGCCGGCCACCGGCCCGCACGCCGCGGGCGTCGGGTCGGCCGCCGCGGGAAGCTCCAGCATCACCCGGCGCGGGTCGGTGCTCCCCGCGCCGGGGCCGAGCGGGCGCTCGGTAAACGCGGCAGTGTTCGAGGTGCCGTCCGAGATGTCGCCGACTCGCACCGCCGAGCCGAGGAAGAAGACGCCGTCGGCGCCGGTGATCGAACCAGAGTTCGCTCCACTACCGGCGCACGCGGCGTAGCTCGTGGCGCCGTAGCCGACGCCCGGCACTCGCCCGCCGGCCATGTCCGCGGGGCAAAGATAGGTGGCGATCACCACCGACGCCGCGGGGCGGTTCTTCGACCCGTCGTAGACCGTCGCCGGCGGGACGGTGAAGTCGGCCGGCGGCGCGGCGAGGTCGAGCCGCGCGAGGACGGTGTCTTGTTCCAGGTGCGCGAGCAGGTGGGCGTGGGCGGAGAAGATGGCCGGCGTGGGCGTGCCGCGGCCGGGCGGGAAACGGCCGAGCGCGGCGTGGTGGTTGTGGAGGGCGAGACCGAGCTGCTTGAGGTTGTTCTGGCACGCCGCCCGCGCCGCCGCGGCGCGCACCTTCTGCACCGCCGGCAGGAGCAGGCCGACCAGGACGGCGATCACGGCGATCACCACCAGCAGCTCGATCAGCGTGAACCCGCGGCGACTGGGCACAAGTGCCGTTTCGGCGGAGGTGTATTGGCTGGTAGCCGCAGGCTTTAGCCTGCGCGCAGCTGCGCGCAGGCTAAAGCCTGCGGCTACCAACCCGGGACCGCCACACCGCCCCCGGGTTACGCGCTCGTACCGCCTCACCGCGTCACCGGGGCGACGCGCCAGATGCGGTTCGTCACGTCGTCGGTGACGAGCAGCGCCCCGTCGGCGGCGACGCACACGCACACCGGGCGGCCGTACACCTCGGAGTCGGTGGCGATGAACCCGGTGAGGAAGTCTTCCGGCGGGCCGACCGGGCGGCCGTCGCGGAACGGCACGAACGCCACCCGGTAGCCGGCGAACTGCGACCGGTTCCACGACCCGCGCTGCCCGACGAACGCCCCGCCGCGGTACTTCTCGGGGAACGTGGGGCTCGTGCCGAAGCACAGCCCGAGCGACGCCGTGTGCGCGCCGACCGACAGGTCGGGCGGGACGGTCTTCGCCACGAGGTCGGGCCGCTCGCCCTTGCGGCGCGGGTCTTCGTTCGGGCCGAAGTAGGCGAACGGCCAGCCGTAGAACGCCCCGTCGCGGACGGACGTGATGTAGTCGGGCACGAGGTCGTCGCCGAGCTCGTCGCGCTCGTTGACCGCGGTCCACAGGAGGCCGGTCTTCGGCTCCCACGCCATGCCGACGGGGTTGCGCAGCCCGGCGGCGAAGACGCGCAGCCCGGTGCCGTCCGGGTTCGCTTCGAGGATGTTGGCGCGGAGCGCCTCCTCCTTCATCCCCTTCTCGCCGACGTTGCTCGCCGACCCGACCGAGATGTAGAGCTTCGACCCGTCCGGCTTCGCGAGCAGGTTGCGCGTCCAGTGGTTGTTGTACCCGCCGAGCGGCAGGTACACGACCGGCGTGCCGGCGGCGGTGAGCTTCGTGGCGCCCGCCGTGTGCGGGAAGCGCACGACCGAGTCGGTGTTGGCAACGTAGAGGTGCGCGCCGACGAGCGCCATACCGAGCGGCTGCTTCAGGCCCGTCAGAAACGTCTCGCGGACCTCCGGCTTGCCGTCCTTGTCCGCGTCGCGGAGGAGTGTGATGCGGTTCGCCGAGCCGCCGGTGACGGTCTTCGACTCGGCGAGCCCCTTCTTCGTGTCCGGGTCGGCGTCTTTGGCCGGGAGCGTGCGCGCTTCAGCGACGAGCACGTCGCCGTTCGGCAGGACGTAGAGCCAGCGCGGGCTGTCGAACCCCTCGGCGTAGAGGGTGACGGCGAAGCCGTCGGGCGCCTTGGGCGTCTTCCCGGCGGGCCAGCCGATGACCTTCGGGTGCTTGGTCACCGACGGGGTGGCGAACGGCGGCGGGAGAGGCGGCTGGGGCTGTAGAGGCGGCTGGGGCTGTGCGACCAGGAAGGCCAACCCGGCGAGGGGGACGAGGACGCGCATCGGGTGTCTCCGGGGACGCCCGGGAACCCCCGGGCGCCGGAGTCGCCCGCATCCGCCGTGCCGGCGCGGCGGCGCAGGTCTTGCCGTTCGACCGGCAGGCGACAGCGGAAGCTCAATGCCCCTTCGGACCGCCACCCGCCTTTGCCTGCTCGTCCAGGGCGCCCTTGACCCCCTGGGCCAGTTTCTCGGCCGGCCCCTTGCCCCAGAAATGCGTGAAGTAGAACGCGGGCTGCTCGCCGACCATGTGGTTGTGCAGGGCGACGATGTGGATGTCGGCCTTGCGCAGCGCCCGCAGCACCGGCTGGACCTCGGCGGCGGTCATGATGAAGTCGCCATCCACCGCCGCCAGCCCGTCGGACCCGCTGAACGCGGCCCAAGTGGTCAGGCCCATCGACCCCGCGACCTTGACGCCGTGCATCACCCCCTCGCGGCCGATCGTCACCTTCACCACCCCGGCTTGCGCCTCGCCCTTGTGGCCGAGGGCTCGTTCGATGGCGGTCTGGTCGATCGTCCCGTCCTTCGGCACGCCGCCGGCGAACCGGCCGGCGGGCTTCGGGTGGTCGGCGCGAACCTTCTTGATCGCGTCCCACACCGACTTGACGCCCGCGGCCAACTTCTCCGCCCCGCCGACCCCGCCGAGGTGCATGAAGTACACCTTCGGCTCGTCGTAGAAGAAGTGGTTGTGCAGGGCGCTGACCTCCAACCCGGCGGCGAACGCGGCGTCCATCGCCGGCGTCACCTCGTCCTGGAAGACCACGGTGTCGCCCATCACCATCGCTCCGTGCTCGGCGGGCGTGAACGCGGCCCACGACCCCAGCCCGGCGAACGGTTTGAGCGCCATCCCGTCGACCTCGACCGGCACGTCGGTCCTGGCCCAGGCGATGCGGACGACCCCGTCCGGGGCAGTGGTCGCTTTCACCCCCGCCGCCTGGCCGATCTTGTCGGCGCTGAGCCGACCCTCCGGCTCGGCCCCGGAGTAGGATCGGACCCCGACCGACACCAGCGCGACCACCCCGACCACGAGCAGTATCGGATGCCGACTCCTCATGTTGGTCACTCCCGCTGTGGAGCTGCCAAGCGTCGCCTTCGTCGGCCGAACGACCGACCTGAGACGGGGTGATGTCTGGTAGCTGCCGGCCAACTCTCCGTGAGAGAATTGGGCAAGGGTTGTGCCAAGTGGCCGGACAAGTGATTGGCCCGCGCCGAACGCGCCGCCCGACGGGTGTGAAACGCGCCACGCGGCGGCCGTCGGCTGTGCATTGCGGCACGGGCCGGCGGCCGCCGGTGGGTGAGGTGTCGGGTTCCGGCGCGGTGCCCCAGCCGGCCGCTCGTGCCGCGGGGGTCGCAGGGGTTACCTGCTCGGTCGCCCGGACGACCGCCCCCGCGGGCGCACCATGACAGTGCATCCCGCGCGGCAAACGGACTGGG
>JAFKFQ010000131.1 GCA_017308215.1 bacterium | reverse complement strand
GCCGAACATCAAGCTCAGCAGCGGCGGGGCCGTGTGAGCTGCGGGTCGCAGAAACGAATCACGCCCCGCCGTCTGCTGCAGCGCCGGGTTCGGCCCGCCTTTGATCCAACTCCCGCGGCCTCCCATACGGAGGGAGTTCCTCGTCGAGCTTCTGACGCATCCGGTCTTGGCGCCCCGCTTCCATCTTGGTGAGGAACTGCCGCTCTTCCTCGCGCAGCTGGGCCGGCGTCTTGCGGTCGGTCGGCGGGTCCACTGCCTCGGTCTCGATTACCTGGATTGTGACCGTGTCACCGACCCTAATCTCGGGCGGGTCCGGCCAGCGAAGGTGCTCGTCGGTCCGGCTGTCCAGCCCGCCGATGCCGAGGTCGAGGTCACCAGCCTCACCCGGCCGCCCGACCCAAGTCATATGCGCAGTGAGGACGCCGCTGTCACCGATGCCGATGGTGCCGACCCGCTGCCCATTCACCGAAACGACGAACGCGATCATCCGTGATGCCCTCCGGGGCCGAACAATAAGCTCAGCAGCGGCCCCGCCCGTGTGAGCTGTGGACACGCGAGAAACCTACAGGCGGGGGCCGTCTGCTGCAGCGCCGGGTTCGGCGCTCAGGGCCACGGGCGCTTACGCTTGTAAAGCCACACGAGCCCCATCTTCATCTTCAGCGTTCTCACGCCAGGGGGATTGCGCTTGTTGATCGCCGCAGTCCCTTGCTTCCTCCGTTCACGGGTACTCGGCTTCTCATAGTAGCCGACCCGCGTCTTGTACCACGACCGTGAGAACTGCTGGTTCACCTTCCGCTTCAACCGTTCGAGTGCGCTCCGGATCGTCTCACCGTCCCGCACCACGACCTTGCTGCTCATAAGCTGCGGCTTTACGGCTACCGCGACGCCGGTTGTTAGAGACTTCTGCCGCCGAACAATGTTTAGGCCAACTCGCGAGTTGGCCTAAACGGGATCTCTCATCCGTTTTACGCTCGCCTGTAGGCGAGCGTAACCGCCCCACCGGCCCCTGTCAAACCCCAACTCGCGGCCCCCAACTCGGGCTGCTCGGTCACAGCCGGTCGGCCGGGCTCCGCACCCCCAGCCCGCCCTGCTTCAGCACGTGCACGTAGATCATCGTCGTCTCCAGGCTCTTGTGCCCCAGGAGCGTCTGCACCGTCCGCGGGTCCTGTCCGGCCTCGATCAGGTGCGTCGCGAACGCGTGCCGGAACACGTGCGGGGTGACCGGCTTGCCCACCCCGGCGGCCGCGGCCGCCGCCTTCACCGCCTTCTGCACCGCCTGCTCGCTCAGGTGGTGCCGCCGCACCGCCCCCGACCGCGGGTCGGTCGAGAGGGTCCGGGCCGGGAACACGTACTGCCACCCCCACGCCCGGTCCGCGTGCGGGTACTTCCGCGCCAGCGCCTCCGGCAGGTACACCCGCCCACCCCCGGCCGCCAGATCCCGCTCGTGCTGCGCCCGCACCGCCGCCAGGTGGGCCTGGAGCCCGTCCGCGGCCGACAGCGGGAGCATGGTCCGCCGGTCCTTGCCCCCTTTCCCGGCCCGGACGAACACCTCGGCCCGGTCGAAGTCGAGGTGGTGGACCCGGAGTCGGACGGCCTCCAACACCCGCAGCCCGCCCCCGTACATCAGCAGCCCGACCAGTCGCGGCACCCCGGTCATCCGGTCGAGGACGGCCCGGACCTCGTCCCGGGACAGGAGGACCGGGAGCCGGTCGGGGCGGGTGGCCCGGGCCACCCGGAGCTGGTTGAGCGGCCGGCCGAGGACGTGGGCGTACAGGAACAGGAGGGCGCACAGCGCCTGGTTCTGGGTGCTGGCGGCGACGTGCCCCTCGACGGCCAGGTGGGTGAGGTAGGCGTTGACCTCGGCCTCCCCCATGTCGTCGGGGTGTCGCTTGCCATGGAACAGGATGAATCGCTTCACCCAGTCGGCATAGGCGTCCTCGGTGCGGATCGAGTAGTGCCGGACCCGGCAGGCGTCCCGCACCCGGTCGAGGAGCCGCCGGGGCGGGCCGGTCGGCGGGACGGTTTGCGGGGCGGGGGGTGGCCCACCCGGCGGGGCGTGGGCCGCGTACCGGACGACCTCGACCGGTACGCCGACCTTCCGCGCCCGGGCGATGGCGTCGGCCGTGCCGGGGCTGTGCCCGTCCCAGAAGAACACGGCGCGGGCACAGCCGCCGACCATCGCCCGGTTGCGGATCGGGCCGGCGGCCCGGCCGTGCGTGTTCCAATCGGGTACGAACCGCTCGACCGCCCACCCACGCTCGCGGGCGTACCGCTCGCCGAGCCGGTCGGCCCCGCCGGCCCCGCCGGACACGACCACCCACGGCCCCGCGCCGACGAGGAGCCGGTCGAGGGTGGCACACAGCAGCGGGTAGTCGGCGAAGGCGCGCGACCCGGCGACGAGGACGCGGGGTGGCGGGGGCGGCGGGACGTTGGGCATGGGCGGTCCCCGGGTGGTGGTGGAAAATTGTCCACCACCGCCCCTGCCTCGAGCAACCGAAATCCCGGGTCGCGGGTCACCATCTGTTAACCGCCAGATCGGCCACTCGGCCCGATCCCAGCCCGCCGGACGGCCATTCGCCCCACCACCCGCCGCTCACCCGGTTAACACCCCCGAGCCATCAGAAATGTCGGGAATCCCGCGGGAGAGGCCTCTCCCGGCCTGTTAATCCGAGAGTCCGGTTGTTAACCACCGGGTCTCCGCCATCTCCGAGACTCCGAGACGTTTTGTCCCGTCAGCGCCCCTCAACCGGCCATCCGGCATATCTCTCGGGGATGAGCGAGCATCAGACCGGAGACGCCGATCGATCTCGCGGAATGCGAAAATGCTACGGGAAAAGGGCCGAAACGCGAACACCCCGGGGGTGCTCTCCCCGGGGTGTCGGTGTTAACCACTCGGTCGGTGCGAGTTCGCACCGGATCGCAAGCTCCCCTGGAAGGACAGGTTACAACCGGCGTTTCGGAGGCATTCTCGCGCGAGACCGGCGCGAGATTTCGTCGCGGGTGGTTGTGGGGACAGGGGTTGCGGATACTCGGGCGGTTGAGCGGAAGCGAGAGAATCGAAGTTCGTTGCCATACACGGGGGATGGTTGGGTGAACAGGTTGCGAACTCGCATTCCGATGGAGGTCGGAGCTTAGCACATCGAGCTCGATAGAAGCTTGGTTGCTTCTCGGCCTTTCGGTCGGAGCTCGGGCTATTGCTCGGAGGGCGTTGCCATTACAACGGAAAGGATCTGTTGGGCGAGCGCGGAATACTGAGAATTATCGCGGAAGCGTGGGCGAGGAAGGTCTATCGTCCATGTACCGGCCACCCGCCCGCTCTTCAGCAGTACTATCCGGTCCGCTAGGGCGACGGCCTCGTCCACGTCATGGGTGACTAGCACCGCCGTAAACTTGGACTCTCGCCTCAACCCCTCGACGAGCTGCTGCATCTCCAGTCGGGTGAGCGCGTCCAGGCTGCCGAGGGGTTCGTCGAGCAAGAGTAGTCGGGGGGCCGCTGCCAGCGCCCGGGCAAGTGCCACCCGCTGCCGCTGCCCGCCGGACAGAACTGCCGGCCAGTCGTCGGCCCGGTCCGCCAGCCCGACGGCGGCGAGCAACTCGGCCGCCCGGCCCGGCGGCCCGGGCGGGAGGCCGAGTTCGACGTTCGCCCCGACCCGGAGCCACGGCAGGAGTCGCCCGTCCTGGAACATCACCCGCGCCGGCGGCCACGGCCCGCGCGGGACTTCTCCGTCGAGTCGAACTTCGCCCGCGTCGGGGCGGTC
>JAFKFQ010000130.1 GCA_017308215.1 bacterium | reverse complement strand
GGGGCCGCACGCGGCGGCGATCGTGGGCGACCTGTTCGACCCCGAGCCGTGGCCGATGAAGTACTACTTCGCCGCGCCGACCCGCTACCAGGGGCAGCCGTGCGTGGTCAGCCGCACCGGGTACACCGGCGAGGACGGGTACGAGATCATCGTGCCGAACGCCCTGGCGACGACGCTGTGGGACGAGGTGACGGCCCGCGGCGCCGTGCCGTGCGGCCTCGGGGCGCGCGACACGCTCCGGCTCGAAGCGGCGATGCCGCTGTACGGCCACGAGCTGAGCGAATCGATCGACCCGATCCGCGCCGGCCTCGGCTGGGCCGTCAAGCTCGACAAGGGCGAGTTCATCGGCCGCGCGGCACTGCGAAACGTGTCCGGCCCGGTGCGCGTCGGCCTCGAACTCGAAGGGACGCGCGCCGCCCGCGAGGGCTCGCCGATCCTCACCGCCGACGCGGCTCCGGCCGGCACGGTGACGAGCGGCAGCTTCGCCCCGTGGGTCGGCAAGTCGATCGGCATGGGGTACGTGCCGCCGGAGCTGGCGGCGGTCGGCACCCGACTGCTCGTGGACGCCCGCGGGACGCACCTGCCGGCGGTCGTCGTCCCGCTCCCGTTCTACCGCCGCCCGAAGGAGTCCGCATGAGCGCCCCGAACCCGACCGACCGCCGCTACACGACCAGCCACGAGTGGGCCAAGCCCGAGGGCGACCTGGTGGTCGTCGGCATCACCGCGTTCGCCGTCGAGCAGCTGACCGAGCCGACGTTCCTGGAGCTCCCGGCGGTCGGCAAGGAACTGACCGCGGGCGCCGCGTTCGGGGTGATCGAGTCGGTGAAAAGCACGTCGGACGTGAACGCGCCGGTCGCCGGCGTGGTGGTGGAGCGGAACGAAGGGCTGCTCGACGACAAGGCGACGAAGCGGAAGGCCGACCTGAGCCCGGTGAACGACGACCCGTTCGGCCGCGGCTGGATGCTGAAGCTCCGCCCCGCCGCCGGCGCGACGCTCGACCACCTGCTGACGGCGGAGCAGTACAACGCCCAGCTAGCGGAGGAAGGGCACTAACCCGGATGACGACGGCCAGCGCACCGCCGGGAACGCCGTCACCACCCCCGCGGGTGGCGGCCGCGTGTGCGCTGATGGAAACGGACTGGTCGGCCTGGCACATGGTTCTGTACGGACTGACGTTGGCCGATTACGAGGCGCTCCTCGCGGCCCGGTTCAAGGCGCGCCGCAACCGAATGCGGATCACCTACGACCGGGGTACGGCCGAGATCATGGTTCCGGGCGTGGACCCGGCCGAAGAAGCACCACCACAACACGACGGGTTGCGGGTCACCGGCCTGCGCCACGAGGTCACCCGGAAGCGGATCGCCCACTTGATCGAGGGCTGGTTGTGCGAGACCGGTGGGCACTTCGCCGCCGCCGGACACACGACTGTTAGCCGCCCCGACCGTGACCTGGGGTTCGACGCCGACGAGGTGTATTTCGTCCAGAGCTGGAAGCGGATGGTGCCCCGGCTCGAGCCCGATTTCACGATCGACCCGGTGCCCGATTTGGTTGTCGAAGCCGCGCCGCACGCCCGCGTCGTTGATCGTGACGCGGTTCTCGCCGGACTCGACATCCCCGAGGTGTGGCGGTACGACGCCGGCTGGCTGTCCGCCCACCTGCGCGGAGCCGCCGGCCGCTACCAGGAATCCGGTACGAGCCGGGCGATTCCGGGTTTTCCGTTCGCCGACGTGCAGCAGTTCGTGACCGACGAGCCCGAAGACTTCGGCGCGTTCAACCGCGAATACCGCGCCTGGGTGCGATTTCGGAATCCGGGTTAACTCCTGATTCGGTCGTCGGAGCACACTGGGATGGACGAGCCGTTGACGGTGCAATCGCGATCCGAACTGGCGAGGTTTGTGGCCGGGCTGGCGGCCGATTTGGAGACAAACCCTGCCGGGTGGGAGAACACCACCCTGCCAGCGTTCCTCGATGCCCTGTCCCGCTACCTGGACGACTTACCGGGGTGGTGTCGCAACAACGCCCCCAAGGTCGACCCCGAAGCCGCGCAGTGGCAACTCATGGCCGTGGCACTGTCCGGCGCATCCGTCTACGAGTGAGGTCGCCCGGCGTATTGCGCATGTCCGGGCGGGTGAGACCGGCTGATTCGCTCTAAGTTCTCTGGAGGCCGTTCGTGCCGTACCTGCTGAACACCGACGCCGACCGCGCCGCCATGCTCGCCGCGGTCGGGGCCAAGTCGGTGGACGACCTGTTCGCCCCCGTCCCGCCCGAGCTGCGCCTCGGCCGCCCGCTCGACGTCCCCGCCGGGCTCAGCGAGCAGGAGCTCACCGCGCACCTCCAGCGCCTCGCGGCGAAGAACCGGCCCGCCGGCGACCTCGTCTGCTTCCTCGGCGGCGGCGCCTACGACCACTTCGTCCCGGCGGTCGTGGACGCCATCGCCGGGCGGAGCGAGTTCTACACCGCGTACACGCCGTACCAGGCCGAGGCGAGTCAGGGGACGCTGCAAGCCGTCTTCGAGTTCCAGACGCTGATGTGCCAGCTCACCGGGCTCGACGTGGCCAACGCCTCGCTCTACGAGGCCGGCTCGGCGGTCGCCGAGGCCGTGCTGATGGCGCTCGGCGTCACCGGCCGCACCGGCGAGGTGCTCGTCGCCGGCAGCGTCCACCCGCAGTACGTCCAGAGCCTGCGCACGCTCACCGCCAACCTCGACTGCCACGTCCGCGTGCTGCCCACGCCGCACGGCTTCCTCGACCCCGACGACCTGGCGAAGGCGGTCACCGACACGACGGTGTGCGTCATCCTGCAAAGCCCGAACGTGTTCGGCTGCCTGGAAGAGACCGCCGCCGTCGGCGCCGCCGCGAGGAAGGTCGGCGCCGTGTTCGTGTCCGTGTTCGACCCGGTGTCGGTCGGCCTCCTCCGCCGCCCGGGCGACGACGGCGCCGACATCGCCGTCGCGGAGGGGCAGGGGCTCGGCGTGCCGCTCGGGTTCGGCGGGCCGTACCTCGGCGTCCTGGCGTGCCGCAACGAGAGCGACTACCTGCGCAAGATCCCGGGGCGGCTCGTCGGCCAGACCACGGACCGCAACGGCAAGCGCTGCTGGGTGCTGACGCTCCAGACGCGCGAGCAGCACATCCGCCGCGAGAAGGCGACGAGCAACATCTGCACGAACCAGGGGCTGCTCGCGCTCCGCGCCGCGGTTCACCTCACCGCGCTCGGGCCGCAGGGGTTGCGCGAGACGGCCGAACTCTGCCTGCGCAAGGCGCACTACGCGGCGGCGGAGTTGGCGAAGGTGGGCGGGGTGCGGCCGGCGTTCGACCGCCCGTTCGTGAAGGAGTTCACGGTGCGCCTCGCCGCCGACGTGCCGGCGACGCTCGCGGCGCTGCGCGGCGCCGGGTTCC
Source organism: bacterium (assembly GCA_017308215.1). Taxonomy (GTDB): domain Bacteria; phylum Planctomycetota; class Planctomycetia; order Gemmatales; family Gemmataceae; genus Urbifossiella. The sequence goes on along the minus strand of JAFKFQ010000130.1, from coordinate 370 downwards.
TCGCCGGGCTGCCGCTCGGCGGGTGGTTCCCGGACCTGCCCGACGCGGTGGCGGTGGCGGTGACGGAGAAGCGTACGAAGGCCGAGATCGACGCGCTGGTGGGCGCCTTCCGGGAAGCGCTGTCGAAGTCCCCGTGAGAGGAGGACCGCCGATGCCGTCCCCGTTCCCCGGCATGGACCCGTGGCTCGAAGGCACGGTGTTCGGCGACTTGCACGATTCGCTCATCACCTACATCAGGGAGGCGCTGAACGCGGTCCTCCCGGACGGGTACGTCGCATCGACTTCGCAACTCGTCTGGGTCGATGACGCGCTCCGCCGCGAGCCGGCGGTGGTCGCGGTCGGCCCGTCGGACGTGCCGACCGCGACCACC
>JAFKFQ010000129.1 GCA_017308215.1 bacterium | reverse complement strand
GGGAGCGCCGCGAACTCGATCTCGGCGACGGCGGTGAGCTTGGCCGCTTCCAGTTCGGGTGACAGTTCCGCCCATGCCCGGAGCGGCACCTCGGCGTCGAGGGCCGCGTACCGGAGCATGTCGGGGGTGAGCCGCCCCGCCCAGTCGGCGTGCTGGAGCTCCTTGTCGAGCGTCAGCCCGAGGTGGCGGGCGGCCACGTCCCGCAGCCCGTGCTTGGCCGCGAGGTCGCCGGCGTGGAGGACCTGGCTGGCGAGCATCGTATCGACGACCCGACCGGGGGTGAACCCGAGGCGCATCAGGAACGGCAGGTCGAACCCCAGGTTGTGCCCCACCACGCCGACGGCGGTGAGAGCCTCGAACACCGGCGCCAGGGCGGCCGGGCCGACGGCGAACACGTCGACCAGGAACGTGCCACGGGGCGTCGCCAACTGCAGTAGTCGCACTTGGTGGCGGGCGGGGTCGAGGCCGGTGGTTTCGGTGTCGAGGCCGACCGGGCCGGCGGACGCGGCGACCGCGGCGGCCACGGCTGGAACGCCGGTCTCGGCGGTGACGAGCGTGTACCCCACGGGTGACAGAACCCCCTGCCCGGTGATGACGGAACTTCCCCCGGCCGCCGGCCCGCATCGAGAGGCGGCGCCGGCGCCCGGTACGCCGGTGACGGGTGACAAAACCGACGATACCTCGGCCCCGCTCGCGGCCTCCCGGCCGGAAGTCTCTTCATCACGGCCGGTTACGCCGGCGGGCGGGGCCGACAGGCCGGCCGCCGTGTACCCGTGGCTCGGGGTTTCGTCACCGCCAAGGGCGTTCCCGGCCGGAGTGCGACGACCTCCGTCGGCGGGGGTTTTGTCGGTTTTGTCAGCTGTCACCAGCGGGTCCAGGCTCGCCGCCAACCCGCCCACGGTCCGTTCGGCGGCCGCGGCGGTGACCGGCGACCAGCCGCCGTCTCCATCGAGCCACCCGCCGGCCGCCGGCGCTCGGGCCGAACTGCGGCCGCAGTCGTTGGTGACAACTGACGAAACCGACAATACCTCCGCCGCCCCCGCCGCACCCGCGGTCGAAGTGGCCGGCGTACCGTCGGTTGCGGCCGACGCCCCGCGACCGCCCGGGGCGGGGCCGCTCGGAGGGTCGGGGGTTTCGTCACCCCCGCTGGGTCCTCCCCGGCCGTTGTCGTCGGCATCGTCCGGGTCATCGTCGGCGGCGCCCCGGCCGGCCGCCGGGTCGGGGACGAACGCCCGCGACGGCCGGCCCCCGGCCGACCCGGCCGCGACGGCCACCCACCGCCCGAGCCCGAGCCCGACGAGCGACTCCAGCGCCGCCTCGGCGTCGGCGGCCGCCCGGTACTTCTTCTTGTTGGACCGCTGGAGGGTGCGCGGGGTGACCCGGCCGCCGTGGCGGCCGGCCAGCCGCAGCACCGTCTCGACCAACTCCCGCGTCTCGGCCTCTTCCGTCTCCTCGCCGAGCATCTGGTACACCCGCTCGGCCTCGGCCGCGAACCACTCGGCCAGCGAGATCCCGGCCCGCACGCTGGCGGCGCCGACCGGGTCCAGGGCCGCCTCCCCGGCGCTGGCGGAGTTGCACACGTGGTGGACCAGCGCCAGCCGGGCGGCGTACCCCTCGAGCTTCGAGAACGCCGCCGCCAGATCGCCCGTCGTGTCCGCCTGCCGCTCGGCGAACCGGCCGTAGAACGCCACCCACTCCCGCTTCGCCTCGGGCGTCAGGGGGAGGGCCACCGGGAACGGGTTGCCGCCGTCGTCGGTGTGCGGAAGCAGCCCGAGCAGCCCCTCGACCAGCCGCTTGTACCCGGCCTCGGCGGCGGCGTCCACGTCGTCGTCGGTCCACACCTTCGGCCGCTTCGGCGGGTACGCGAACAGCAGCCGCGCCGGCACCCCGGCCGAGAAGTGGTCGGGGGTCAGGGCGGTGCGGAACACGCCGGGCTGGATGCCGCCGCCGATGCTGACGCCGACCCCGTCCACGAAGATGGTCTTGGGGTCGCCGGTCTTGCGGTCCACGCACAGGGTGCCGAGGGCGTGGAGCTCGAGCCAGTTCGCCTGGTCGCTGCCGCCCTTCGACTTGTACTGGTTGAAGCTCGCCAGCCACCCGCTCGCCTCGTCCCGCCCGACCAGGAAGCGGAGGGGGTTCGCGGCCAGCAGGCCGGCGAGCGCCTCGACGGTGGTGTCGCGGGAGTAGAACCGGGGGCACGGCGGCTCCTGGGGCGGGTCGCCCGGGTCCTCGTCCTTCAGCTGCTTCTTCCGCCGCTCGTACTCCCGCAGCTCGGCGCGGTACGCCTCCAGCGCGACGCGGTGGGCCTTCAACACCGCCACCTGGAGGGCGATGACGGGGGCGACGGCCCGCTTGTACGGCGGGGTCTTGAGCGTCCCGGAGTCGCCGATGATGACGGCCCAGATGACGGCCGGCTCGCACCACGACGCCTTGAGCCGGACGGTCCGGGTCATCCCGATCATCCCGCCGCACACGGCCAGGGCCGGGAGGGCGACGAAGGTGGGGTCGCACCGCATCGCGGCGGCGACGGAGTCGACGAAGCCGCGGACGGCGGCCGGGAGGTGCTCGGTCGGGAACGGCCGCCACGGCGGCAGCGGCGTGTACCGCACCGTCCCGCCCCCGCCTCCCGGCCGCGCGCCGCCGCCGGCGGGCTTGGGCGGGTCGCGGTCGGGGAGGCCGAGCCAGTCGCGGACGCGGGACACGACGGCCTCGGCCTCGGCGGCGCCGAGGGCCGGGTCGAGCATCTTCGCCAGCGCCGGCAGGCCGGTCATCGGCTTCCCGTCCCGCAGTCGCTTGCGGGCGTCGCCGACGGCGTTCGGCCCCTCCCCGCGCAGGACCTTCTCCAGCTTGTCGGTGTCCTTCATCGCGGCGAACACGGCCGCGACGAACTTCACCACCGTGTCGTCGTCGGTCCAGCCCGCACGGACGCCGAGGTTGGCGAGCAGGAGCACCAGGTCGTGCCGCGCCTTCGGCTTCGCGTAACGGGCGACGAGAACCGCGGCGCCGACGCGGCGGACGGCCGCGACCAGGTCGGCCCCGGGGACGGCGGCCGGCGCCCCGTCGCGGACCCAGGTGACCTCCTTCCCCTTGAAGTGGAGGCTGGGCGGGAACACCGTCTGGACCGCCTTCGGCTTCCCCTTGTCCGTGTCCCAGTCCGGCCACCGCAGCTCCACAATCGTCGCGTTGGTGCCGGCCCGCACCGGGTCACGAAGTTGGGCGAACGCCGCGGCGCCGTCGGCGACGGTGTAGAGTTGGTGCGTTACCGCGTACCCGCGGCCGAACGCAGCCGTCGTGGGCGGGAGGAGGTGCGGGGCGGCCAGCAGGGCCTCCGTGCAGTCGAGGTCCACGTCCGCCAGGTTGCCGGATTCGGGGCCGAGGAGGACGCCGACGTTGCGGCCCTCGAAGTGGGCGGCGTCCGCCGACCCACCCGGCCAGTGGCGGGGGTCGGGGTGCTTCCCCGGCTTGGCGCATTTGGCGTCGCCGCAGGTGCAGGTGCCGGGCTCGGCGCCGGGTCGGTGGACGGGGACGGTCTTCCAGCCGGCCGCGCGGTAGCGGCCGACGAACTCGGTCACGGCGGTCATGCGTCACCCCGGGTGAGTAGGTCGATGAGGTCTTCGGCGGCCCAGCAGGCGGTGCCGTCGATGGCGGTCAGTTCGGTGGCCCACGGGCAGCGCACCCGGACGAGGGCCGGGTCGATGCCGCGGGCGGTGAGGTCGGCGGCGGTTAAGTAGTCGTCGGGCACAATGGTCCTCCCTCGGCGCGCACCCCGG
>JAFKFQ010000385.1 GCA_017308215.1 bacterium | reverse complement strand
ACGTCCGCGCCGGCGCCGCGGCGAAGCTCGGGCGCTACGGGTTGTGGGATCATTTCACCTGCGGCGGGTTCGGCGACGACCACTACGACCGCGACGACGTGGCCCGGTCGGCGCTGGCGAGCGCCCGCGCCGCCGCCGGACGCCACCTCGACCCGGGGCGGGTGTGGGTGATCGGCGACACGCCGCTGGACGTGAGCTGCGCCCGCGCCGTCGGCGCGAACGCGGTTGCGGTGGCGACCGGCTGGCACGCGCTGGAGGAGCTTGCGGCGTGCGACCCCGACCACGTCTTCGCCGACCTGTCGGACCTGATGCGCGTCCGCGCGGTGTGGGCGGCGTGACCCGGGGGCGAGCGGCCGGCGTAAGCCGGCTGGTCGTTGGTCCAGGCACCTGTCACCCCGACCAGCCGGCTTACGCCGGCCGCTCGCCGGGTCCGTAAAACAGCCGCTTACGCGGCAGCGGCCGCTGCCGGTTCACTGCTGGGGCCACGTCATGATTCCGATCGACCTGTCCGGCAAAGTCGCGCTCGTCACCGGGGTGGGCGACAACGACAGCTTCGCGTGGTACATCGGCAAGGCGCTCCAGGCGGCCGGCGCCCGCGTGGTTCTTGCCTGCCACCCGCGGATGACCGGGATCGTCGAGAAGCTGCTGGAGACGACCAGCGACCCCGAGGACGTGGCCAAGCGGAAACTGCCGGACGGGTCGGACTTCAAGCCCGTGAAGATCTACCCCTGCGACGTCAGCTACGACACGATGGCGGACGTGAAGCTGGAGGAGCTGCCCGAGTCCACCCGCCGGCACTACGCGAAGATGACCGCCGACTACAGCATCGGCGGGATGGTGGCCGCGGTGGCGAAGGACTTCGGCCGCATCGACGCCCTCATCCACTCGGTCGCGTTCAGCCGGGAGATCACCAAGCCGCTGCTGGACACGAGCCGGAAGGCGTACCACGAGGCGATGGGGATCTCGGCGTACTCGCTGGTGAGCCTGACGCGGGCGGCGGCGCCGCACATGCCGGACGGCGGGAGCGTGGTGGGGCTGACGTACATCGGCGGGGAGCGGGTGATCCCGTACTACGGCGGCGGGATGAGCACGGCGAAGGCGGCGCTGCAACTGGACGCGAAGCAGCTGGCGTGGTTCGTGGGCGAGAAGAACGTGCGGGTGAACCTGATCTCGGCGGGGCCGTACGCGAGCCGGGCGGCGCGGAGCATCCGGCCGGGGGAGTTCGAGAAGTCGATCGAGCACGCGGCGGCGCACTCGCCGCTGCGCCGCCCGATCGACCCGCAGGAGGTGGCGAACGCGACGCTGTTCCTGTGCAGCCCGCTGGCCTCGGCGGTGACCGGGCACGTCCTGTACGTGGACTGCGGCTACCACGCGATGGGGACGTGAGCCGCACGGCCGGTGGCTTCGTAGGTCGGGCCGAGTCCGCGAGGCCCGACACGGGGCGCGGGTGGCGGACGATTGGACTGGGGGCGCTGATCCCACGAGGGGTCGAGTGCCACGCACCCGCCCCGAGCGGTTAGGCGCGCGTCGGGCCTCGCGGACTCGGCCCGACTTACGAAGCCACCGGCCTTTTCCTGACCTGACCGGAGCCCGCCGTGACCGAACCCATCCGCCTCACGACGCTCGCCAAGCGCGCTGGGTGCGCGGCGAAGCACCCGCCGGGGTTCCTCCTGCCGCTCCTCGGCATGCTTCCGCCCGTCACCGACCCGAACGTCCTCGTCGGCAGCAGCACCGCCGATGACGCCGCGGTGTACAAGCTCAGCGCCGACACCGCGCTCGTCCTCACCACCGATTTCTTCACCCCCATCGTCGATGACCCGCGCGACTTCGGCCGCGTCGCGGCGGCCAACGCGCTCTCCGACGTGTACGCGATGGGCGGCACCCCGCTCGCCGCGCTCAGCGTCGTCGGCTTCCCCGACACGCTCCCGAGCAGTATCCTCGGGGCGATCCTCGCCGGGGCGAACGAGGTCGCGGCCGAAGCGGGGGCGGCGATCGTCGGCGGGCACACGATCAAGAGCGAGGAGCCGATCTTCGGCCTCGCGGTCACGGGCACGGTTCACCCGGATCGTGTGCTCAGCAACGCCGGCGCGAAGCCGGGCGACGCGCTCGTCCTCACGAAGCCGCTCGGCCTCGGGATCATCACGACGGCGGCGAAGAACGGGCGCGACGAGCGCGGCGCCATCGGCGAGGCGGTGCGCGTGATGACCACGCTCAACCGCGCCGCCGCCGAGGTGTTCACGCGGCGTGAGGTTCATGCGCTCACCGACGTGACCGGGTTCGGGCTCCTCGGTCACCTGCGGAACATGACCGCCGCCAGCCGCGTCACCGCCGGCGTGTGGGTCGACCGCGTGCCGGTGCTGGGGGCGGCGCGCGAGTACGTCGCCGCCGGCATCGCCCCCGGCGGTACGCGGGCGAACCTCAAGTTCCTCGCCGACTGGGTGGACTACGCCTCCGACGTGTCCGAGGCCGAACGACTGCTGCTGTGCGACGCGCAGACCAGCGGCGGGCTGCTCGCCGCCGTGCCCGAGGCGGACGCGGAGGCGACGGTGCGGGCACTTGCCGATGCCGGGGTGACCGGGGCGGTCGTGGGGCGGATCGGTGGCGTCGGGGAGGGGCGGATCACGGTCACGCGCGTCCACGCCCCGCCCGCCGTTTGACAGCCGGCCGGTGGGTGGGTAAATTCACCCCACCATCCGAGGGCGGGCGATGAACAGGCGCGTGATGCTGGGGGCGGCCGCGGTCGCGCTGGCGGGCTGTGGGAAGATCGGGTCGGTGGCGGTGAAGGCGGTCGTGCGCGAGGGCGCGGAGGCTGGGGCCGGGCAGGCGGTGCGGGCGGCGCCGGCCGCGGGTGGGAAGGCGGTCGTCGCCGGCGGGGCCAAAGCCGGGGCGAAGCAGGCCGGCGAGGGCGGGGTCGGCGGGCGGATCGGGCAGGAAGCCATTCAGCAGAGCGCCCAGTACGGCGTCGGCCAACTTTCCGGTGACGGGGAGAGCAGCAACAAGAAGCGCCGCTGACAACGACCGCGGCCGGCTCACGCCGGCCGCATGAGAGCGAGAAGTCGCAAGCGGCTCGGCCTACGCTTCACCCATCTGGTCATGAATCATCGGGTCGAGGTGCTTGGTGTTCCGCTCCACCGCCAGCACGATCGTCCGCTCCTCCACCCCGTCGGCGCTGGTCGCCACGGCTGGGATGATCTGCCGGCTGTCCGGCAGGCTGAACCGCATCGTGAACGTCCCGTCCGGCCGCAGCTTCACCGGCTCGTTCTGCAGCGTGCAGTGCGCGGACGGGTCGGTCTTGCCGTACACGATCAACTCGGCGTCGATCTCGAAGAAGAACTTCTTCAGGCTCCCCGGCAGCGCCGCGCCGGTGCCGAACCCGGTGTCCTTCGGGGCGCCGAGCGGGCGGCGGAGGCGCTCCTCGAACAGCTCCTTTAGCTCCGGGTTGCCGCCGGTGCTCTCGAACCCGCTCGACATCGCCAGCAGCCGCTCGGCCTTCTTCGGGTCGAGCTCACCCATCCCCACGTCCAGTGCCTCGGTGCTGCCGGCCTTCGGCGGGGTGACGACGTTCGACCGGGCCAGCACGAAGAACTCGCCGCGGCGCGACACGTACCCGATGTCCGCCCGGTACGACCGCGGCGGTTGCGGGATGTCGATGTACCAGTTGTTGCACTCGCCGTGCACGAAGATGTCCCGCACCGGCGTCTCGGACGTGCTCGTCGTGTCCGTGCTGGTCACGTCGAACAGGCGGATGACCGGGCGGGCGCCGTACCAGTCCTGCTTGAGCGCGGCCTCGGCCCGCTGTACCGACTGGTGCGTCAGCTCCCAGTAGGCGTGGAGCCAGAACGGGTCCGGCACCATCAGGAGGATGCGGTCCTTCGTGGCACCGGCGGCGGCGGTCGAGAGATCCTTGGCGGGCGGGATGGCAGCCGGCGGCGGGGCGTTCGTCTTGATGGGCGGCTTCGCCGGAACGGCCGGCTTCGGCGCCGGGACCGGCGGCTTGGCAGCGACCGGCGCGACCTTCGGCGCAGCAGGCGAGACCTTCTGCGGCGGCGGAGCCGGGATGCGAGTGGCGGGGCGGTGGGTGCCGTTGACGGCCGGCTTGGCGGCGGGGCGGGCGACGGGCTTGGCCGGCTTGGTCACCTTCGCGGCGGACTTGGCGGCCGGGCGCGGGAGCGGTTTGGCGGTGGGTCGGGGTGCCGGCTTGGCCGGTTTCGCGGCGGGCTTGGCAGTCAGCCGCCCCAATGCGCGGACGAGTTCGTCCTTATCCATTCGGGCAAACCCGCGGACCCCCTTTTGCCGGGCGAGGTCCATCAGATCCTTCTTCGACCGATCGCTCAGCGCACCTGCGGTCTTCATCGTGCGGCCACTCCGTCTCGCCGGCAGGCCGGCGGTCGCGGGACGGGCAGGGGGGCAGGCGTCCGAGCCAAGGCAGGGTCCGGGTCCAACCGGACACATAGACCCGGGCTCGCCGGGCCATTCTAGCGCCACCGGTCCAGCCGGGGACTGTCCGGCGGGCGGGGAGACCGGTCCGGGTCGCGGCCAAGGAGGCGGGCGGTGACCCGGTTCTCGGCGACGTTTTACTCGCCGGTTGTACAGATATCTTAGAAAATCCGTGCTCCGTGCGTCAACGGTATTTACCCCGTTCGCCCACGCGCGGCGACCGGTTCGCGCGGCACATTCGATACCTGGGGTGCTCGCAAACGTTGCAATTAATCTGAGTTGGACGCACAGGCTCTGAGCGGATTCGGCACGCTTCTCAGTTCCGGGAACAGCGCCTAACCACAGACTGCGAAACAATCTGAATACGCCTGGGGTGGGGTTCGTGAAATTTTTCACAAACCACTCGTTGACTTCCCCCCTGTCTCTCCCACAATACGCCCACACTGGATCGGACGGGCTCACCCTGGACGCTCGCGAGCCACCCGTGCCCCCGCCCCCCGCCTCAAAGCCGCCCGTTTCGCCGGTCGGCCTCATGGTGATCGGGACGGAGATGGCCGGGTTCACCGTGGCCGGTGTGCTCCTCGATCTGGTCGTCTTCGGCACGATGCCCTGGTTTACGGTCGGGTTCACGCTCCTGGGGCTGGCTGCGGCCTTCATGCATCTGGTGAAGATGGTGAAGCCGAAGCCGCCACCACCCGGAGCGGGGTCGTGAGGCGGCGGGCGGTAGTCTTGCTCGCGGCGCCGACCCTCGCCGGGCTGCTCGTGGCCGGGCTGGTCGGGGTGGTGTTCGACTCGCGGCACTGGGTTCTGGCCGGGATCGCGTTCGGGCTGTGTGTGCCCCCGGGGCTGGCGACGTTCGCCCTGGTCGAGTACCTCGCCACGACCTCGCCCTACGGCCGGCTCCTCGGACTGATGATGGGGACGGCGATCCGGTTGGTGGTCGGGTTCGGGGGCGGGGCGGCGTGGCTGCTGCTCGCCGGCCCGGGCGACCCGCGCGGGAAGGTGGCGTTCCTGCTCTGGCTGCTGTTCGCGTACCTGGCGACGCTGGTTGCGGAAACGGTGTTGCTCGCCCGCCCGGTGCCCGCCGGGCCGGCGGGGGTGTAACGGGAGGGGCTCGTGCTCACAACCCTGTTCGGCTCGGCACCCCCGGTGGACGGCGGCAAGGCGAAGATCGACCCGTTCGGCCACGTCGTCGACAGTGACCACATCGAGATCTTTGAAAACCTCGTCATCCACATCCCGCCGCCGCTCAGCAAGTTCCTGATCTTCCTGGCGCTGGCGGCGATCATCGTCGGTGTGATGGTGACGTGGGTGGCGAACAAGATGGCGAGCGGCGAGCCGCCGCGCGGGCGGCTGTGGAACTTCGTCGAGAGCCTGCTGTTCTTCGTTCGCGACAAGATCGCCCGGCCGGGCGTCGGCGAGCACGACGGCGACAAGTACCTGCCGCTCCTGGCTACGCTGTTCCTGTTCATCTTCCTGTGCAACCTGTTCGGGATGTTCCCGTTTCTGCCGTCGCCGACCGCGCACATCTACGTGACCGGGGCGCTGGCGTTCATCGTGTTCCTGGTCATCCACATCGGCGGGGTGAAGGAGCACGGGGTCGGGGGCTACCTGAAGACGTTCATCCCGCACATCGAGGTGGACAACGCGCTCATCAAGTACTCGCTGATGGGCGGCATGGCGGTACTGGAGTACATGACGGCGTTCATCCGGGCGATCATCCTGGCCGTGCGTCTGTTCGCCAATATGTTGGCCGGGCACACCGTCCTGTTCATGATCCTGTTCTTCATCAAGTTGGTGGCCGACCCGGCGTACCAGATCGACATCGCCAAGGGCCAGGACTGGATGTTCTGGGTGGTGTCGCCGTTCAGCGTGCTGATGGTCGTCGCCCTCAGCCTGCTGGAGTTGTTCATCGCCGGCCTGCAGGCGTTCGTGTTCACCTTCCTCAGCGCGATCTTCATCGGGCTGGCGAAGCACCCGCCGCACTAACCGCGCTGGGCTCGGGTTTCGTAGGTCGGGTCGAGTCTTCGAGACCTGACACCGGGACGCGGGTGGCGAACGAAGAAAACCCGAGACGCGAACGCGGCGGGGATTTGGGATTAGGTGGTTCGAGGCGCGGTGTCAGGTCTCGGAGACTCGACCCGACCCACGACGACAGCCGAACGACAACGGACGACCAGACCGATACCCAGTAACGATTCCGACCCACGAAGAAGGAAGACTCGGCCATGCGTAACGTCCTCGCGTGTCTGGTGGCGGTGGTGGTGGTGCTGGCGAGCGTGAGCCCGGCGTCGGCCGCCGAGGGCGCCGGCCACGCCGCCGCCATCGGGATGGGCCTGAGCGTGCTCGGGATCGGCCTCGGCCTCGGGCTCATCGGCTACGCCGCCCTCAGCGGCATCGCCCGCCAGCCGGAGCAGGCCGGCGCCATCCAGGGCGCCATGTTCATCATCGCCGGCCTCGTCGAAGGGGCCGGGATCATCAGCCTCGTGCTGTGCCTCGTCACCATCTTCGTGTGAGTGTGGGCCGGGCCCGGGGGCGGCCGTCCCCGGGCCTGGGGTGGCACCAAACACCAAACACCAAACACCAAACACTCCCCATGCGGTCCATCCTGCCGGTGCTCGCCGTCGCCGTCGTGCTGCTGACCGCCCCCGCCGCGCTCGCCGCGTCGGGCGGCGACGACAAGGGCGGCGGGCTCGCCTTCCTCCAGCTCCACCGCTACGACCTCGGCATCTTCACGCTGATCGTCTTCGGGCTGCTGGTGCTGGTGCTGTCGAAGACGGCGTGGCCGAAGATCACCGAGGGGCTCGCCAAGCGCGAGGCGTCGATCCTCGGCGCCCGCGACGAGGCCCAGAAAGTCCGCGCCGAGGCCGAGGAGCTGCGGGCGCGGCTCCAGAAGGAGAGCGCCGAGGCGCAGGACAAGATCCGCGCCCTGCTCGACGAGGCCCGGCGCGACGCCGACGCCCTCCGCGCCACCGAGAAGGAGGCCGGGGTGAAGGAGGCGCAGGCCGAGCGCGAGCGGGCCAAGCGCGAGATCGAGGCGGCGAAGGACACCGCGCTCGACGAGATCTACCGCACAGCGGTGGACCTGGCGACGAACCTGTCGGCCAAGACGCTCGGCCGGTCGATGACCGCCGACGACCACCGCAAGCTGCTCGACGAGTCGCTGGCCGAGCTGAAGCAGTCGCCGCGGCTGGCGTGAGGGTGTAGTCCCGGCGGGACCCCGACAAGGGACGACCCCGTGAGCCAGTACTCGTCGTACGTCGAAGAGGTGATGACCCCGGGGACGCTGTCCGCCGAGGACATGGAGAAGGCCCAGCACCGCTACGAAGACATCCTGCTCCAGACCGAGAGCAGCCGCGTCGCCGGCCGGGTCGCCCGCACCTACGCCGAGGCGCTGCTCCACGCCGCCGAGCAGCGCGGCGAGGCCGACGCGGTCGGCGAGCAGTTCAAGTCGCTCGGGAAGGACGTGTTCCCGGCCGTGCCCGGGTTGGAGCAGTTCCTGTCCAGCGCCGCCGTTAGCCGGACGCGGAAGGACGCCGTCATCACGCAGCTGTTCGACGGCCGGGCGACCCCGCTGTTCTTCGACTTCCTCCGGCTCCTGAACCGGAAGGACCGGCTCGGCATCCTCCGGCTCATCGCCATCGCCTACCGCTCGCTCCGCGACAACCAAGCCAACCGCCTGCGCGTCCTCGTCGAGACGGCCGCCCCGCTCGACGCCGACCGGACGGCGGCCCTCGAACGGACGCTCGCCGATCTCACCGGGAAGACCCCCGTCCTCGTCGTCCGGCCGAAGCCGGAACTGATCGGCGGGCTGGTCGTCCACGTCGGGGACAAGGTGTACGACACGTCGGTCCGCTCCAAGCTGCGGGCCGTCCGGAACAAACTCCTGGCACGAGGCTCCCATGAGATTCAAGGCCGACGAGATCGCTTCCGTAATTAGCGAGGAGCTCACCCAGTTCCGGGCCGCCGTCGACACCCGCGAGACGGGGCGCGTCCTGGAGGTCGGTGACGGCATCGCCCGCTGCTACGGCCTCTCCGAGGTCATGGCCGGCGAGCTCGTGGACTTCCCCGCCGCCGGGGTCAAGGGGCTGGCGTTCAACCTCGAGGAGTCGTCGGTCTCCGTCATCATCCTCGGCGACTACCTCAAGGTCACCGAGGGGATGGAGGTCCGCACGACCGGCGAGCTGCTGAGCGTGCCGGTCGGCGAGGCGCTCGTCGGCCGCGTCGTGGACCCGCTCGGCAACCCGCTCGACGGCAAGGGGCCGATCCTCACCACGCACCGCCGCCCGGTCGAGAGCCCGGCCGCCGGCATCGTGGACCGGCAGCCGGTGAAGCAGCCACTCCAGACCGGGATCAAGGCCATCGACGCCATGACCCCGGTCGGCCGCGGCCAGCGCGAGCTCATCATCGGCGACCGCAAGACCGGCAAGACGGCCATCGCGCTCGACACGATCATCAACCAGCGCGAAGAGAACGTCATCTGCGTGTACGTCGCGTGCGGGCAGATGGAGTCGAAGATCGCCGGCGTGGTCGAGCGGCTCCGCGAGGCCGGGGCGATGGAGTACACGATCGTGGTCGTGGCCTCGGCCGCCGACGCCGCCCCGCTCCAGTACATCGCGCCCTACGCCGGCACGGCGATGGCCGAGTACTTCATGTACGAGAAGGGCCGCGACACCCTCTGCGTGTACGACGACCTGTCGAAGCAGGCGTCGGCGTACCGCCAGCTGTCGCTGCTGGTGCGCCGCCCGCCGGGCCGTGAGGCGTACCCCGGCGACGTGTTCTACTGTCACAGCCGCCTGCTGGAACGCTCGGCGAAGCTGGCCGAGCGCTGGGTGATCGTCCCCGGCGACGCCGACGCCGCGCAGGTGACCGCCGACTGGGGCGTGAACTCGGCGAGCCACCCGACCGACAAGCGCCAGCCGGGCGCCGCCGGGAAGGTGTACGTCGGCCCGGGTGAGATGGGCGGGTATGATCAGGCCAAGCACGACCTGAAGAGCTTCCCGGGTCACAAGATCACCAAGGTGCCCGGCTCGGGCGGGTCGCTGACGGCGCTGCCGATCATCGAGACGCTGGAAGGCGAGGTGTCGGCGTACATCCCGACCAACGTGATCTCGATCACCGACGGGCAGATCTACCTCCAGCCCGACCTGAAGAACGCCGGCATCCTGCCGGCCGTGGACGTGGGCATCTCAGTGAGCCGCGTCGGCGGTAACGCCCAGATCGGCGCGATGAAGGACAAGCGCGTTGCCGGCGGGTTGAAGCTGACGCTCGCGCAGTTCCGCGAGCTGGAGGCGTTCGCCCAGCTCGGCACCGAGCTCGACCCGGCGACCCAGCGCCAGCTCGACCGCGGCCAGCGGATGGTCGAGATCCTGAAGCAGGGTCAGTACAAGCCGATGAACGTGTTCGACCAGATCATGGTCATCTACGCCGGCAACAGCGGGGCGCTCGACAAGGTGGACCGCCGCAAGGTGAAGGCGTGGGAGGAGCAGTTCCTCAAGTTCATCAAGGAGCAGAAGCCCGGGGTGCGGGGGCTCCTGGCGAAGGAGAAGAAGATCACCGACGACGTGGCGAAGGAACTCGACGACGCGCTGGCGGCGTTCGCGCCGCAGTTCAAGGCGTAATCGCCGCTGCGGCCGCCGCACGGCCCGGGGCGTTGCCCCGGGCTAGGGAATCCCCCCCTTCGGGGTGAAGAGGCGTGGTGGGTTTTCAGGCCAACGGCCTGAGATCCGATAGCCCGGGGCGACGCCCCGGGCGGGCTACGGGGCCGACCGGCCGCGATTGACCAGACGGACCGCCCACTGCACACTGTCCACTACGGAAGTCATGGCCAACCTCCGCTCCCTGGTGAAGCGCCGCAAGGCAGTGCGGAACATCCGCAAGATCACCAAGACGATGGAGCTCATCGCCACCGCCCGGTTCAAGAAGGCGCTCGACCGGGCGACCGAGGCGGCCGCGTACACGAAGAAGATCGCCGAGCTCGCCGCCGACCTCAGCCAGAATGCCGGCGAGGTCAGCCACCCGCTGCTGGCCGTCCGGCCGGTCAAGAAGTCGCTGCTCCTGGTGCTCACGTCGAACCGCGGGCTGTGCGGCGGGTACAACGGGTCGGTCATCCGTGAAGCGAACGGCGAGATCCGCCGGTTCACCGCCGCCGCCGCCCCGTTCGACCTGGAGGTGAGCGGCAAGCGCGGGCAGGCGTTCTTCAAGTTCCAGCGCATCCCGCGGGCGCAGGAGTACACGCAGTTCGAGGACAAGCCGACGTTCGAGCAGGTGGACGCGGTCGCCAGCCGGTACATCGACCTGTTCGTGTCCGGGCAGATCGACGAGGTGAAGGTGGCGTACACGCGGTTCATCAGCGCCGCCCGCCAGGAGGCGGTGGTCGAGACGCTGCTGCCGCTCGCCTCCGTGGGGGCCGCGACGCCGGCCGCGGTCGGCCCGAAGGCCGACTACGAGTTCATCCCGGACGCCGCCGACATTCTCAGCGAGTTGGTGCCGGCGGCGTTCAAGGCCCGGCTGTTCAAGTGCTTCCTCGACGCCGCGGTGAGCGAGCAGATCGCCCGCCGGGTGGCGATGAAGGCGGCGACCGAGAACGCCGGCGACCTGATCAAGGACATCACCCGGGTGTACAACCGGACGCGCCAGGCGAACATCACGAAGGAGATCAGCGAGCTGATCGCCGGGTCCGAGGCGCTGAAGTAAGGAGCCGGGTGCACCGAACCCACTGGCTGGAACGGTGGGTGCCCCGCGTGGTCGGACTGGCCCCGCTCGCCCTGTGGTTCGTCCCGGCGAGCACCTACGACGCCGGCCGCTACCACGAGCACGCGACGTTCACCCTCGGGTGGCCGACGGTGTGGTACGAGTCGGAGGTCCGAATCGAGGCCGGGCTCATCGCCCGCCCGCCGGACCTGGTGATCCGGAAGCGGCCGCTGGAGGCGAAGGGGCCGGAGCGGGTGTGGTGGACGCCCCCGGGGGCGCTGGAGCCGTTCCCGAACGCCCTGCCGGCGTTCACCGGGTGGAACTCGGCGGTGTGCAAACGGCGGGACCGCGTCCGCCCCTGGTACGGGCCGATCTGGCCGACGGTCATCGGGTTCGGGGTGCTGTACGTGGCGGCCCGGATCAACCGCGACCGGGCGGCGAAGGGACCGAAGCAGGACCGGAATGCCGACCCGCCGCCAGCTCCGGTTTGAGTCGCTCGACGCCGCCGTCCGCGATGCCGAGTACCTGCTCGCGGCCGGGTACGACAGGGTCGGGCGGTGGGACTTGGCCCAGTGCCTCGACCACCTGGCGGCGTGGCTGACGTACCCGGTGGACGGGTTCCCGCGGACGCCGCTGCTGCTCCGGCCGGTGTTCGCGCTGGTGCGGGCCACGGCGGGCCGCGGGATGCTGACCAAGTACCTCCGCGAGGGGATGCCCGCGGGGAAGCCGACCATGCCGCAGTCGGTGACGACACCGGGCGGCGACCCCGCGGCGGCGCTGGGGCGGTTCCGGGCGGCGGCCGGGCGGTTCACCGCCCACGCCGGCGAGTACCTGCCGTCGCCGCTGTTCGGCCCGCTGACCCGCGACGAGGCGCTGCGGGTGCAGTTGGCCCACTGCGCCCACCACCTGAGTTTCCTGGTTCCGAAGGCGTCGCACGAAACCACCCCGCCGCCGGCCCCCGCCGCGGCGCTATAGCTGGGAGCGAGCATGGTCAGCACCGCCGCGAAGACGGGCAAGATCGTCCAGATCATCGGGTCCACGTTCGACGTGGAGTTCGACGAGGGGCAACTGCCCGAGATCTACAACGCCCTGAAGATCAACTCGACCGGCGACAAGGGCGTGGCGATCAGCCTCACCGGCGAGGTGCAGCAGCACCTCGGCGGCAGCCGCGTCCGGTGCGTCGCGCTGGGCAGCACCGACGGCCTCGTCCGCGGGATGGACGTGACCGACACCGGCGGCCCGGTGAACGTGCCGGTCGGCCTCGAAACGTTGGGCCGCGTGTTCAACCTCCTCGGCGAGCCGATCGACGGCCAGGGCGCGGTCGGCCACAAGGAGACGCGCGGCATCCACCGCGAGCCGCCGAAGTTCGAGGACCTCAGCCCGAAGGCCGAGGTGCTCGTCACCGGGATCAAGGTCATCGACCTCCTCACCCCGCTCGTCCGCGGCGGCAAGGCCGGGCTGTTCGGCGGGGCCGGGCTGGGGAAGACGGTCATTCTCCAGGAACTCATCACCCGTATCGCCAAGGAGTACAAGGGGTACTCGGTGTTCGCGGGGGTGGGCGAGCGGACCCGCGAGGGGAACGACCTCTGGCTCGAAATGCAGGAGACGAAGACGAGCGCCGCGGCCGACGCCAAGAGCGTGCTCCAGAGCACGGCGATGGTGTTCGGGCAGATGAACGAGCCGCCCGGCGCCCGCCTCCGCGTCGCCCTGTCGGCGCTGACGATGGCCGAGTGGTTCCGCGACAGCACCGGGACCGAGACGCTGCTGTTCGTCGACAACGTGTTCCGGTTCTCGCAGGCCGGCTCGGAAGTGTCGGCCCTCCTCGGCCGCATGCCGAGCGCCGTGGGCTACCAGCCGACGCTCTCGACCGAGATGGGCGAGCTCCAGGAGCGCATCACCTCGACGAAGAGCGGGGCCATCACGTCGGTGCAGGCGGTGTACGTGCCGGCCGACGACCCCACCGACCCGGCCCCGGCCAACACGTTCCAGCACCTCGACGCGTTCATCTACCTGGAGCGGTCGATCTCCGAGAAGGGCATCTACCCGGCCATCGACCCGCTGGCGTCGAACAGCCGACTGCTCGACCCGCAGTTCGTCGGCGAGCGGCACTTCGCGGTCGGCGACCGGGTGAAGCGGATCCTCCAGCGCTACCGCGAGCTCCAGGACATCATCGCCATCCTCGGGGTCGAGGAGCTGAGCGAAGAGGACAAGGCGATCGTCGGCCGCGCCCGGCGCATCGAGCGGTTCCTGTCGCAGCCGTTCTTCGTCGCCGAGGCGTTCACCGGCAAGAGCGGCAACTTCACGAAGCTGGAGGACACGATCCGCAGCTTCGAGGAGCTGTGCGACGGCAAGTGGGACCACCTGCCCGAGGGGGCGTTCATGTACGTCGGCAGCATCGAGCAGGCCGCCGAGGCCGCCGAGAAGATGAAGACGGCCAAGTAAGGCGTGACGTGGTGAAGGGGTGAAGGGTGAAGGGGTGACGAGCGGGTGTTTTCCTCACTCCTTCACCCTTCACCCCTTCACCACGTCACGGGGACCGAGACGCGGACCGAGCCCCGCTCAAGGGATATCATGGCCAGCACCCCCGTGACCGAGCCGACCGTGCAGAGCGCGATCGAAAATACGCTCATGCCGAGCATCGTGACCGAGCAGGCGGCCCGCCTCAAGGGGCAGGTCCGGCTTGTGGTCGTGACGCCGGAGAAGGCGGCGTTCGACGGGGTCGGCGAGTTCGTCGTGCTGCCGATGTTCGACGGCGAGCTCGGCGTGCTGCCGGGCCGGTCGCCGCTCATCGGCCGGCTCGGCGCCGGCGAGCTGCGCGTCCGGGCGGCAGCGGGGACGACGCGGTTCTACGTCGAGCCCGGGTTCGCGCAGGTCCGCGACAACGTGGTGACGGTGCTGACGGCGAAGGCGGTGAAGGCCGAGACGGTGACCGCCGACGCCGCCGCGCAGGCCGCCGCGACCGCCGACGCGCTGCCGAGCGGCAGCGCGGTCGAGCGCGTCAACAAGGACCGCGCCCGCGAGCGCGCCCAGGGGATGAAGAAGGTCGCCGCGAAGAACGCCGCTGTCTGACCCGTCAGTGATCACACCCCCGCCCCGGTGTGACGTATGGCCGACCCGCTCCGCTGCCCGGTGTGCGACGCGGCGGCGCCCGCGGAGCCGGCCCCGTCCGGCGAGCCGGCCCCGTCCAACGAGCCGGTCGTGTGCCACGGGTGCGGCTGGCCCTTCGACCTTCCCCCGACCGACGACTATCTCCCCTTCGCCGACGACCTCCCCGACCGTGTCGTCGCCATCCCGGTTCACCCGCGCGGGGAGCACCCGCGTGAGCGGCGCCGGCGCCCCCCCCCGGACCTGTCGAAGGGCGAGTACCAGGCGGCCCGGCTGTTCCGCTGGGGCATCATCCTCTTCGGCCTGCTGCTGATCGGCTCGTGTCTGCTCCTCTCGCTGCTGACCGGGCCGGCCCTGCAGAATGGCGGGCTGAATCCCGCCGGTCGGCCGCCGCAGTGACACTGACCGCCCCCGGGCGCGCCGCGGAGCGGCGGCTGATCCATTCCCCGCAGAGCGGGGGAATGAGTAGAAGCGGGGCTACGCCAGCACCTCGCGGACGACATTCCCGGCCACGTCGGTGAGGCGGAAGTCGCGGCCGTTGTAGCGGTACGTCAGGCGGCGGTGGTCGAGCCCCATCAGGTGCAGGACCGTCGCGTGCAGGTCGTTCACGCTGACGCGGTTCTCGACCGCCCGCAACCCCACCTCGTCCGTCGCGCCGTAACTCACGCCGCCCTTCACCCCGCCGCCGGCGAGCCAGAACGTGTTGGCGTGCGGGTTGTGGTCGCGGCCCGGGTTCGGCCCGGTCTGCGTCACCGGCAGCCGCCCGAACTCGCCGCCCCAGATGACGAGCGTGCTGTCGAGCAGGCCGCGCCGCGCCAGGTCTTCGAGGAGCGCGGCGATGGGCTGGTCGGTCTCGGCGGCGAACCCGCGGTGGTTGCCGGCGATGTCCACGTGCCCGTCCCACGAGCGCTCGTTCTCCATCCCGCCCGAGTAGATCTGCACGAACCGCACCCCGCGCTCGACGAGCCGGCGCGCCGTGAGGCACTGTCGCGCGAAGTGCGCGGACTTCGGCACGTCGAGCCCGTAGAGGCGCTTCGTCTCGGCGGTCTCGCGGTCGAGGTCGAGTGCTTCGGGCGCGGCCATCTGCATCCGGTACGCCAGCTCGAACGACTCGACGCGCGCCGCCAGATCGGCTTCCGCGGGGTGGCGATCGGCGGCGGGGCGGTTGAGGCGGGCGAGCAAATCCAACTGCGCCCGCTGGCGGTCCTGCGGCAGGTCGGCGGGGCGGGCGAGGTTGTCGATCGGTTGGCCCTGCGGAGCGAACGCGGTGCCCTGGTAGACGGTCGGGAGGAACCCGGCGCCCCAGTTCTGGGCGTGGCCCTTCGGCACGCCGCGACCGAGCGTGTCGTACATGACACAGAACGCCGGCAGACTGCGGCTCTCGGCGCCGAGCCCGTAGGTGACCCAGCTCCCGACGCACGGGAAGCCCATACGCGTCATCCCGGTGTTGACCTTGAACAGCGCCGGCGAGTGGTTGTTCGAGTCGCCCCACAGGGAGTGAACGAACGCCATCTTGTCGACGTGCCGCGCCAGGTTCGGGAAGATCTCGCTGACCCACTTCCCGCTCCGGCCGTGCTGTGCCCAACGGAACGGCGACTTCATCAGCGGCCCGACCTGGTTGGCGAAGAACCCGGTGGCGTTGTCGAAGTTCGGCAGCGTCTGGCCGTGGCGGCGCTCGAGCTCCGGCTTGTAGTCCCACGTATCGACCTGGCTCGGCCCGCCGTTGATGAACAGCCAGATGACGTTCTTCGCCTTCGCCGGGAAGTGGACCGGCTTCGGCGCGAGCGGGTCGAGCACGCGGGCCGGCTCCTGGGCGCGGAGCAGGTCGGCGAGCGCGAGCGCGCCGAGCCCGCACCCGGCGCGGGCGAGGAAGTCGCGGCGCGAGCGGTATGCGGCGGGCGGCGGGGCGAACAGGCGCGGCGGGTGCATGGCGGCGACTCAGGCGGGGAGGAGGGCGTCGAGCGCGGCGAGATCGGGGGCGGTTGTGATCGCGTCCAGGAGCGCTTCGAGGGCGGCCGGGTCGGTCACCTTTTCGACCCGCGGCATGAGGTCGAGCCCGGGCTGGTCGAAGCGGAGCTTGAGGAGGCGGCGCGCGGCCTCTTGTCGCCCCTCTAGACGGCCGCGCTCCTCGCCGATCGACTCGGCCTTGTCCAGCCACCGCTGTTCGAGCGGACTGATTCTCGGCATCTGCTTCTCCTTCTCGAAGGCGTCGATGTCGTGGTTGAACACGACATCCAGCAGCGGCGGGAGCGTGATGACCCAGTCGATCAGGCGGAACAACTGGCGGATGTCGGTCCGCGTCAGCCCGCGGGAGTAAAGCCGCTTCACCACGGCGAGTTTCCGCGCCAGCCGGGCGGCCGGGTCGGCGTCGGTCGCCAGCGCCGCCAGGTGGGCGACGACGAACGACGCGAACGGGTTCGGCAGCGCCTCCAGTTCCTCCTCCCGGCCGCGCCAGTCGAGGAGCTTGGCGACCGGGAACGCGAATCGGACCTCGCAGCCCCAGCGCCCGGCCGCGTGCTCGGTCGGTCGCCACGCCGGGCGGTTGTCGCCGAGCACCGCGACGCTCACCGGCATCGACCCGTAACGCTCCTCCAGTCGGTGATTATACCGGTACATCCGCCGGGCCAGATCCGAGTCCGCCTGGCTCTGCACCTCGACGTGGACGAACACCGTCTCCGCCCCGCCGCCGGCCGCTTCGACGCGGACGAGCTTGTCCACCACGCCCGGCCCGGTCTCTGCCTCGGGGACGATCTTTGGCAGTTCCTTGTCGAGTGGCTCGACCTCGCGGTCCCAGTCGATCCCGGCGGCGACGCGCGGGAACAGCAGCTCGACGAACTGGCGGAAGTAGACGTCGAGCGCCTCCTTCCACGGTTCGTCGAACTGGTTCGCCGGGTCGCTCACGGTTACTCCGCGTACAGGAATTCGTTCCGGCCGACCGTGGCGGCATGCCGTTCAGTAGCGGCGCCAAATGGCGCGGAGCGGGCAGTCGATCAGTCCTTCCAATTCATGCAGCGCGTCGGGCAGCGTCTCGGGTTACAGCCCGGGGTTGCGCGCCGTGAGTACGTATCGCGCGAACCCGACCGGTCAGCCGAAGTCGAGGGCGTCGAGCGACACACCCGTGCCACAGCACGGGGCCGTCAGGCTCAACTCTCGGAAGCGGCTGCGATCATAGGCTTCGCCCGAGGCGTCGCCGAACCACGCCTCGGCGTTACGCCCGCAGGCCGGGCAGCAGACCCCGGGCCAGTTTTCCCCACAGTCGATGAACCCGATCTCCTCGGTCACCGTGTCCACGACCTCATGCGCGGTTGGCACGACGGCGCGCAGCCACTCGACGGCCTGTTCGCGCGCCGCCGGCGCGGGCACGTAGGTTCGGTCTCGCGGAATGAACGAGAGCAGCATGTCCGACACGGCGGTCACTCCGCGTACAGGAACTCGTTCAGGCAGAAGAGCACCTGGCAGAAGTCCGCCGCAGCCGCCTCGCGGGCCGGGCCGGTCGTGCCGCGGAGGAACGCGGTCGCATCGGCGAGCTCGGTGGCGGTCGGGGCGCGGCCGAGTGCGAGCCGGTAGGCGCGCGTCACCACCCCCGCGTCGTCGCCGGCGGGCAGCGCCCGCTTCGCCAGCCCCTTCGCGGCGGCGCGGACCTGCGGGTTATTCATCAGGTGCAGCGCCTGCGGGGCCACCGTCGTGCTCGGCCGCTCGCCCACGCCGACCGTGCCGTCCGGGGCGTCGAACACCGTCAGCGCCGGGATCAGCCGGCTACGCTTCATCGTGAAGTAGACGCTGCGGCGTGGCATCGTGTCGCTCAGGCTCCCCGGGCCGAACGGCGTCGGGTCGAGGACGCCGCCGACGTGCAGGATGCTGTCGCGGATCACCTCCGCTTCGAGGCGGCGGACGGGGAAGCGGCCGAACAGGCGGTTCTCGGGGTCCGGGGAGTGCGGAATGACAGCAGCGGACCCGATCGCCGCCGCTTGGTTTTCATTCCGCATTCCGAATCCCGCACTCCGCATTTCCGACGACTGCTGGTAGGTGCGGCTCAGCACGATCTGCCGGTGGAGCGGCTTCAGCTTCCACCCGTTGCGGATCAACTCGGACGCGAGGAAGTCGAGCAGTTCCGGGTGCGTGGGCGGCTCGCCGCGGACGCCGAAGTCGCTGACCGTCGGCACGATGCCGCGGCCGAGGTGGTGCTGCCACAGGCGGTTGACGATCACGCGCGCCACGAGTGCGCCGGCCCCGGCGTCGGTGTCGGTCAGCCAGCGGGCGAACGCGGCGCGGCGGTACGTGGTGCGGCTCCCAGCCGGCGGCGGCGTGAGCCAGCGGCCCTGGGCCTCGGCGTCGGGCATCAGCACTTGGAGGAACGACACGCCCGCCACGCCGTCCTTCTGCGCGGTGTCGCCGCGGCGGAGGAAGTGCGTCTCCTTCAGGAAGTCGTCGCCCTGCGAGTGCAGGCGGATCGGCGGCAACCCCTCGCTGGTGACCAGCGCCTTCACGAGCGCCGGCTTCGGCGCTTTCGCTTGGTGATCGACGGCGGCCTTGTTGGCGGCGCGCCAGCCGGCGTCCTGCGGGGCGAACCACGCCAGTAGCGCCGCCTTCTGCTCCGGCGTGCGCTGGTCGGCGCCGACCGCGAGTGCGGCGCGAACGAGTTCCGTCGCCGCCGGCGCGCCGAGTTCGGCCGCCGCGTCGGTGCTCAGCGCCAGTCGTGGGCGGCCCATGCCGTGGCCGGTGTTGTTGTGGAACCCGAGCGTGACCGTGAAGACCGTGCCATTGGGGAAGCCCACGGGGCTCTCGAACGCGAACACGGCGGCGTGGTCCTTGCCGAACTGCGGGTCGATCGCCCACGCGCTCGCGGTGTTGTCGTCGATCGCGCCGGCGGCGCCGAGCCCCTTCTGCTCGAACGTGGCGCGGGCGTCTTTCAGCTTCACCTTCACGACGGCCTGCGGCCGGTCCTTCGGCGCGGCGATGACCTGCACGTTCGACAGCGCGAAGTTCCCGTTCGTCGCCCGCCCCGGCCCGCCGCGGACGAGCGCCGGGTGGGTCAGCGCCTCGACGCGCAGCGACGTCAGCTCGGTAGCGCTCGTCGCCAGCGTGAAGCGCAGGTTCTCGGTGTTCGGGTTCTTGCCGGTCACGAGCACGCTGCCGTCGCCCTGCTTCGTCAGCGTCGCGCCGCCGGCCGACACCAGTTGCGTGACCTCGGGGAGAATCCACGGGAACGACGGCGCCTTGTCACCGCGGTTCTTCTCCCACTCGGCGAGTTTGGCGGGGAGCTGATCGGCCTCGTACCGCGTCACCGCGGCGGCGAGCGGGGCGTGGGCGGCGTCGAACGCGGCCTTCGCCTTCCGATACTTCTCCGGCTCCAGGTCGAACTCCATCTCGGTGCGCACCGCGGTCGTGAACGCGCTGACCATGCGGTAGTAGTCGCGCGCCGGCACCGGGTCGTACTTGTGGTCGTGGCAGCGGGCGCAGCCGACGGTGAGCCCGAGGAACGTGGTGCCCACGTTCGCCACGATGTCGTCGAGTTCGTCGTAGCGGTGCTTGGCGACCTCGTTCTGCGTGATCTGCGTGCTGTGGACGCCGGCCGCGAGGTAGCCCGTCGCCATCACCGCGAGCGGGTTCTCGGGAGCGAGTTCGTCGCCGGCGAGCTGCCAGCGGGCGAACGCGTCGAACGGCAGGTCGGCGTTGAGCGCCTTGATCACAAAGTCGCGGTAGTGGTATGCGGTGGGGCGGTCGTAGTCGTGCTCGAACCCGTGGCTCTCGGCGAACCGCACGAGGTCGAGCCAGTGCCGCGCCCAGCGCTCCCCGTAGTGCGGCGACGCGAGCAGTTCATCGACCACCTTCTCGAACGCGGCCGGCGTTTCGTCCTTCAGGAACGCATCGACCTGCTCCGGCGTCGGCGGCAGGCCGATGAGGTCGAGGTAGACGCGCCGCAGCAGCACGCGCCGGTCGGCGGGCGGGTTGAAGCCGAGCCCCTTGTCTCGGAGCTTTGCCAGCACGAAGGCGTCGACCGTGGTTGGGTTCGCGGGTTGCTTGATCGGCTGGAACGCCCAGTGTTTCTTCGCGTCGGCGGCGACGACCTTCTTCGTCCACGCCGTCGCGTCGTCCTGCCCCAGCAGCGGGCGGTCGTAGGGGGCGCCGAGGTCGATCCACTCGGCGATGCGGGCGATCTCGGCGTCGGGGAGCTTCGCCCGCTCGTGCGGCATGTGCGGCTCGCGCTGGTGGGCGACGAGCTGGTAGAGCAGGCTTTTCTTGTGGTCGCCGGGCACCACGCCCGGCCCGCCGTTGCCGCCCTTGAGCAGCGCCTCGCGGGTGCCGAGGTCGAACTCGCCCTCGACGCGCTCGCCGCTGTGGCACTTCTGGCACTTCGCCGTTAGGATGCCGCGGACCGAGGTCTTGAACACCTCCGTCCCCTTCGTCATCTTCGCGGCGTGGTCGGGATCGACCTTCGGCGGCTGGGCGCGGGCGACGAGTGCGACGGCAACAAGGGCGACGGCCGGCGCGAGCCGGGGGGAGACGCGGGTCATCGACGGGCCTCGGCGGACGACGGGCCGTGGGGCGGGAATCGGTTCAGTTTACCCGCGGGGCGCGGGGCGGGGAAGCGCCGCCGTCCGGTGGGACCGGCGTCCCGCCGGTCGTGAAACCCGGACCGGCGGGACGCCGGTCCCACCAAGCCCATCGCGTCATCCGCCCGTGACATCCGCCCGCCGTGCGGGTACAGTATCCCCACCCGCCTGACGTGCCCGCCGACCCGCCCCGTTCGCACCTTGCCCGAGTTCGCAATGCCTCTCCTCCGCCCCGCTGCCGTCGGCGCCGCGCTCGTTCTGCTCGCCGCGTCCGGCCCCGCGCAAGAGCCGCCCACCCGCAAGGACCGCACCGCCAAGGGCGAGGCGTGGGAGCAGGAGCAGTTCGAGGAGAAGATGATCGCCCGCGCCGCCGAGCGCGCCGCCAAGGCGGCCGACTCGGAGGCCGCCCGCTGGCACCGCGAGCTCGGCAAGGCGTTCCCCGGCCGCGTCGGCCCCGGGCTGACCGAAGACGACATCAACAAGTGGTTCGACGCGCTCGCCGGTGAGACAAAGGAGTGGCGGCGGGACGCGGCGCCGGTGCGGCAGGTGGCGGAACTCTTCGACCGCGCCGCCGCCCGGCTGGAGCTCGGCCCGGTGCCGTCGATCCGCCGCGACGAGTTCGCGCAGCTCGCCCGCCGCATGGCCCGCGACACGCCGCCGCAGCCGAAGACCCCCGACCGCGCCGCCGACGCCGACCGGCTGTTCCGTGTCCTCGACCGCGACGGCAGCGGCGAGCTCGAACCGGCCGAGTGGTCCGAGCGGCTCCGCGCCGACGCCCGCCGGGCCGACGCCGACGGCAACCGGCGCGTCTCGCCGGAGGAATACCGCGACTACTTCGAGTTCCGGGTGACGGACGCGATCGAGGTGCAGGCGAAGGCGGCCGACGTACAGACGAAGGCGGCGGCCGCGACGGCCCGCAAGAGCGGGCTGCCGGCGTGGTTCGACCAGCTCGACACCGACCACGACGGACAGATCGGGCTGTACGAGTGGCGGGCGGCGGGGAAGCTGCTCGCCGAGTTCAAGACGATGGATTTGGACGGCGATGGGCTGCTGCCGCCCGACGAGTACCACCGCTTCGCCCGCATGGCGCCGGTGCCGTCCGAGTCGCCGACGCCCCCGCCGGACCGGCGCGCGGGGATGATGCCGCCACCGCGGCCAGAATGACCGCGGCGAGAATGACCAAGGACCAAGGAAGACGATCTGCTGTTTTCCTTGGTCCTTGGTCATTCCAACTCGACCGACTCGTGCCCGGCGGCCGTCGCCAGCGCCGCCCACACGTCCGCCGCCGTCGGGTCGCGCAGGAAGCGCACCGACCCGTCGACGAGCGCTACGTTCGACCCGCTCGGGCGGTCTTCCCAGAAGAACCGGCGGTCGCCGATGTGAACGCCGCCCGGCGGTGCGGTGGGCGTCACTCCGCGCACCGTCGCCGGCCCACCGCGGAGCCACGGGCCGAGGTCCGTTGTCGTCTCCATCACCAGCGCCGTCTGGGCCGCGCCGTCGTGGATCTCGGCGAGCTTCACCTGTCGGTCGTACCCGAATACACCGGCGCACGGGTCGTCGGCGGGCAATTTCGCGGCGTCTGCTCCGAGCCCGGCCACGCCGACGTAGTTCGTCAGCGCGGCGTCGGGCGGCGCGTCGGCAGACGCGGACTGGCACTGGAACAGCCTCACGTACCGGTCCTTCACCGCCGCCGTGTTCGCGGGCGCGTCCCACGGCGCGGCGCGGTCGAGCGTGTCAAACAGCACCTTCTGCTCGATGTAGGGGAGGATCGCGGCGTGCCAGCTCAGCCGCCGCTCGGGCATGAGGTCGGGGTTCGGGATTGTCGCCGTAGGGAGGTAGCCGTGGACGTCTGAGTACAGGTACGCGCCGAGCGCGAGCTGCTTCAGGTTGTTCTGGCAGCGCGTCCTCGCTGACGCCACGCGCACCTGGCGCGTCGCCGGGAGGAAGAGGGCGACCAGGATGGCGATGATGGCGATGACGACCAGTAGCTCGGCGAGCGAGAGTGCGCGACGGCGGGCGGGCATGGCGACCTCCCGGGAACGGGCGCTGAGATGACGCCCGCGGGGCGGCGGCGTTTCGCGCCGGACGGTCAATCGTCGGGCGGCGGACGCCGCGAACGTATCCCCGGTCGCGCGCCCGGTCGAGAGCCGGTAAGATGGCGGGATGAGCGACGAGCCGAAGCGCAGGCGTTCCCTCAGTCACGTCGGCGGGCACACCGACACCGCCGGCCCGCGCGCGGAGGCCGAGAAGCTGGCCCACGCGCTCGACGTGGCGCCGGCCACCGACGCCGACGACGACCCGGCGCGGTCGCACGTCCACGGGTTCCACACGTACCCGGCGCGGATGCACCCCACCACCGCGGCGCGCCTCGTCCGCGCGTTCTCCCCGCCCGGCGGGAAGGTGTTCGACCCGTTCTGCGGGTCGGGCACGGTGCTGGTCGAGGCGCTGCTCGCCGGCCGCGCCGCGCTCGGCAGCGACCTGAACCCGCTCGCCGTGCGGCTGGCGCGCTGCAAGACCCGCCCGCGCACCGAGCCCGAGGTCGAGTACCTCGTCGCCCGCGCGGCGGAAGTGGTGCAGCACGCCGAGGACCGCCGCCGCGCCCGCGCCGGCGCCACCCGCCGCTACCCGCCCGAGGACGTCGATCTCTTCGACCCGCACGTGCTGCTCGAACTCGACTCGCTGCGGTCCAAGATCGAGAGCCTGCCGGACGAGCCGACGACGCTCGACCTGGCGCTGGTGCTGTCGGCGATCCTGATGAAGGTGTCGCGGCGGCCGGGCGATACGTCCGGCGCCGTCGTGATGCGGAAGATTCGCGCCGGGTTCGCGTCGAAGCTGTTCATGCAGAAGGCCGAGGACTGGGCGACGCGGCTCGGGGCGTTCTCGCGCGCTCTCCCCTCCCCTCCCCCGCCGCGCGGCGACGTGAGCCTCGACGACGCGACGGTGTTGAAGGCGCCGCGCGACGAGGTGGCGGACGCTGTGATTACCTCACCCCCCTACGCGGCGACCTACGACTACCTGTACCACCACGAGCTCCGGCTGCGCTGGCTGAACCTCGACGCCGGGATGCTGGCGCGGGGCGAGATCGGCGGGCGGGCGGCGTACCGGCGGATGAACGAGGACGACGGCCCGGCAGCGTGGGCGTGGGAGCTGTCGCGGTTCCTGAAGGCGGTGCGGCGGGTGCTGAAGCCCGGCGCACCGCTGGTGCTGGTGGCGGCCGACTCGGCGGTGCGGAACGTGGCGATCCGGGCGGACGAGATCGCGGCGGACGTGGCGCCGGGGTGCGGATTCAATCCGGTGGCGCGGGCGAGCCAGTCGCGCCCGCACTTCCACGAGCCGAGCGCCGCCGCGTTCCGCACCCGCCCCCGGTTCGAGCACGCCCTGCTCTTGCGGCGCAGCTCGCCTTCGTAGGTCGGATCGAGTCTCCGAGGCCCGACGCGGCAGCGTGGGCGCAACTGACGAATGACCGGAAGGCCGAACCCTCTGGGTTTCGGCCCCCCAGTGTGCGAGGCGTTTCTGTGGAACCGCGGGCCGGCGCCGTGACGGGTCTTCAGCCCGAAGGGCTGAGCACTCCCAGCCCTTCGGGCTGAAGACCGCTCCCGAATCCTGTGGCGGTGACTGTGGCGTGCAGGCTCGGTCACATTGATTCCGGCCGCCACCTAGCCCACGGGCGGAAGGCGTCACTGCAGCCGTCCTCGAAGTCCTCACGCAGTTCCCCGCGGAACAGTTCGCACTCCCGCGTGAGTGTCTTGAACAGCAGTTCCGCGAACGGCAGGTCATACCGCTCCCAGTTCTCCGGGCGGTCGTGTGGGTCGTAGATCGTCGGCCAGCCATCCGGGTCGCCTGCGGTGAGCCAGTACAGCACGCCCCCGCTGTCAGTCAACGCCCACGGGAACAGCCCACCCGGCGCGGGGTAGATCGGCCACGGGTACTCCCCAGGGAAGTCCTTCTCGACCTCGCGCAACCTCGTGCAATGATCTGGCCCGGACGTTATCCCGTAACGGGGGATGTACCACGGTAACGGGTGGTTCGGAGCGTTTTCCGAGAACGGACTGGTGATGCACCAGAAGTCCTGCCACAACCCCAGCCCATAAGCCTTGACGGCCCGCTTGTACGTGTCCGGAAACACCAGCCCGAGGGATTGTTCGACCTCGCGGAATGCCTTCAGCGTCCCCGCGAACAACGGCCGCCTTGGCGGGGGCACTCGCTGCACCAACTGCTGAAAATACGCATCCACCCACTCACCCTACCGCCCCGCAGCCGAGCGTACCACCCGCCCGGCCTGCCTCCCTCATCGTTCCGCCTTCCCAAATCCGCACGGTCGTACCGGTCCGGTTCCGCCGGGCGGACGGCCGGCGCCGGTCCGGGCGGTGCGCGAACTCCGACAACCCGCCAACGCCGGTGGGAGGCGGGCGTTACACCGGTTAGACTGGTCGGAAGCGGGCCGCCGGTGGCGCCCGCACGCCCGACCCCGCCTCTGCCGCCTTCCCGTGGCAGGCTGGCGGGCGCCCGTCGTACAATCCGGCTAACGTCCGTCGTTGCCCGGCCGGGCACGACCCGCCCGGTCCCCTGAGGAGCGCCTGGGACATGACCCTCCTGAAACGCCTCCGGGTGCTGCCCGCGCTGCTGGCCGTTGCCGCGGCCACCGCCTCGATCGGCACCTCCCTGTTCGGCGACTTCCGCGGCGGCCCGGCCAAGGCGCCGGCCCCCGTCGGCAACCCGGACGGCC
>JAFKFQ010000128.1 GCA_017308215.1 bacterium | reverse complement strand
GCCCTTCTTCGGCTCGTCCTTCGGCAGTTCGGCGATCATCGCGTCCGAGGTGAGGAGCAGGGTCGCCACGCTCGCGGCGTTCTGCAGCGCGCTCCGCACCACCTTCGTCGGGTCGATGATCCCCTTCTCGACCATGTTGCAGTACTCGCCGGCGCGGGCGTCGAACCCGTAGTTCTTGTCCTTGTTGGCGAGCACGTCCTTCGCCACCACGTTCCCGTCGCTGCCGGCGTTCTCGACGATCTGTTTCACCGGGGCGCGGCACGCCCGGACGATGATGGTGTACCCGACCTTCTCGTCGTCCGTCAGCGTCTCGGGGGCGGTCAGGCCGGTGCTGCTGCGGAGCAGGGCCGTGCCGCCGCCGGGCAGGATGCCCTCCTGGTGCGCGGCCTTGGTCGCGTGCATCGCGTCCTCGACCCGCATCTTCTTCTCCTTCACCTCGCTCTCGGTCGCGCCGCCGACGTTGATCTTGGCGACCCCGCCCGACAGCTTGGCGACCCGCTCGCTCAGCTTCTCCTTGTCGTAGTCGCTGGTGCTCTTGTCCAGCTCCTTCTGGATGCTGCCGATCCGGGCGAGGATCTGGTCCTTCTTCCCGGCGCCCTCGATGATCGTGGTGTTGTCCTTGTCCACCTTGATCTTCTTGGCCTTGCCGAGCTGGTTCAGCGTCACGGTTTCGAGCTTGACGCCGAGGTCCTCGAAGATCGCCTCGCCGCCGGTGAGGACGGCGATGTCCTGGAGCATGGCCTTGCGGCGGTCGCCGTAGCCGGGGGCCTTGACCGCGCACACCTTGAACGCGCCGTTCGAGCGGATGACGTTGACCACCAGCGTCGCCAGCGCCTCGCCCTCGACCTCCTCGGCGATGATGAGGAGCGGCTTGTTCTGCTGGAGCACCTTCTCCAGCACCGGCACCAGGTCGCGGTTGGCGCTGATCTTCTTCTCGTACACGAGGACGTAGGCGTCCTCGAGCTCGGCCTCCATCGTCTCGGCGTTGTTCACGAAGTACGGCGACAGGTAGCCGCGGTCGAACTGCATCCCCTCGACGAAGTCGTGGCCGGTCTCGATCGTCTTCGCTTCTTCGACGGTGATGACCCCGTCCTTACCGACCTTGTCCATCGCCTCGGCGATGATCTGGCCGATGACGGTGTCGCCGTTGGCGGCGACGGTGGCGACGTTCTGGAGGTCGGCCTTCCCCTTGACCGGGATGCTGGCGGCCTTGAGCTTGGCGACGATGTCCTCGACCGCCTTCTCCATCCCGCGCTTCATGAGCATCGGATTGGTGCCGGCGACGACGGCCTTGAGCCCCTCGTTGAAGATCGCCTCGGCGAGGACGGTGGCGGTGGTGGTGCCGTCGCCGGCCACGTCGGAGGTCTTGCTGGCGACCTCCTTGACCATCATCGCGCCCATGTTCTCGTAGTGGTCCGGCAACTGGATCTCCTTCGCCACGGTGACGCCGTCCTTGGTCACGGTGGGGCTGCCGAACGACTTCTGGATGATGACGTTGCGGCCCTTCGGCCCGAGCGTCACCTTCACGGCCTTCGCCAGCTTGCCGATCCCGCGCCGCATGGCCTCGCGGGCTTCCTGGTCGAACGCGATCTGCTTGGCGCTCATGCTCAGCTACCTTCGGTGGGGAATGTTGGGTGTCGTATTTGGCGACCGGCCGGCGTGGACCGGCGGTCGTTGGTACTCGTGCCCGGGCGCTGCCGTGTTCAGCCTTCGATCACGCAGAGCACGTCGCCCTCGTGCATGACGAGGATCTCGCCGGTCTGCTTGCGGTCCTTGAATTCGTCGCCGGCCCAGGACGTGAACAGCACCTTGTCGCCGACCTTGAGCTGCATCGCGGCGCGGCTGCCGTCCGGCTTCACCTTGCCGGGGCCGACGGCGATGACCTCGCCCTTCTGCGGCTTGTTCTGGGCGGTGTCGGGCAGGATGATCCCGCCGCTGGTCTTCTCCTCGGCCGCCTCGCGGCGGACGATGATCCGGTCTCCGATCGGCTTGAGCCCCATCGCGGTTGTCTCCGGACTGCGGAGTGGTGTCGTCGTGCCCGCCCGGATAGCAAGTGCCGTGCCTGCGCAGACTTGTCGCCGGAAGTGGAACGCGACGTGTGGGTTGTGGCCGGGGGGCGGCGCACGCCGCGTCGCCCCTGCTGCCAAGATTGCGCGGGCGGCGGAGGCGCGGCCTGCCGGTTTGACACCGGCGGTCGGATTGACCCCGGTCCGCACGTCGCGGTATAGCCGGCGGCCATGCCGCCGCTTCGCCGCCGCACCGCCGCCGTCGCCGCGTACACGCTGCTGCTGTACGCCAGCTTCACGCACAACGTCCTGTGCGTCCCCGAAGCGGTCGGCGAGTGCGCGGGCACGTTCCGCTCGGCGTACCTCGGCTACGACTCTGCCCTCGTGCTGAACCGCCTCGCCGACGGTCCAGGTGGGCCGGGCGGCCTCCCGGCGCTCACCGCCTGGGACGCGGCGGCGGGCGTGGAGCGGCCGTACCGGTCGCAGTACGGGTTGCAGGGCGAGGTGCTGTCGGTGGCGTGCCGGGCGACCGGGGCCGACCCGTTCCGGTTCGCCGTCGCGGCGGCCGGGGTCGGGGCGGGGCTGTTCGCGCTCGGGCTGGCGCTCGTCTTCGCGTCGCTCGGGCCGCGGGTCGGGTGGCCGGCGGCGCACGTCGGGGTCGTGCTGACGGCCGCGGTGCCGGTGTACCTGCCGTTCGCGCCGTCGCTCTACTGGGTGCCGGTCGCCCTACTCGCGCCGTTCCTGGCGGCGTGGTTCCTGATCCCGTGGGCGGGGCGGCGACTGGGGCGGTGGGCGGTCGTCGGGGTGCTGGTCGGGGTACTGGTCGGGATGAAGTGCCTGTGCGGGTACGAGTACGTCACGACCGTGATCCTCGCGCCGGTCGCGGCGCTGGCGTACCACGCGACCGTGCGGCGTGCGGGCCTCTGGCGCGCGGCGGTGGCGGCGGCCGGGTTGTGGGCGGCGGGGGTGGCCGGGTTCGCGGGGGCGGTCGCAGTCCACGCCGCGCAGATCGAGCGCGACACGGGCACCCCGGGTCTGGGAGTGATCCGCGAGCGGGCTGTCCTCCGCGCCGGGGTGACGGACGCCCGGGCCGAGGTCAAATACCTGTTCCTGGCGCCCGACCCCGAATGCGTGCCGGAGGCGGTGCGCTACCCGGTGCGGTGCTTCCTCAACTACTTCTGGCTCCCCGCGGTCGCGTCGCCGCAGACGTGGGGCGGGGCGCGGTTCGCGGTCAGTCTGGGGGCGGTGACGCTCGCCGCGGCGGGGCTCGGCGCGGTCGCGCTCGCGGCGCGGCGGCGGCTTCCGCCGGAGGTCGTGGCGCTCGTCCCGGCCGGGGCGGTTGGGTTTGCCGGGGCAGTGTCGTGGCAGGCGCTCGCGGTGAACCACATGACCGCGCACGTCCACCTCAACCTGATCGTGTTCACTGTCCCGTTCCTGCCGCTCGCGTTCGCCGGGGTCGGGGTTGCGGTGCAGGCGCTGGCGGCACGGTGCCGGGTTGGGCGGCCGGCGCTCGGGTGGGCGGTCGGCGGTGCGGTCGT
This sequence comes from bacterium, assembly GCA_017308215.1. Taxonomy (GTDB): domain Bacteria; phylum Planctomycetota; class Planctomycetia; order Gemmatales; family Gemmataceae; genus Urbifossiella. Next base: position 3,213 of record JAFKFQ010000128.1, on the reverse strand, counting down.
GCTCGCGGTTGGGGTGAATGTTGTGGTGCTGAACCGGCGAGCCGCGGCCGAGGCGGAAGCCGATGCCGAGGCGGTGGCGGCGGTGGGGGGCATGCTCCGCGGCGACCGCTCGGCCGGGCCGCCGGCGGGTTGGCTGCCCGGGCCGGCGGAGAGGCTCGCGGCGCCGCCGCGTGGGTCGCTCCTCGGGGCCGAACTCGACCCGCGCCTCACCCCCGCCGCCCGCGGGGCCGGGGGGCCGGCGGTGCGGGTGGTGGCGGTACGGGACGGGGCGGTGGTCGCGGCGCGGACCGACGCCGTGCGGCTGACGACGGTCGAGCGGACGATCGGCGGCGCGGCGTCGTGGACGTCGGTCACGCTGGTGGTCGAGGGCGCCGGCTCGCCGCCGCGGTTGTTCGCGGTCACCGGCCCGGCGGCCGCGTCGGTCACCGAGGTCACGCCGTCGGCGCGGTGACGGTCAGCCGCCGAACAGGCGGCGGAAGAAGCCGGCGCGGCCGCGGGCGGCGTCCGGGTCGAGTACCCTGGTGACCGCCGCCACCGCCTCCGGGCTCTCCAGCACGTTCCGCCCGCCCCACGCCTCGACGACCCGCGGGTAGTCGGCGGCGAACCGGTCGGCGGCGGTCTTCCACTTCCGCGCCTGAGCCCGCCGGACCGCCGACATGGCCGCCCAAATGAAGCCCGCGACCAGCGCGGCCCACACCACCGCCAGGACCGCGCCGACCTCCTGCTTGCCGTCGCCGTACTTCTCCCAGAAGGCCAGGACGGCCACGACCGTCATCGGGATGCCGAACAGCCACCCGAACACGACCCCGAACCAGGTGAGTTCCCGCCCCTCCTGGGCGCCGGCGCGGGTCTTCTGAAGGTCTTCGAGCCGGCCGAGCAGCAGCGCCTTGCGGGTCGGGTCGGCGATCACGGCGTCGAGGTCGAGGCCGGGCGTGGCGGAAACCGGGGGCGGCGCGGCCGGGTCGAGTTCGGCGCGGAGCTTGCGGACGGTCGGCGGGTGCCGCAGCGCCGCCCGCCCGCCCCACCCGGCCACCTCGGCGGCGAAGTCGGCCGCGACCTCCTCGGCGACCGCCTCGGCCTTCTTCTGGAGGTCGAACGCCACCGCATTCACCCCGGCCCGCATCAGGTACACGTACACGCCCCACACGACCGCCCCGATCGGAACGCCGAGGGCGAACAGCCCGTGACTGGCCGTCTCGAACGCGGCCCCGACCACGACGGCGACCGACCCGGCGACCAGCAGCCCCCAGCGGGCGGTGGAGCCGAACGTCCACTTCGCCATGTCGTTCCACTCGGCGTACGCGCCGTCGAGCCGTGCCAGTGCGGCGATCGCACCACGGCGGCGGCCGTCGGCGAGCGGCGACGGCGTGACCTGCGCGGCGACCGTGGGCGTCGGGACAGCGACCTGCGCCGCGGCGGGGAACGGCGGCGGCTCGGCGGGTGTGCCCGCGCTCCCCGCCGCGGCGCGCAGCAGCGGCAGGAACTCGCCGGCGTCCTTCGGCCGCTCGTCCATCCAGCCGACGCAGCGCTCGATGAGGGCGACGTGTTCGGCGGGCACGCCGTACCGCACCGTCAGTTCCTTCGCCCAGCCGTGCGGCAGCTCGCGCGAGACGTCGCCGACGAGGAGCTGGAACCACATCACGCCGAGGGCGTAGAGGTCGTGCCGTGGGTCCGGCGCGGCACCGCGGCGCTGTTCGGGCGACATGTACAGCGGGGTGCCGGCGCCGCGGAACAGGCTGGCCTGGTCGGCGAGGCTGAGGAAGTCGATGGTGCTCGCCCCGATCCGGCTGCGCACCGCCCGTGCCGCCGCGGCGACGCCGCCGATGCCGAAGTCGGCGAGCTTCAGCGCGTCGCCGGCGACCAACACATTCGCCGGCTTTAAATCCCGGTGGACGAGCCCGGCGGCGTGCGCGAACGCCAGCCCCTCGGCGACCTGCACGACCCAGTCGAACACCTCGGCGGCGCCCGGCGCGCGTCCGAGCGCGGCGCACCGGGCTGCCAGGAGGCGCGTCAGGTCGCCGCCGGGGACGAACTCGTAGACGAGGTACGGCGTGGCGTGGTCGAGGTCGTAGCCGTACAGGCGGACGACGTGCGCGGAGCCGCGCCCGCTGGCGCGCATCAGCCGTTCGAGGTTGCTCCGCTCCTGGTGCAGTGCCGGGAGCAGCGACCGGTCGAGGCAGAACTTGATCGCCAGGGGCAGGTGCTGGAGCGACGGCGATTCCGCGCGGTAGACCGCCCCGAACCCGCCGGCGCCGAGCAGTTCGCACAGGCGGTACGGTGTGTCCGCGAGCGGCGTCTCGGCGGGGTAAGGCGGCACGTCTTCGGGGAGCAGTTGCAGGAGCGAGCGTGGATCTTCAAACTGGACCGCCGCGGGGACGGAGCGCGACCCGCTCGCGTCGGGCACCAGCGCCCGGTCCACCGCCGGCGGGATCGCCGTCAGGAACTCGACGGCCAGCGACAGGTCTTCGGCGGCGGCGTCCGGGGCGAGGTCGAGGAGGATGCTCCGGGCCGCCGACCGCGCCTCGGCCGGGGGCAGCGCCGCGAGCCCGGCGACGGCGGCGTTCGCCTCGGCCGGGTGCTCGGCGAACCACTCGCGCCAGCGGGCGACGATGCCGCGGCCGAACAGGTTGATCGCCCGCTCGACGGCGTGCCCGACCGCCACCCCCGCGACCCCGCCGACCGGCCCCGCCGCCGCCGCCCCCGCACACCCGGCCAGGACCGGCAGCACGCCCTCGGCCGCAAGGTACAGCAGCACCGGCGATTGGCGTTCGGAGTCGGGCACGGGTGGGTCTCCCGGGCGGGTGGATACCGGGGGTTCGTCGCGGCCGGCGGGAAATTGACGAGAAACGACACCGCCCGGTGGTGCGGGGACACCACCGGGCGGCCGGGAGACCGAACCAGCGCATGGTACGGTCTGAATCCACCCTACGCTCCCACCTCACACGGAGCAACGGTCGGCCGACGAAAATTCCGTCCGGGATCGGAACCGGTGTGTCACGACCCGGCGGCGGGGGCGGGGCGGCGGTTACAATTGACCGCGTCGCCTCCCCACCCGGAGCCGTTCGCATGCTGTCCCGCTTCGCACCTCCGGGCGGGTCGAAGGCCATTGCCGCCCATGGCGTGGCACAGACCAATTTCGGCAGCTGCAACCAGGATTTGGCGCCGCTGCTGAACGCCTTCGGCTATTCCGAGGTCGATCCGACCAATGGGGCC
>JAFKFQ010000384.1 GCA_017308215.1 bacterium | reverse complement strand
GCCGTTCCGACGGGTTCGGTCTCGGTCCCGCCCGTCGGGCCGGCGAAGCCGGTGGTGGCGATGCCCAGGTCCGTACCGAACCGCGCCCGCACGCCCTCCGCCATCGCCCGCGCCACCGGCTCACTCACGGCGCCGTGCCGCGCCAGCACGTCGCGCGGCACGCCCAGTTCGCGGGCCTTCACGTCGTCCGTGTACGTCACCGCCGCGCCGCGGAACACGTCGCTCGCCCCGGGGATGAGACAGACGCGGTGCGCCACCAGCCCGCCGGTGATGCTCTCCGCGGTCGCCAGCGTCTTCCCCTGCTCCTTCAGCAGCCGCACCACCACGTCCTGAAGTTCTTCGTCCTCGGCGCCGAACACCAACTCGCCGAGCCGCTCGCGGATGGTGCGCTCGACCGGCGCGATCTGCGCCTGCGCGTCGGCGAGCGACGCGGCGTTCGCCAGGATGCGCAGCGAGATCACCGCGTCGCTGACCGTGATCCCGACCTCGGGAACGTGCCCGCGGCGCGTCAGGTCGGCGACCTTCTCCTCGACCGCCGACTCGCCGAGCCCGAACGTGTTGATCTTCCGCTGGACGAACACCCCGCCGCCGACCCCGGCGACGAGCAGCCGCGGCCTCACCTGCTCCTCGTACATCCGGTACATCTCGCTCGGCACGCCGGGCATCGCGGCGACGGTCGCGCGGCCGACCTTCATCCAGATGCCGGGTGCGGTGCCGGCCGCGTTGAACAGCGCCTCCGCGCCTTCGGGGAGGAGCGCCTGCACGCGGTTCCGCTCCGGCATCTCACGGCCGCGGCGGGAGAACAGGCCGCGGATGTGTGCGAGCGAGCCGGCGTCCTCGACGAGCGGCACCCCGGCGACGGCGGCGATGACCTCGCGCGTCAGGTCGTCCTGCGTCGGCCCGAGCCCGCCGGTGGCGATGACGAGGTCGGCGCGCCGGGTCGCGACGCGGAACACGGCGACGTTGTCGGCGAGGTCGTCGGCGACGGTGGTATGGAACCCGACGGGGACGCCGATCTCGGCGAGCCGGCGGCTGAGCCACTGGCTGTTGGTGTCGAGGTTCTGGCCGCTGGTGATTTCGCTCCCGATCGACAGGATTTCGGCCTTCATGCGCGTTCCGGATGGGAGGAGCGGTCAGAGGACGTCGCGGCCGACGCCCTTCTGGCGGGCGAGGTCGACGACGCGGGCGGCGACGGCGACGTCCTCGATGCCGAGGCCGAGCGACTTGAACACCGTGACGTCCGCGGGCGACTGGCGCCCCGGGTACTTGCCCACCAGCAGCGGGCCAAAGTCGGACACGTCGGCCCAGCTCAGCACGTTCTGCTTGACCGGCTCCACCAGGTCACCGGCTTCGAGCCGCGCCTGCTCCTTGCTGTCGACGGTCACCAGGGCGGCGCGGCGGAACACCCCCACGTCCGCCTCGGCGCGGGCGAGGAAGTTCGAGCCGACGAGGTTGACGTGGCAGCCGTCCGCCAGCCACTCGCCCTTCAGCACCGGCTCGCGGGCCGTCGTCGCGGTGACGACGATGTCGAGGCCGCGCGTCGCCTCCTCGGCCGACTCGACCGGGACCACATCGACGCCGGTCTCGGCGGCGAGCTGCGCCGCGAACGCGGCACGGCGGGCGGGGTCTCGGCCGTAGACCTTCACCTGCTTCAGCGGGCGGACCTTGCAGACGGCGAGCACCTGCGTGCGGGCCTGCTTGCCGGTGCCGATGCAGCCGGCGGCGGCCGCGTCGGGGCGGGCGAGCTTCTTCGTCGCCACACCGGACGCGGCGCCGGTGCGGAACTGACCGAGCAGGTCGGCCTCGAGCAGCGCCGACATCGCCCCCGTCTGCGGGTCGAACAGGGTGACGTGGAAGCGGGCAGGGCCGTCGCGCGGGGTGGTGTACGCCTTGAACCCGACCGCCCCGAGCGTCTTCGCCGCGGCGGGGAGGACGTGGAGCATGAGCCGGTCGGTCTGACAGCGGCGGCGCGGGACGTTCTCCGCCTCGTCGCACCCGAGCTTGCGGAACGCGGCGGCGACCGCGTCCAGCGCCAGGTCCATCGTCAGGAGTTGACCGACCTCGGCCTCGGTCAGGTACAGGACGGGCATGGCTCGGACCAGTGAGCAGTGGGCAGTGAACAGATTACCGCACACCCGGGCACCGCAACAAGGAAGTCGCGGTTGGCTTCAACTGTCCACTACCCACCCCACCGTCCACTACTCGGCCCCGGCCAGCCACTCGCGCAGCTTCGCCAGCCCCGCCTCGATCGTCGGGCGGCCGGTGGCGAACGACATGCGGGCGAAGCCCTCGGCGCCGAACGCCGAGCCGGGCACGAGGTTCACGTGCGCCTGCTCCAGCAGCGCCGTGCAGAACGACAGCGAGTCGGTCACCGGCTTGCCGCCGAACGTCTTCCCGAAGTAGCTCGACACGTCGAAGAAGGCGTAGAAGGCGCCCTCCGGGTTCGGGAGCTTGAGGCCGGGAATCGCGCCGAGCAGATCGAGCGTGAGCTCGCGGCGGCCGGCGAACTCCTTCCGCATCTCGGCGACGCACTCCTGGGGGCCGTCGAGCGCGGCGATGAGTGCCGCCTGGCTGACGCTCGACGGGCAGCTCGTCTCCTGGCTCTGGATCGTGTCCATCGCCTTCACCACGGCCGCCGGGGCGATGCACCAGCCCATCCGCCAGCCGGTCATGGCGTAGCTCTTGCTCGCACCGCTGACGGTGATGACGCGGTCCTTCAGCCCCGGCTTCAGCGTGGCGACGCACGTCGGCGACGCGGTGCCGTAGGTGAGCTGCTCGTAGATCTCGTCGCTGAGGATGGCGACGTCTTCGGGCAGCGCGGTCACCAGCGCCTCGATCTCGGCGCGGCTGTAGACGGTGCCGGTCGGGTTGCACGGCGAGTTGAGCATCAGCACCCGCGTGCGCGGCGTGAGCGCCGCCGTCAGCTGCGCCGGGCTCATCTTGAACCCGCTCGCCGCCGTGGTGTGGACCAGCACCGGCGTCGCGCCGGTCATCGCCACGAGGTCCGAGTAGCTGACCCAGTACGGCGACGGAATGACGACCTCCTCGCCGGGGCCGACGACGGCGGCGAGGGCGTTGTGCAGCGAGTGCTTGGCGCCGTTCGAGACAATGACGTTCTCCGGGCCGAACTCGTACCCGTAGAGCCGCTTGTACCAGCGCACGATGGCGGCCTTCACCTCGGCCGTGCCGGCGGTGGGCGTGTAGTGCGTCTGCCCGCCGCGGGCGGCCGCCTCGGCGGCGTCGCAGATGTGCTTGGGCGTGTCGAAGTCCGGCTCGCCGAGGCTGAAGTCGTACACTTTCACGCCCGCGGCCCTGAGTTGACGGGCCTTCGCCCCCGCGGCTATCGTGGCGGACGGCTGAATCGACGCGGCCAGCTTCGAGGTGCGGATCATGTCGCTCCCCCCGGCGGGGGTTCGTGAGTGAACGGCGGGACCGTGGGTCATCCTACGTCGGGGCTGCACGTCGCCCACTTCGTCCAGCGCTACCCGCCCGCCGTCGGCGGGAGCGAGGCGTACTTCGCCCGCCTCACCGACCACCTGACGGCGTGCGGCGACGCGGTAACGGTGGTCACGAGTACCGCCGTCGGACTCGCCGAGATGTGGGAAGGTTCGCGCCGGCCGGCGGAAATCGTCGGCCCGGTCCGCCGCTTCGCGCCGCTCACGTTCCCCGGCCGCCGTTACGTGTTGAAGGCCGCGTCGCTCCTGCCCGTCCGCCGCTGGCAGTGCCTGACGGCGCCGTGCAACCCCGTCTGCCCCGCGATGTGGCGCGCGGCCGGGCGGTTCGACGGCCCGCTCGACGCGGTCCACGCCACGGCGTTCCCGTACTCGTTCCCGGTCGCGTGCGGGCTGCGCCTCGCGCGGCGCCACGGCGTGCCGTTCTTCCTCACACCGTTCCTCCACACCGGCGACCCCGACGACCCGAACGACCGCACCCGCCGCCAGTACACGAGACCGCACCTCCGCTGGCTCCTGCGACAGGCCGACCGCGTGTTCGTGCAGACACACCTCGAACGCGACACCGCGGTGTCGATCGGCGCCCCGCCCGAGCGCGTCGTCGTTCAGGGGCTCGGCGTCGATCCCGCGGAATGCACCGGCGGCGACCGGGCGGCGGCGCGGGCGGCGTGGGGTGTTGACGACGAGGTCGTGGTCGGGCACCTGGCGAACGCCAGTGTCGAAAAGGGGACGGTCGATCTGCTCTCCGCCGCGGCGCGCCTGTGGGACGCGGGGAAGGCGTTCCGCGTCGTCCTCGCCGGCCCCGAGATGCCGAACTTTCTCGCCTTCTGGGAGCGTTTTCCGCACCGCAACCGGGTCAGAACGCTCGGCCCGATCACCGACGCGCAGAAGCGCGACTTCTTCGCCGGCATCGACGCCTTCGCGCTTCCGTCGCGGTCGGACTCGTTCGGGCTGGTGCTGCTGGAGGCGTGGGCGAACGCCAAGCCGAACCTCGTCTACCGCGCCGGCGGCCCGGCGGAGCTGGTGCGCGACGGGATCGACGGGTTACAGGCGCGCTGCGGCGCCATCGCCGGACTGGCGGACCAACTCGGCCGGCTCGTCGGCGACGAACGGTTACGAGAATGGCTCGGCACCGTGGGGCGCGAGCGCGTCGGCGCAGAGTTTCGCTGGGCGGACAAACTGGCGCTGGTGCGGCACGAAATGCTCGCCGGCCGGCGGAAGCCGGCCGGGAGAAGTGGGTAACTCAGGCGGCGACACGGCCGAGCGCCGGCCGGGCGCGGAACTTCCGCACGACCGGGCGCACCTCGGCACAGCCGAGCGTGTAGGCGCCGCACTTCGGGCACGGCCGGCTCTCGACGGACTGCCCCTCGTGCGCGGACAGCGAACCGGGCCTCTGCCACCGGAGCCCGCAACTCGCACACTCGACCGCGTAGTTCCCCACGGGCGAAAACCCTGTATGTGAACCGCCCGGTTCCACCGGACGGGCTGAATCAGTAAGTCGGACGGGTGAGCCGGTATCCTTCGGGAAATCCGCGGAATCCGTGCATCACCCAGACCGTCCAGACCGACACCGGAATCCCCTGCTCCGCGTGCACCACCCGGAACGGCGCTTCCACGCGGTCGAAGACCCGGTCGGCGGCCGGGATGGCCTCCCCGACGTAAATGAACGTGCGCCCGCGGAAGGCTTGCGCGTCGGCCGTCGGGTTCGGGCGCCACAGGTCGTACTGGCTGGAGCGGTCTTCCAGCGCCGGGCCGAACGAGTACGCCTCCGGCCGCCCGCGGCAATAGAAGGACAGTTCACCCGGCGTGGTCCAGCGCGTCGCCGCGAGCACCGGGTCGCGGCCCGTCTCGCGTTCCACCCGCTCACGGACTCGATCCACCTCGGCCGCGAGCGTCCGCCAGCCGCGGAGTCGCGCGGTCGCGTCGAGGCGGCGGACCGGCGTCGGGTTCGTCTCGGTCGGCGCCGCGGTGAGTTGGACGAGTACGGGAAGCCACACCGCCGGGAAGCGGAGGCTCACGCTCCCGACCAGCCCCACGACCGCGGTGCCGACCACGACCCGCCTCAGCCCGCGGCCGCGGACCCACGCCGCCGCCAGCACCAGCCCGCCGACGTACGCCGCCGCCGGCCAGTTCGGCTGACCGGGGTTGCGCAGGCTCGCCGCGAGGAACAGGCCCCACACCGGCACCGCCGCCCACCACAGCAGTGACAGCCGGGGGTCGGCGGCGCGGCGGAAGGCGTACCCGGCGGCGGCGAACGCGGCGAAGCCGGTCCCGAGCAGCACGCCGGCCTGCGTGGCGACGAACCCGAGCGGGTTCCGCCACTCGACCGGCCGCGGCTTCACCCCGTCGCCGACGCCGCTCTGCCCGAGCGTGTGGCGGAGCGAAACCCAGTCGTGCGCCGCGTTCCACACCACGATCGGGAGCAGGCCGAGCGCCGTGAGCGCGAGGAACAGCCAGATGCCGGGGCGCCGGAGTTCGTCGCGGCGGCGAGCGAGAAGGAAGCCAAGCACGGCCGCGGGCAACAGCAGCATCGGGTACTTTGCCAGCACGCCGAGCCCGGAGCAGACGCCGGCGACGAGCCACCAGCGCGGCGCGCGGCGCTCGACGCCGCGCATTACACCGACTAGCGCCCACGCCCAGCAGGCGAGGAACGGCGGGTCGATGGTCATCAGCACGGACGCCGCCGTCACGGGCGGGAGCGTCATCGCCACCGCCACCACCGCCACCGCCGCGCGCCCGTCGCGGAGCGCGTCGCGCGCCAGCACGAACACCGCCGCCAGCAGCGCCGCACTCGACAACACCGCCGGCACGCGCACCGCGAACGCCGACGTGCCGAACAGCTCGCAGCTGCCGCGGATCAGCCACGCGACCAGCGGTCCCTTGCTGTAGTAACTCCAGTCGAGCCGGCGCGACCAGTGCCAGTAGTGCGCCTCGTCCGGCGACAGGTCGAGCGGGCAGAACCAGCCGAGGTACGCGAGGCCGAGAGCGACCCAGCCGAGGATGAGGAGCGTGGCGACGAGCGTTGCCGGGAACGGCCGCGGCGCCGTGGCCACGACCTCGACGCGGCGCACGGCCGGGGCGCAGCGGTTGACGACGGGTGGTGCGATTCCCGGGTGCATCCGGGGCTTCTACGCAAGGTGCGGGGGCGGCGTCAACCCGGAGTGACCGCCGCCAGCAGCCGCGCGTACACCGCCCGGACCCGCTCCCGCACCGGCGCCGCCCGCGCCGCCAGGTCGCGCTGGTATTCGACGTACTCCTCGCGGCCGTCCTTCGTCTCGACGCGGATCGGCGCGTAGCCGAAACCCGTCAGGTCGTAGGGACTCGCCCGCATGTCGATCGCCCGCGCCGCGGCGGCCAGCTCGAAGGCGTCGGCCACCACGTCGGACGGGCAGAACGGCGCCACCTTGTACGCGAACCGGTACAGGTCCATCGTGACGTGGATGCACCCCGGCTGGTCATGCTCGCTGGTAGCGACGCGCGTCAGGGCCACGCGGTTCCGGGGCACCGCCTCCGCCGTGAAGAAGCGGAAGGCGTCATAGTGTGTGCAGCGGAGTGGCTGGCCCTCGACGACCGCGTCGGTCTCGGCCCGCGACAAGCGCAGCGGCACGTACGGGTGGCGCACGTTCGGGTCGCGGTACACCATCGCCCACTCGTGCAGCCCCAGGCACGCGAACGACGGCTCGCGCCCCGCCACGGCCGCGAGGTAGTCCGTGGCCCAGCGCAGGTACTCGACGCGCTGGGCGGGAAACGCGGCCGCGGGCAGGACGAGCCCGCCGTCGGCCGGCACGAACTCGTTCCACGCGGTGTCGGCGCGGGTCGCCCCGACGAGGAGGACGTCGGCACCGGGCGTCCAGCGCAACAGGTGGGCGGGGCGGAACGAGTAGTACTCGAAAAGGAAGTCGTGGACCGGGTGCTTCTCGCCGCGGCCGGCGCGGCGCGTGCGGTCGTCGGCGAGCGGCCGGACGCGTGCCAGATACGCAGAGCGGGCGGCCTCCCACTCCGTGCGCACCACCGCGTAGGGTTGGCGCGGTCGAATCGGTTGTGCCGCCGGTCCCGCCGTCACGATCGGACTCCTCCCCTTCCCTTCGCCATCTTACCGGGGTGAAATAGGGGCGACTCGCCTCCCCGGACGGCACATGACTGCCCCTGACTCCGACCCGGCCCCCGTGCGCGTCCTCCTCGTGGACGACCAGCCCATCGTCGGCCAGACGGTCCGCGCGATGCTCGCCGACGAACCGGACGTGGCGTTCGAGTTCTGCCCCGACCCCGCCGCCGCACTCGACGCGGCCGCCGTGTTCCGCCCGACGGTCGTGCTGCAAGACCTCGTCATGCCCGACGTGGACGGGCTGCTCCTCGTCAAGTTCTTCCGCGCCAACCCCGCCACCCGCGACGTGCCGCTCGTCGTGTTGTCCAGCAAGGAGGAGCCGGTCATCAAGGCACGGGCGTTCGCGCTCGGGGCGAACGACTACATGGTGAAGCTCCCCGACCGGCTCGAAGTGATCGCCCGCGTGAAGTACCACTCGCGCGGCTACACGGCGCTGCTGGAGCGGAACGAGGCGTATCGGCAGCTCGCCGAGAGCCAGAGAGAGCTCGCCGCCGAGCTGCGGCAGGCGGCGCGGTACGTCCGCTCGCTCCTGCCGCCCAAGCTCACCACCGGGCCGGTCCGCACCGACTGGCGGTTCGTGCCGTCCACGCAGCTCGCCGGCGACATGTTCGGCCACCACTGGCTCGACCCCGACCACCTCGCCGTCTTCCTCCTGGACGTCAGCGGGCACGGCGTCGGGTCGGCGCTCCTAGCGGTGTCGGTCGGCAACCTGCTCATGGCGAAGTCTCTCCCCGACACGGACCTGCGAGACGCCGCGGCCGTCGTCTCCCGGCTCAACGACTCGTTCCCGATGGACCGGCAGGACGGCAAGTACTTCACCATCTGGTACGGCGTCTACCGCCCGACCGACCGCACGCTCACGTTCTGCAACGCCGGCCACCCGCCCGCGCTGCTGTGGAGCGCCGGGCAGGTCGAGCAGTTGGTCGCCGACGGCCCGGCGGCCGGCATGATGCCGGGGATGCCCTACGAGAACAAGACGGTGCCGGTGCCGTCGGGCGCGCGGCTGGTGGTGTTCAGTGACGGGGTGTTCGAGATCGACATAGTCGAGAAGCGGCAGATGTGGCCGTTCGAGGACTTCATCACCTTCCTCGGCGGGCTGATGGGGCAGGACGACATGCTCGACCGCCAGCTCGCCCACTCGCGGGCGCTGGCCGGAGCCGAGACGCTCGACGACGACTTCTCGATGCTGGAGGCATGGTTCCCGCCGTCGGAGGCGGCGGGCGCGGAGCGCAAGGAGACGCCCCCCGGCGAGCGGGGGGCGTGATCGGCAGGTGGTCAGCCCGTGCGGCTGGCGCTGCCGCCGTCGTTCAGGGCACTCGGCTGCTGGAGCGGGTGCTCCCCCGTCGTACCGTAGCCGCCGAGGCGGCGCTTGGGATCCTGGTCGGCGAACGCCTCGCCGGTGTCCACCGGGTTCACGTCCTCGGCGTCGGTCCCAATGCCCGGACCGGCGTGCGGACGGTTCCCGGGCGGGACCGGCGCCGGGCCGCCGTGGTGCTTCTTGTTCATCGCGTACCTCCGGGCGAAACGGCCACCCGAAGGTTACGCAACCGCCATGCCGACCGCGGCTCACTCCTTCTCCGTAGCCCGTGGTTCCGCTTTCGGGGGCACCGGGCGCTCCTCCTTCGACCCCTTGTCCATGCCCGAGTGCTGGGGCGGGGGCGGCGGGTCGTTCGGCGGCTTCTGCGAGCACCCCACCGAAACCGCGCACCCGAGCGAGACCGCGAGGGGCGTCAACGCACGTCTCATGAGTCAATGTCCGATCGTGATATGGGGTGTGGGCTACTTGGGGTTGGCGGGAATCCGCGACCCCTTCTTCGCACCGCCGCCCGCGCCGGAGTCCTTCGGCGGTGGGCCGCCGTTCGCCGCCGCCGGCGCGACGGGCGGGGCGGGGTCCGAGCCGCAACCGACGACGACCGCGACCCCCATTGCGACCACGGTCGCAAGCAATGCACGCTTCATGTCGTCCATCCGAGTGGTGTCGAGACGTGGGGAACCGGCGCCGCGCGCCGGCCGCACCGCGGCCGGCGCGCCGCCGGGCGCGGTCAGTCGGTGTTGGCCACCTCACCCCCGGCCCGGGTGGACATGGCCGGGATGACGCTGTTGCTCGAGTAGCGGACGAACCGGCACGACCCGTCGCCCATCAGGAACAGCGACCCGCCGGTGTGGAAGCTCCAGTAGTGGGCGGCGTCGCACCCGACGTTCGGGTTGCCCGGCTGGAGGCCGATCTTCTGCGCGTTGGTCCCGTTGCACGGGAGGTTCGGCGAGGCCGAGTAGTTGGTGATGAAGTAGTCGGCGATGGCCAGGTCGTTGGACGACATCACGCAGTCGCCGGTGCCGCGGCCGTCGTACCCGTAGGCGGCGAAGTACCACCCGAATTCCAGGTTCGAGTTCGGCGGCCGTTCGCCGACGAGCAGGGTGTTGCTGGTGCCGTCGGTGATCCCCACGAGTTTGATCTTCGAGTTGTAGAAGAGCACGCCGTCCATCGAGGTCGAGGTCGTACCCGCGTTGCCGAGGTAGCCGGTCAGGGACTGCGCCTTGATGCCCGGGTCGGCGGTGAACTGCTGCGGGCCGCGAGAGTCGGACGGACAGGTGAACATCTTCTGCTGCACCGCGCAGGCCGGGTTGTACCAGGCGTACCAGTTCGTGCCGCCGCCGGTGGCGAAGGTCTTGGCCATGTTCCACACGTTCCCCTGCTCGATGTACGGCAGGATGAACGCCATCCACGACCACGCGCCCTCGTAGGGGGCGGCCGAGGTGTACTGCGAGTAGCCCATCGGCAGCACGCCGTTGGCGTCGTGGTAGTTGTGCAGGCCGAGACCGTGCTGCTTCAGGTTGTTGATACAGGTGGTCCGGGCGGCGGCCTCGCGGACCTTCTGGACCGCAGGGAGGAGTAGGCCGATCAGGATCGCGATGATGGCGATCACGACTAACAACTCGATCAGCGTAAACGCAGACGCGCGACGATGCGTACCCATAGGGGGCACTCCGAGGGTGAGATGTCGCAGACGAGAAACGTGACTGGGTCGACCGGGAGCAACCATTAGGCGAACTTCCCTGGACGATGCGAGTCCTACCAGGGAGGTGGTTGCCAACGAATCAAGAGCGAATTTACCCGGTTGAGCGAGTCAATTGCAAGTAGGCAAGTGGAATGCCTCGTTCCGGGCAAAGTCGCCACATTGCCACAAATGTAATTGCAACAGCAACTTAAGCAGAATCGGCAGTCAGAAAACGGCCCCAAAAAAATGTGAATAATTCGAGAAGCCTGCGTAACCACGTCGCACTCGATGCACGGAAACGCCGCGTACCGGACAGCGAATCACGCCCGCGATCGGTGCATGGAATCGCCCGGACGCGGCCACCGCCCCCCCTATCGAGCCAGTCGTGTCACCCGCGTCGCCCCGTCCTGCAACTCGAAGCGGTAGCCGTCGGGGAAGGCGTCCGCGAACTCCTCCTGGTGGCTGACGAGCAGGATGCAGTGCAGGTGCCCGCGGAGGTTTTGCAGTTCCTGGATCATCACCTGCCGCCCGGCGCGGTCGAGGCAGCCAAAGCCCTCGTCTATGATGACACTCTCGATCGGCCGGTGCTGCTTCCCCGCGTACTGGCCGATCCCAAGAGCGAGCGCCACCGCGACGCGGAACCGCTGGCTCCCGCTCAGGAACGCCACGTTGATCGGCGCCCCGCCCGTCACCCGGTTCGAGCACTCCAGGTCGAGCGCCTTATCCGCCCCGGCGCCGTCCTCGGTGCCGACCAGTTTGAGGAATAGTTGCCCGCCGCTGAGCCGGTCGAGGACGGCGTTGGCGTAGTCGACGATCTGCCGCTCGGCCTTGCGGACGAGGTGCCGCTGGAGGCGGTCGCGGCCGAGCAGTTCGGCGAGCGTCTTGGTGCGGGCGTGGGCGGCGTCGGCGGCCCGGTGCTCGTCGGCGAGCTCGCCGCGGCGGCGGCGCAGGTCGTCGAGCCCGGCGAGGTCGCGCTGCGCGGTGAGCAGGTCGCGGGCGGCGCCGTCGGCGGCGGTGCGGGCGGCGGCGACCTCGCGCTTCACGTCGTCGGGGTTGCGCCGCGCCGGCTCGGGGAAGGCGTTCGCCTCCTGCTCCAGCGTGGTGATCTCGGCGCGGAGCGAGTCGAGCCCGCCGCGCGCCGCCTGGAGGCGCGTGAACTGGTTCTCGGTGTCGGCGGAAGTGAGCGCGTCGAACTCGTCCTTCCACCTGGTCCGCTCGGCCATGCCGGCGTCCGCCGCCGGCTTCTGCCACGCCGGCGGGAGCTGCTTCAGCGCCCGGTCGATCGCCTCGGAACTGGTCCGGCGGACGACCTCCTCGGTCTGGAGCTGTCCGGTGAGCGCCGTCAGGTCGTTGTCGGCGGCGGCGAGCTGGCGGGCGAAGCGGTCGGCGTCGGCCTCGGTGGTGATGATCTCGGCCTTCGTCGCCTTGAGCTGGCTCGTGACCGACTTCTCCTCCGTCTGCCGAGCCGTGTACTCCTGCCGCAGCGCTGACGGGTCGCCGGCCGGCAGCGCGGAGCGGAGCGCGGTGAGGCGGTCGCGCGCCGAGTCGAGTTTGGCGCGGACCGTGCGAGCCGCGTTCGCCGCGTCCTGCGCCGCGCGGAGCTGGCGCTTCGCGGCGTCGATCCCCTTCCCTTCCTGCTCCAGCGCCGTGACCGCGTGCCGGTCGGGGTACGTCACCGCGGTCCAGTCGGTCGGCTGCGACGGGCCGATCTTCTGCTTGTACTCCGACGGCAGCGGGTAGTACGTGTTGTTGCACGACTCGCGCAGCCGCACCGCCTCCGCGGCCGCCTGCTTCGCGTCGCCCGCCGCCGTCTTGTACTTGTCGCGCAGGTCTTCGACGCGGGTGCGGGAATCGGCCTCCTGCTTCACCAGTGCGTCTTCCTTCTTGCGCGCCTCGGCCGCCGCGGTCGCGGTGTCGGCGGCCTTGCGCTCGGCGACCTTGGCATCAAGGTCGCGTTTCTTGCGCTCGGCGTCGAAGTGCGCCGGCGTGAGTTCCTGGCCGCACGCCCGGCACGTCTTCGCGCCGGTGAGCGTCTGGAACTCGTTGGCCAGTGCCCGCGCCTGCTGCGCCAGCGCCCGTGCCTCGGCAGCGGCCTGATCCAATCGTTCGCGCGAGGTGCGGACTTTCGCCAACTCGGCCGTGAGCGCGTCGAATTCGGTGCGGGCCTTGAGGCCGTCGGCCTTGAGGCGCGTCTCGTCCTGCCGCGCCGACGCCTCGCGGTGCGTCGCCTGGATGAGTTCGGTGCGCTCCGACAGCAGGCGCGTGAGGAGCGGCACGACCTGATTCACCGCGGCGAGCGCATCGACCGTTTCCTGCACCGTGTGGACGGCGGCGTCGGGGTCGGCGGGGTAGCGCTTGAGTTCGTCGGCGAGGCGCGATGCCTCGGCGTCGGCGTCCTCGGTCTGGCGGACCTTCTCCAGCACACCGGCGAGATCGCGGAGGCGGGCGTTCAGGGTCGTCTGCTTCGCCTCGTCCTCGGCGAGCGTCTTCTTGAGCGATACGAGCTTCTTGCGGGTCTGGTCGAGGGCGTGCTCGATCTTGCGGCGCTCGTCGGCGCGCTCCTCGCGCTGATCAGTCAACCGCTGGCTCTTCCGCTCCGACTCGCCGACGCGGCCGCGCTCGGTGACGATCACGCCGACCGCCGGGAGCACGTCGCGCAGTTCGCGGAGGCGGTGGTAGCTTTTCTCGACAGCGACGGCGGTGCCGAGTAGCGTCTCGGACTGCTCCAGCTTGGCGCGCGCGGCGGCGAGCGTCTTCGTCTTGTCGGCCCAGTTGCGCGCCTGGAGTTCGAGCGCGGCGAGGGCGTCGATGCGCTCCTGCGTACCGGTACGGACCTCCTCGGCGAGCGCGATCCGGTCCCGCGCCGTACCGAGCTCGTCGTCCGTCACCTCGCGGATGCCCTGGAGCTGCGTGCCGAGCGATTCGAGCCGGGCCTTCAGCTCCAGGCGCTGCTCGTTGGCGCGGGCGTGGAGCTTCTGGTATCGCTCCAGATCGACGATCCGCGCCAGCACGCTGGCTCGCCCCGCCGGTGTCGAATCCAGCAGCTTCTCGGACTTCCCTTGCAGCAGCAGCACCGACGACGTGAACGTCTCGTAGTCGAGGCCGATGGTGTCGCGCACCCAGGCGTCGAACTTGGCTTTGAGTTGGGTATCTGCGACGGGCTCCCACTCGACCGCGGCCCCGGGAATGACCGTCCCCGGGCCTCCCTTGGTCACGGCAGTGGAGGAAACGGCGCGGTAGACCTGCTGTGTGCCGGCGACGCCGCTGGTGCGGCGGCGGACGGTGCGCTTAATCCGGTACAGGTGCTTCTCGACGGTGAAGTCGAACTCGACGCTGAGCGTGTTCGACTCCTTGTTGATGAGCTCGGTGGCCCCCTGCGTGCCGCCGCGGTGGGCGCCGAACAGGGCGAACGTGACGGCGTCGAACACGCTCGACTTGCCGCTCCCGTTGGTGCCCGAGAGCATCCACAGGGGCGACTCGGCGAACCGCACCTCCTGCTCGTCCTTGTACGACAGGAAGCCGGACAGTTTTACGCGCTGCGGGATCATCACGCACTCGAAACGGGAACCGGCAAAACGGCCTTGGTAGCCACAGGCTAAGGCACGAAGTTTTCCACAACCACGCCGCCCTAGAAATCAAGCAAATAACGACCCGGATGGTCATAAAGAGTCGTGTCGAACGAGTTGCGGTGTCTCCTCGCGCCGTGTTGTGGCCATTTCAAGTTTCGTGGATCATCTCGTCTGGTCCGGGCGAACGGCCGGCATGAGCCGGCTGGTCGTTGGTACTCGTGCCTCCACGGGGCATCCACGACACCACGAGCCGGCGGACAGGTCGGTCGCATTCGGTGACCCGCGCAACCACCAGCCGGCGTACGCCGGCCGTTCGCCCGTCGTCACTCGAACTCCTTCAGTAGCTCGTCAGCCAGGGCCAAGACCGCCTCGCGCTCGGACTCGGCGTGGTTCGTCAGCTCCTGGGCCAGGTAGTCACGCACCGTCTCTCCGAAGCCGCGCGCCGGCCCAGCGTCGTGAGGCGTCAGCGACGGGCCGAGGGCGCCCGCCTCCGTCCAGTCGCGGGCGTACCAGCGCGGGAAGATGGCGTCGAGGTCGGCGAGCACGTCCTCCAGCACGTCCACCCCTGCGGTGTAGTGGATGTGCAAGTTCACGAGGTCGTTCTTCGCGTCGGTGAACTCGGCGCGCAGCTGCGGGATGTCGAGTCCCGGGTTGTGGACGGTCATCTCGTACACCGGCGTGGACGGCAGCGGCAGCACCACCGGCTCATCCTTCCGACCCTCCGGGCCGAGTTCGACGAGCACCACGCCCTTCTGGTCGGCCTGCTCGCCGAGGTCCATCTTCTCGATGCTGCCGCTGTAGCGGACGTGGCTCGCCGCCAGCGCCTGCGGCTTGTGGATGTGGCCGAGCGCGACGTAGTCGAACTGCGCGGCGAGGTCGTCGCCGTTGACCACCACGTCCTCCTCCTCGCTGAGGCGGAACAGCGACGGACCGATCTGCGAGCCGAACATGTGGACGTGCGCCGACAGCACGCTCGGCGCCGCCGGGTCGTACTTTGGGTGGGCGCGGAGCTCCCGCAGCGCGTCCGACCACGCCGCCGTCAGCAGGCGGTTCTTCTCGTCCGGGCTGGCGTACTTCTGTCCCGCGTCGCCCTTCAGCAGCCTGTTCGGCGTCGGGTACGGCATCAGCACGAACTGGACGTCGTGGCCGTGCTCTTTGTCCTGGAGCTTCACGAACGTCGGGTCGGCGGCGAGGTAGAGGCGGCCGGGCGGGATCAAGTCGCCGGGCTTGCCGACACTCGGCGCGGCGAGCGTCATCGCGTGAACGAGCGTCTGGCAGAAGTTCTCGTTGTCGTGGTTACCGGTGAGTGTGAGGACCGTGCCGCCGCCCTCAAGGAACCCGCGGAACACGTCCTGCCAGTGGCGGATGGTCTCGCGCAGCGCGTCCGGCCGGGCGAGCTCGCTGAACAGGTCGCCGGCGACGAGGAGCACGTCGACGGATTCGGACTTGCAGTAGTCGGCGACGCGCTCCACCGCCCGGCGGAGGTCGTCGGTGCGGTCGATGCGGCCGAGGCGGTCGCCGAGGTGCCAGTCGGCGGTGTGGAGAATCCTCATTCCCGGTTATTGTGCCGGGATCACGGCGGGAGCGGAAGGTCAGCAGGGCGCCCTGCCTGCCCGCTACCATGTGGAGCCGATCCGCGTGGCAACCCTCTGACCTCGGCGCCCGCCCCGGACTCGGGTATGCTCCTCCCACAAACGGAGGTCCGCCCATGTTCAAGGGTGCCTACCCCATCTCCGGCGAAGATCTGATGGCCCTGCCGGTCAAGGAGATCGGCCCGGCCGTCGAGTTCTACCGGACCGTGCTCGGCTTCACCGTAGTGTCGGGCGACGACCAGACCGCCGTCTTGAAGCGCGACGACGCCCAGATCGGGTTGGTCCGCCGACCGGACCACAAGCCCGGGGAAGCGGGCTCCTTTGCCATCGCCGTCACGGACCTTGACGCGATGCGGGCCGAGTTGGACGGCCGCGGGCTCGACCTGGGCGGGATCGACGTCCAGGAATGGGGCGGGAAGAAGTACCGCGTGTTCTTCCTGCGGGAGAACGAGAACGGGTACTGCTACTGCTTCACGCAGCCGGCGTAGCGAATCAGCGCCCCACGACGACCACGCCGGTTCTGTCGAACGGCGGGGAGTATGCGGCGAACGAGCTCAACTCGGCAAGAGTCGCCGCGTCGAACACCCGGACCCGCGACCCGCCGCCCGGCCCGGCCCCGGTAACGATCTCCGGCTGACCGTCCCCGTCCACGTCCGTACCCGTCACGTTCACCCCACCGCGGAACGACGCCTCGTAGGCAATAAAGTCCTGCACGACCTCGCCGGTCCGGCCGTCGAACACCCGGACCCGCGGCTCGCCGCCGCGGCCCGACCCGACCAGGATGTCGGCCGCCCCGTCCCGGTTCACGTCTGCGGCCGCTAGGCTCACCCCGAGGGTGAAGTCCGGCTCGAATGCCGGGAAGCTCGTCAGCCGCGACCGGTCCAGGCCGCTGAACACCGTCACCTCCGCCGCCTCGCCGGCCCCCAGCGCGGTGATGATGTCGGCCGCCCCGTCCCGGTTCACCTCCGCGGCCGCCACCGTCAGGCCGGTCCGCAGCCTCTCGTCCGCGGCGAAGAAGTCGGCCAGTACGCCCCTGTCCGCCCCGCTGAGCACCCGTACGCGCGGCCCGCCCCCGGTCCCCGCCGCCACGATCACGTCGGCGAACCCGTCCCGGTTCACGTCCCCCGCGGCCACTTTGACCCCACCGGTGAACCCCGCCTCGAACACCACGAAGCTGCCGAGCGGGCCGTCGGACTGGCCGCCACTGGCGCCGTCGAACAGCCGGACGTGCGACGCGCCGCCCGGCCCGGCCCCGACGACAAAGTCGGGCACGCCGTCCCCGGTCACGTCGGCGACGGCCGGCCGCACCCCGCCCAGGAAGTCCGGGTCGAATGGGATGAACGGGAACTTCCGCTCGCCGGTCAGCGGGTCGTTGAATCGCACGACCGGCGGCGCGTCGCCCCCCGACGCGAGGGCGATGAACGGCAGGCCCATCGCGCCAGCCGGGATCGACAGTGCCTCCGCCGGGATCGGGATCGGCGCCCCGCCCGGCACCTGGACGAACCCCACCGTCGCCGGCACGACCCGGTCCTCGAGCTGCCACACCTCCAGCCGGATTGGACGGCGCGGGCGACCGGCACGGCGGACGACCGGCACGAATCGGCGGCGGGCGCGGGTCGGCACGTGAATGTGGTTCGACATGGAACTCTCGGTGCGTCGCGCCGTCGGCCCCGCCCCGGGCGGGCCGGGGGCGTAAAGGACCACACGGTCCACGCCGGGGCCGGTAGCCGGCGTCAGCCGACGAACATCCCGCCCGGGAACCGCTTGGTGAAGTCGAGAGACAGCAGCGTCGGCGGGGCGCCGCCGGCGGCGCTCATGTGGCTCGAGTCGTACGCGGTCAGCCGCGTCCCGGCGTCGTCCCCGGAGCCCACAATGATGTCGGACCGGCCGTCGGTGTTCAGGTCGCGGGCCGTCACCCGGATGCCCCCGCGGCTGCCGGTATCCCCGGCGAAGAAGTCGCCGAGCGTCTGCTGTTGCCCGCCGAGCAGGGCGTGCCCGTTCAGGGCGAGCACCCGCGGGGCGCCGCCCGGGCCGCCGCCGGCGATCAGGTCGGCGATCCCGTCGCCGTTCACGTCCCCGGTCGCGATGTACACGCCGTTCCGCAGGGACTGCTCGAACGCGAAGAAGTCTGGGAATACCGACCTCGGGCTGCCGGACCCGAGCGTTCGCCCGTCGTACCCGGCCACCCGGGGGCCGCCGCCGAACCCGGCCGCCACGATCAGGTCGCCCACCCCATCCCCGTTCACGTCCCCGACCGCCACCCGGCACCCGCCCCGGAAGTTCGGGTCGGCGATGCCCAGGAAGTCTGCCAGCGTGGCGAAGTTGTCCATCCCGCTCAGGACGCGGATCCGCGGGCCGCCGCCCTCGTCCGGGCTGATCACCAGGTCGTTCACTCGGTCGCCGTTCAGGTCGCCGGCCGCGACGTAGACGCCGCCGGTGAAGTCGCCGAACGGGGTGATCGCGAACAGCTCGGCCTGCGTCCGCCCGTCGAGGATGCGGACCTGGGCCACGGCCCCGGGTCCGGTCCCGGCCACCAGGTCGGGGATGCCGTCGCGGTTGAAGTCCGCCGCCGCGGTCCGGACGCCGCCGCCGAAGCCGGGGAACGGGGAGACGACGAGCGCGGGCGTGCCGTTCGGGTTGCCGATCGCGGCGACGTCGCCACGGGACTGACTGACGGAGTACCGGGCTGCGAGTGCGTCCGGCGCCGGGGGCGCGGCGCCCCCGGCCCCGGTCGGGTCGTCCGTCGTCCCCAGCACCCCGAGGCCCGGGTGCGGCACACCCGACTCCCACCCGACATCCGAGAGCGCGACGGCGTCGAGCGGGGTGAGCCGCCGGTTGGTCTGGTACGGCCCCATCAGCGCGGGCACCCCGTTGATCGTCAGTCCCGACACCCAGTGGCCGTTGGCCAACACCGGGACCGGCTGGCCGGTCAGGGCGAACACGTTCGGGCCGACGAACTCGCGGGCCGCGTTGATCCACCGCGAGACGGCGGGGTTCGAGGGGGTGTACCCGAGCCCGTGTAGCAGTTCGTGCTCGAGTGTGCTGATCAAGTCCGAGGCCGCCCCGGCGGGGGGCGGGGTGACGCTCTCGTACCGCGGGATGTCCGTGTTCACGTCGATGCGGATGGCGAACACCGACGTGTCGGTGGCCGGGGCGGCCAGCCGGCCGGCCTGCCCGCGCGCGATGATCGTGTCGTACCACGACTGGTAGCCCTGGGCGCTGAACCCGACCGACGTGCCCGTCGCCAGGGTGTCCGGGTTCGGGAAGCTGCTCCCCGGGGCTCCCCAGACGTAGACCCGGATCACGTTGGCCGGGATCGTCGGGTTGGGGATGACGACGTTTTGCCCGGTCGCGGTGTTCTGGAACTGGATCGACCAGGTGTTCCCTCGGGCCGGGTCGGGGGTGATCGCCGCGAGGTTGTCCTGGAGGTAGGGCATCAGTTGCTGCTCGGCGTATTCGAGCAGCGCCCGCCTCGCGGGGGTGAAGTACCCGAGCACGTCCTGCGAGTAGTCGTTCTCGAAGACCACGGCCGGGCAGTCGCGGGACTCCAGCAGTTCACCGCCGAGTCGGACGCACCGGGGGCGCGGAGTGGAAGCCGGGCGCATGGGAGGTGCCTGGCTAGAGTCAAGGGGATTGAGAGAAATGTTACCGCGACCGAGACCTGCCCGCTAGAGCCAAACTCTCTAACCCGCTAACTTTCCTCTCACCTGAGAGGCCATAGAGGCGCCACATTCCTCCCCACCCCTACAACCCCGGAATTCAGGCAATCGCTTCAACGAGAGGTGCAGCCCGTACTCGGCAACCGGTTGAGCCCGGGTACACGCTCCTAGATGTCGCTGTCGTCAGGCGCGGTGCTGTTCAGCGCCTGCAGAATGCTGACCAGTCCGAAAATCGCCAGGCAGATGCCGACGATCAACACCTTCGCCTCACCCCTCACGTCCGTGGTATTGACGGCGATCACGAGCCCGAGCCCGACAAGGACCGCCAGCGACCCACAACCGAGGTATACCTGCCGCTGTGCCTGCCACTGTCTCTGGTTGCGGCCCGCGCGCCACCGCGACGCGCGGTAGCGCGGGTGCGTGGCCGGCTCGTCCCTCGCTGCCGACGAGGTGGGCGAGAGATCCTCAACCACTGTGGGCTTGACCGATACCGGCGCGACGTGGGTGGCGCCGCACGCCGGGCACTGGACGGATTGACCAGCGGTCTCGGGAACCCGCAGCGTCTGGCCGCACGGGCAGGTGGTGGAGATGGGCATAGTCGCCCTGTGCGGTGGGGGAATCGGGCGCCGCGGCGCGACACGGGTAGTTCATCCACCGGCGCCGCCCGAGGCAACTGGATTCGCGGCGGGGGCGGCCTACTTTGGCAGGAACCCCCTACCCCGCGAGGCCGCGATGCTCTACGAAGGCGACTTCCGCACCCCCGCCGGCCGGTTCGCGCTCGTCGCCGCCCGGTTCAACGCCGTCGTCGTCGATCAGTTGACCGCCGGCGCGCTCGACGCGCTCAAGCGGCACGGCGTCGCCGACGACAAGATCGACGTGGTGAAGGTGCCGGGGTCGTTCGAGATCCCGGTGGTGGCACAGCGGCTCGGGAAGTCGGGGAAGTACGCGGCGGTGATCTGTCTCGGGTGTATCATTCGCGGCGACACCGACCACTACGACCACGTCGCGGGCGCCGCCACCAGCGGCATCGCCCGGGCCGGGCTCGACGCGGGGGTGCCAGTAATCTTCGGCGTGCTGACCACGGACACGCTGGAGCAGGCCGTCCACCGGGCGGGGGCGAAGGCGGGGAACAAGGGGTTCGAGGCGGCGGTCACGGCCGTGGAGATGGTGAACCTGATGGCGAAGTTGGGGTGACCGGGCGAACGGCCGGCGTGAGCCGGCTGGTGGTTGCATGGGTCACCTGTCCGACGGACAGATCAGCCACGAGCCACGACCGCGGTTCGCGGCGTCACGGATACCCCGCGGAGGCACGAGTACCAACGACCAGCCGGCTCACGCCGGCCGTTCGCCCGGTCGCGCCGGCTCACTCCTCCTCCTCGAAGTACCGCAGCCGCCCCTCCAGCCGCATCGTGTCGGTCACGTCGCGGGCGACGGCGAACACCATCCCCTCGCCGACCAGCGGCTTCGCCTGCCACTCGAACCACCGGTAGTCGCCCCTCACGTCGCGGTAGCGGTTGCGGAACCGCACGCACAGCTCGCCCCGCGCCAGGTCCGCCAGCACCGCCCGCGTCCGGTCCTGGTCGTCCGGGTGAACGAAGTCGAGGAACGGTACCGCCAGGAGCGCCGCCGGCGGGTGCCCCAGCACCCGGCCGAAGTTGGCATTCACCCGGCGGAAGTAGCCGTCCAGCCCGGCGATGCAGAACAGGTCCGGGGTCAGCTCGAAGAACCGCACCAGGTCGCGCTCGGCCCGGCGGAGGTCGTGCGACAGGCACTCGGCCAGCGCCGCCGTCAGGACACCGGCGTCGCGCGGACGGTCGGCGGGGTCGGGCGCCAGGCAGCGCTTGCAGAGGGCGATCAACTCGGGGTCGGTGGCGCTGGCGTCGAGCCGGGCGAACCCCTCCTCCAGGTCCGCCTTCGCCGCCTGTTTGTACGCCGCCCGGGCGTTCACCCCGGCGTACGGCGGCGAGCCGGTAAGGGTGGCGCAGAGGAGCCCGCCGAGGGCGAACACGTCGGTCCGCTCGTCCATCCGGTCGAGGTGCCCGCGGGCCTGCTCGGGCGACATGTACGCCGGCGTGCCGAGCACGCGCCCGAACCGCGTCTGGAGGTCGGCCGGGTCGGGCGCGGCGACCGAATCCGCCGGCTCGGGCGCCGCCGGGCCGATCGGGCTGAACGGCAGCACCTTCGCCACGCCCCAGTCCATCAGTTGCACGAGGCCGTGGGCACCGACCATCACGTTGGCCGGCTTCACGTCGCGGTGGATCACGCCGCGCGAGTGGGCGAACGCCACGCCCTCGCACACCTTCTCGAACACCTTCAGGAACCGCGACCGGTCGTGCCCGGGTTCCGGGCGGGCCGCGAGCAGCACCTCCAGCGTCTCGCCCTCGACCAGCCGCATGACGTAGTACGGCCGCCCCGCGGTACACATGCCGGTGTCGTACACGGGCACGACCGACGGGTGCTGGAGCGCGGCGGTGATCCGCACCTCCTCGGCGAACCGCCACCGCAGCTCCGGCCGCGCCAGGTGTTCATCGAGCAGCAGTTTGATGGCGACCGTGCGGCCGAAGAGGGCGTCGCGGCCGCGGTAGACGACACCCATCGCCCCGCGGGCGATCTCGGCGTGCGGCTCGTAGCGGGAGCCGGTGTCCGGCGGGAGAAGGGCGGACGGCTGGGGGTGCGGCGCCGGGGCTGGGCCGAGCGGGAGGGTTGCGCCGGCCGGAGCCTGGTCGTCGGGGGGCAGGAAGTCGCCGTCCGAGTCGGAGCCCGGCCGGCGGTCGGCGGACGTCATGATGTTCCCGCGGGCGGACCGGGCGATCGGTCCGGCGGGGCCGTGGTCCTTCGGGCCGTCACGCCCCCGCCGTGGGCTCCTCGTCCATCTATCATGTTCCCCGACTACCGCTCGGGTGTCAAACGATCGGGACGATTTTTCGCAATCGCACGGGTAGTCACAAAGAAGAACTTGGCCCCGGACGCCCGGCCGGTGTGAGCCGACCGGGCGCCCTTGCCGACTCCCCCTAGCAACCCACGCCCCCGCTCCGCTACACTACCCGCCTTCTCACCCGCACGGAGGCGGCAACATGGGCGAACTCTCTCTGGTCACCGGCGGCGCCGGGTTCATCGGCTCGCACCTCGTCGACGCCCTCGTGAAAAGCGGCCGCTCGGTCCGCGTGTTCGACGACTTCAGCACCGGCCTGCGGGCGAACATCGCGCACCACGACGGCCGCATCGAGGTCGTCGAAGGGAGCCTGACCGACCCCGCGGCGGTGGCGCGGGCGGTCCGCGGCGCCGGGGTCGTGTACCACCTCGGGGCGCTGGCGTCGGTGGCGCGGAGCGTCGAGACACCGGCCGTGTCGCACGCCGCCTGCGCCACCGGTACGCTGAACCTCCTCGACGCCGCCCGCCGCGTCGGCGTGCGCCGCGTGGTGTACGCCGCCAGTTCGAGCGCCTACGGCGGGTCGGCCGGCGAGGGCGGGCAGCGCGAGGACCAGCCCGTCGCCGCGAAGTCGCCCTACGCCGCCGCGAAACTCGCCGGCGAACTGTACTGCCAGGCGTTCGCCCACACCTACGGGCTCGAAACGGTCCGCCTGCGGTTCTTCAACATCTTCGGCCCGCGCCAGCGCTCCGACAGCCCGTACTCGGGCGTGATCGCGCTGTTCACGGCGGCGATGAGCCGCGGCGAGCGGCCGACCGTCCACGGCGACGGGACGCAATCGCGGGACTTCACGTACGTCGCCAACGCGGTGCAGGCGCTGATGAAGGCCGCCGAGGCGCCGGAGGCGTCCGGGAACGTCTACAACGTCGGCACGGGGCAAACCGTGTCGGTCCGCGAGCTGATCGCGGCGCTCAACCGCTGTCTGAATACGGACTTGGAACCGACCTACGGGGCGCCGCGGGCCGGCGACGTGAAGTTCTCCCGCGCCGACATCGGCAACACCCGCCTCGATCTCGGCTACGAGCCGGCGGTGAGCTTCGAGGACGGCCTGTTGAAGACCGTGGACGCATTCCTGCACACGAATGCGTGGGGCTTGCAGCACGCCCGCTGAGCCCCGGCGGATGACGCGGGCTGAAGCCCGCGGCTACCACGCCAACTCGGTAGCCGCGGGCTTCAGCCCACGGCCCCTGGGCCGGCTCTCGGCCCACTCCTTTCCGATCTCATTGCCAGCAAACGACTTGGCACCGCAACAGCGACCCGATTCATTCAATTCAAGATTTGCACTTTCCGGCCGGATGTGTTGGCGGTGTGAGTGTGCGTCGTCGGAAACACAAATCTTGACCTGAGTCTCGTAGCCGGTCTGGGTGAAAAATCCACGCAAGACTCAAGACCAATCCGACCGGTGCCGATGATACCGGCGTGACCCGGAGTGGGGTCGGCCGGACGGGGCGGTTGGGGGACTGCTCCGCACCGGCGGGGGAGAGCATTCCGGGAACGGAGGCGGGTCATGGTCCGCAAGTTGATTCTGGGGGTGGTCGCCGCGGTGGGCCTGGCGGCCAACAGCGGGTGCCTCGTGAACCAGTACAGCAGCGACCCGAACGTGCGGATGCAGCAGCTCCTGTATCAGTCGGAGGATCTCCGGCAGATCGGGCAGGAGTGGCGCCGGTTCTGGTTCAACGACCAGCCCAGCCACATGACGCCCGAGCGCATCCACGGTGGGATCATCTGACCCGCCCAGACGGACGGCAAATCACACGGAGCCCGGCGTCACAGCCGGGCTCCGTGCATTTATCACATTTCTTCGCGACCGAGTTGCCCCACCTCTTGGTGTCGACTACTATCTGCTTCAGACGGAAGCAGACCGGTTGAACCTCCCGCGGTTGCATTCAGCACCGCCCAGCCACGTCTCTCCTCACCTCCCCAAGTTGTTATCGACGTGCGGGTATCTGCGCACGTTCTCCACATCACGTTCACACCGAGGCCGGCCCATGCACGGGTTCCGTCGG
This sequence comes from bacterium, assembly GCA_017308215.1. Classification (GTDB taxonomy): domain Bacteria; phylum Planctomycetota; class Planctomycetia; order Gemmatales; family Gemmataceae; genus Urbifossiella. Next base: position 18,349 of record JAFKFQ010000384.1, on the reverse strand, counting down.
AACCGTCGCGCGTTCACGCTCATCGAGCTACTCGTCGTGATCGCGATCATCGCGATCCTGATCGGGCTACTGCTGCCCGCCGTCCAGAAGGTGCGCGAGGCCGCCGCCCGCAGCACCAGCCAGAACAACCTCAAGCAACTCGCCCTCGCCTGTCAGAGCTGTGGCGACGCGTACGGCGGCGCCCTGCCCCCGCTGTACAGCCCCGGCAGCACCACACTCCGGGGGCCGTTCGCCACCCAGGTCGGCAACCTGCACTACTTCCTGCTGCCGTACATGGAGCAGACCGCCCTGTACAGCGGCGGCACCGCCTTCACCACCGCGACGGTGCAGACCGCGGTGATCAAGCCGTACCAGGCGTCGCTCGACCCCACCGCCGCGGCCGGGCTGGCCTCGACCGGGTGGGCGGCCACGAACTACGGGGCCAACGCCGTCGTGTTCGGCAACGCCACCGTCACGCTCACCTCCGGGGTGCCCACGGCGGTGACCTACAACCCGGTGTCGGCCCTGGCGAACTCGCAGTACTACGGCCGCCCGACGATGCCGGCCACGTTCTCCGACGGCACCTCGAACACGGTGGTGTTCGCGGAGCGGAAGTCGAATTGTACCGGCAACGCCTCGACGGGCGGCGGCAGCGCGCTGGCGGCCGGCATGACCGTCGGGCCGACCGCCCCGTACTCGAACTGGCTGCCGGCCTTCAGCCACGCCTCCCTCGCCGCCGGCGCCACGACAGCCGGGACGTTCACCTTCGTCGGCATCGAGGGCACCACCACGCCGGCCAACAACTGCACCTTCAACCGGGCGCAGGCGCTGTCGGCGGGCGGGTCGCAGGTGGCGATGGCCGACGGCTCGGTGCGGAACGTGACCACCTCGGTGGCGGTGGCCACCTGGGCGATCGTCCAGACGCCGGGCGGCGGCGAGGTCACCCCGTCGGACTGGTAACCGGCCGCCGCGCCCGCCGGGCTACTGCGGCAGTCCGGCGGTCCGCACGCCGTCGCCGGTGAACCGCACGCCGAGGCGGTGCCCCCGGCCGCCGTTGCTCACCTTCACGACCACCGCGTTCCACCCCGTCTTCAGCGGTACCGCGAACGACTCCTCCGCCGCCCCCGGGGTGACCCGCTCGAACACCGACCCGTCGCCGACCCACACCCGCACCGGGTCGTCGGCGAGGACGAACCCGGCCACCGTCTGGTCGCCGCCTTCAGGTCGAACACGCCGTTCGTCTCGGCCTGCACCGGCTCCCACTTCGTCGCCCCCTTCGCCGCCGGATCGACCTCCGGCCGCGCCACGCCGAGGTTCGCCGAAAACCCGCCGACCACGGCGCCCTCGACGGCGACGCCGCGGAGCGACTCCTGCTCGGGCCGGCTCTTGAGGAAGGCGAGCAGGTCGATGAACTGGTCGAACGACAGCGGCGAGACCGCGTCGTCGGGCATGAGCGACAGCCGCGACGCCGTGATACTCTCGACGTCCGCCTTCGCCAGCCGCAGGTCACGGCCGTTGGCGTCGCGGATCACCAGCTCGGTGCCGGTCTCGGACACCTTGAGGCCGTTGTGAACCTGCCCGTCGGTGGTGACGACGCGGTACGCCTGGAAGCCCTCCTTGATCTCCTTGCTCGGGTCGGCGATGGCTTCGAGGATCTTTTCGAGCGTGTGCGTGTCCCATAGCCGCGACAGGTCCGGCCCGGTCGAGCCGCCGACGCCCTCCATGCGGTGACAGTTCGCGCAGTTGAGCAGCCGCGTGTTCAGGAACAACTCGCGGCCGCGGGCGGCGCTGCCGCGCGTCGTCACGAGCTGGCGGATGCGCTCGATCTGCCCCGGTTCGAGCGACAGGAGCAGCCCGCCGCGCACGACCTCGCCGCGGAGCCGGGCGATGGCCGGGTCTTCCGCCGCGAACCGGCGCAGCGCCTCCGACACCTGCGGGAACAGCTCGCGCGGCAGCCGCTTGGCGAGGTAGCGCTCGCCGACCAGCTTCGCCCCCTGCTTCGTCGCCCCGAGCACCACGACGGCCTCGGTCTGGAGCGTGGCGTCGGGCTGGTCGAGGAGCGGTTCCGCGGCGGCCCGGGCGACCGCGGCGTCGAGCGCGGCGACGGTGCGGATCGCCTCCAGCTTCAGCGCCGGCGGGTTCGTGCCGCCGAGGAGCGTGGTCACGGGGGCGATCGCGTCCTTGTAGCCCAGCACCCGCAGCGCCTTCACCACGGCGATCCGCTCGGCCGTGGAGCGGTCGTTCTCGGCCAGGATCTCCAGCAGCTTCGGCGCGGCCGAGACGAGCCGCGTGGACTCGACCGCCGCCACGCCCGCGGCCCGTACCTGGGCCGCCGGGTGGTTGAGGAGGCCGCTGACGAACTCGCGCCCCTTCGCCGACAGGTTCCCGTCGGACGCGGCGAACACGTCCGCCGCCGCGACCACGACCGGCGCCGGCTCGTCGGCGCGGGTGCGGAAGTAATCGACGAGCGGGTCGAGCGAGACCGGCGGGTCGAGCTGGTAGTTGGCGTAGGAGCGGACCAGCGCCTCGCGCATCGCCGGCGTGGCGTGCGGGTTGGCCAGGAGTTCCGGCAGTGCCACCGCGGCCTCGCGCGACCGGAGCGTCAGGAAGATCTCGGCCGCCGCCTTCACCGAGTCATCGCCGGACTGCGCCAGGGACAGCAGCGCGTCAACGCCGGCCTTGCCGAGCCGCTCGATGCCGCGGACGTGGGCGTCGCGGAGGTACACGTCGGCCTGCTCGTCGGTCCGCCAGGCACTGATCAGCGCCTCGGCCGACGCCGGCACGCCGAGCCGCCCGAGTGCCAGCGCCGCCGCCCGCCGCACCGTCGGCTCGCGGTCGCCGAGGGCCACCAGCAACACCTCGAACGTCCGCGCGTCGCCCTTCTTGGTGTTGTTCCCCAGCGCCTCAACCACCAGGCGCCGCACGTCCGCCGACTCGTCGGCGAGGAGGCGGCGGAACAACGCATCGACTTCCGCGCTCCAGCCGGCCGTCAGCACGCCGATAGCGGGCAAGCGGGCGTCGCCGGTGATCTGCCCGCCCGTGTACCGTGCCAGCACGAGGTCGCGCGCCTTGTCGCCGCGGCGGACGAGTTCCTTGCGGGCCTCGACACGATCGGTCAGGTCGGGCAGGCCGAGCGCGTCGACGAGCGCCGCGTCCGGCATCGCCTTGACCTTCGCCCAGCTGTCCATGCCGCGGAGCGGCAGTTCCGGCTGCTGGCCGGCGCCAGCCCAGCGGACGCGGTAGACGCGGCCGTTCACGCCGTCGCCGGACAGCTTGCCGGCGCCGCCGGAGTCGGTCCGCCAGTCGCAGACGTACATCGCCCCGTCCGGCCCGGTAACCATCTGGCACGGGCGGAACAGCGGGTCGTCGCTCTTGAGGAACTCGAACTCGTTGGTGATCTGGAACGTCGAGCCGGCCGGCGCCGTGCGGTAGGCGCGGACGACGCGGCGGAACACGTCCGGGTAGTAGAGGAGCCCGCGGTACGGGGCCGGGACGCGCGTGTCGTGGTAGATGAGGAGGCCGGCGGGCGAGCCGCGGCCGGTCTTGATCATCGGCGGGAGCGTGCCGGGGAGTTCGCCGGCGACCGACACGCGCGCGTCGTCCGGCCGGCAGCAACGGGCGCCGTAGCGGAGCCGCCAGCCGAAGTCGGCCGCCTCGGCGACGTGCATGATGCGGCAGCCCATGAACTTGCTGCCGTCCTCGTTGTCGTTGTCGGTGTGGAACCAGTTGAAGTGGTCGTCGTAGGCGAGGTCGCGGTACGGGTTGCGGTAGCCGACCGAGAACACCTCCATCCGCGACCCGTCCGGCCGGCAGCGGAACACGGCGCCCGTCCGCAGCACCGTCGCCCGGCTGCCGTCCGAGCCCTCGACGTAGTTGTCGTCGTCGCCGCTGGTGATGTAGAGCAGACCGTCGTTGCCGATCGTGAGCCCGGACACCTGGTGGTGGTGGAACCCGCAGAAGCCCTGGGCGACGGTCTCGCGGACGTTCCACGGGTCGCCCGGCGCCCCCGGCCGGCTGGTGTCGATGCCGCTGATGTTCGTCGCCGGCGCCTGCCGCCACCGCCGCACGGTGCCGCGGCCGGTGACGTACAGCCAGCCGTCGTGCCACAGGATGCTCGACGGCAGCTCCTCGGCGATGATGACGCGCGGCGGGTCGAACCGGCCGGTCCGGGCGTTGTGCGTGAAGTGCTTCACCACGTCGGTGGTGAACTTCTTCATCGTCGTGACCTGCCGGGTGGTGCCGTCGCGGTAGCGGAACGTCTCCATGACCGGGAACCAGCGGTCGCGGGCGACCGGGTCGGGCCGCCACTCCATCACGAACAGGCTGCCGTCCGGGCCGAACGTCATCCCGACCGGGTTCACGACGTCCGGCTCACTGAGCACGATCTCGAGGCGGAACCCTTCGGGCAGGTAGTACCCCTTGAGGCGCGGGTCGAACTGTCCCTGGTCGACCATCGTGACCGGGAACGGCGCCGGCCGCGCCGCCGACTGCGGCTGCGAGAACTCGGGCGGGGGCGGGACGCGGTTGATGACCGGGGGCGGCTGCTGGGCGACAGCGGCGGTCGGCTTGGGCACGCTGACCAACGCGCCGACCACGGCCGCAAGGCCGGCGAGGGAAAGAAGGGAGAGACGCATCGCGGATCGGGCTCCGGGCGTGTGGGAAGCGAGTCGGACCGGTGGGATATAAATGAAGTGTACCGCACGCCCGCCCGTCCACGGAAGTGCTTTCCGGGTACCGGATCGGGCCGGAGGCGCGAACCGGCGCGCCCCGCCGGCGGTCTTGTCGGGGACGGGCGACGTCGTAATCTAGGTGCGAGGTCGCACCCGATTCGATCGGGCGACTGGATGGCGGGGTAGCTCAGGGGTTAGAGCAGTCGCTTCATAAGCGACGTGTCGCCGGTTCAATTCCGGCCCCCGCTACAAACGAGAACCCCCGGGGAAACCCGGGGGTTCTTCTTTTCCCCCTGCCAAATAAGCACTTCCGCACGACGCCCCGCACCGCCACACGATCAACCCGTTGTCATCGGCTGTCACGGGATGTCACTCCTTGTCACCGTTTAGCGGGACCAAAACGGGACCAAGCGGGACCACGGTCCCGCCCTTGCCGCTCGCGCCCTCCCGAGATACGATCAGACATTGAGCCTAGTATTTCTCTCATTCTCTCACTTCTCTCACCGCGCAGAGGGGATCGCCCATGACTCACGAGTTCACCGCGACGGAGGCCGAGCAGTTCGGGTCGGGGGTGTCGGCGATCATTCTGGACGACCCGGCGGACCGCGCGGTCCGCCTGCCGTTCACCTTCGACGAGGTTGACGCCCTCGTGTCGTTGGGGGGCAAGGAGGCCCACTTGCGGGATGTCGTGCGGGCCGTCGCGCACGGTATCCACACCGGGGCTTGGATCTGGGGCGAGGGCGGAATCGGGAAGTCCTTCACGGTCGTGGACGAGCTGAAGCAGTCCGGCAAGCCGTGGCGGCTGGCGAACAGCAGTCTGACCGCGAAGGGGATTTTCGAGTTGCTCGAAAAGTACCCCGACGACATCCACCTGATCGAAGACGCCGAAGAGATGCTGAAGGACAAGAAATCGGCGGGCGTCCTGCGCTCCGCACTCTGGTCCGGGCCGGAGATGCCCCGCCTCGTGACGTGGATTGCCTCGAAGGACGCCCGCGAGTTCGTGTTCAACGGCGGGATCGTGTTCACGATGAACAAGCCGATCGACGACATACGGACACTGCGAGCGCTGAAGACCCGGATTACGCATCTGGAGTTCGCCCCGACCCCGCTGGAGGTGTCGGCTCGGGTGCGGGTGATGGCGATGAAGGGGGGCGAGGGACTGACCCCGGAGGTTACGATCGAGGTGACCGAGTTCGTGATTGCCGAAGCCGCCCGAAACCGGCGACCCCTCGACTGGCGCCTCGTCGTGAACGCGATGAAGGACCGCCGCCAGTGCGACGCGGGGCTTTCCCGGCTCGACTGGCGCGATCTGGTCCGCGCCCGCCTGAACGAGAAGGTCACGGACCCCACGACCTCCGACGCCAGCATTGCCCGCGAGATCAACGCGAAGCCCCTCGGCTACCACGACAAGGTTCGAGAGTGGAAGGAGCGGACGGGCAAGAGCGAAGCCACGTTCAATCGTCAGCGGAAGTAGGAGCGGGGGTTGACGAGAACCGGGAAATGTGATATTCTGTCTTAATCGGCACTTGACGTTCAGGTGGCGGGCAGAGGATTTGCTGATGAAGGCTGGCGTTTCGTAGTGGACGTGCTCCAGTCGGTGCTGGGGTTGGTGCAGTGTTACTTGGCGTGGTGCGCGTGCTGGTACGCTCGGGAGCAGTTGGAAGAGAGCCGAAGGCGGTAACGAAACTGCCCCGTGGGATGTCCCACGGGGCAGTTTCGTTTGTGCGAGCATAAATACTCGCATGAGCATTGAAGAAGTAGTGTATTCCCGACTCACCTCCGACGATACGCTCGTCGGCATGGTGGCCTACATCAGGCCGACCGAACCCGCCGAGAACGACGACGCCCGCCCCGAACTCGTCTACACCATCACGTCCGACGAAGTTGAACTCTACCTCTCCGGTGAGTCGTCCACCCTCCACAAGTACGGACTTCAGATCGACTGCTGGGCAACCGATCTGAACAGCGCCCTGAACGTGCTCGCCCGAGCCAAGATCGTGTTGGACGGGTGGCGGGGCGGGACAGTCAGTTGGTGCAAGTACGAAAGCCAGAGCGACGCCTACAGCGACCCCGGTTTCGTCGCCACCCACACGTACACGCTTTGGGCGAACACCGCCAACGTCGTTGCACTCCCGGACTCCACCGGGGCCGTGACCACCGGAAACAACTTCGTCGAGCTCGCCGCCTGCGAGCACGTCCTCCGGGTGGACTGTAGCGGCTTAACTTTCGACGGGGGGCCGATCGAGGGCGGCGGGGGCGAACAAGGACCAGCGGGCGAGGACGGGGCCAGCGCCTACGACGTGGCCGTGAGCAACGGGTTCAGCGGCACCGAAGAAGAATGGCTGGCGTCACTGGTAGGACCGCAAGGCGAACCCGGAAGTGACGGGGCCGATTCGACCGTACCCGGACCACCGGGCGAGGACGGGGCCGACTCCACCGTACCGGGACCAGCCGGGGCCGATGGTGCGGACGGGGCGAGCGCCTACGAGGTGGCACTCGCCAACGGGTTCAGCGGCACCGCTGAGGAGTGGTTGGCGTCGTTGGTCGGGCCGCAAGGCGAACCCGGAGCTGATGGGGCCGACTCCACCGTACCGGGACCGAAGGGCGACACCGGGGACACCGGTCCCGCTGGCCCGAACACCGTGACCACATCGACCACCACCAACCTGACGGGCTATTTGAAGGGTAACGGCTCGACGATATCCGCCCAATCGGCACCCCTGCCAATCACCGAGGGCGGCACCGGCGCGAACAACGTCATCGACGCCGTAGACGCTCTGGGCCTGACGATCGGCGCTCAGGTTCAGGCTTACGACCCCGACCTAGCCGCAATCGCAGCCATCAGCTCAAACGGCGTACTGCGACGCACCGCCGCGAACACGTGGGGCACATACACCCCGGTCCCCTTCTATCAGACCGCAGACGTGACTGTGGCAAACACCAGCTCGGAAACCACCGTGACGGGTAGCGGTGTCGGTAGTCTTACCCTCGCGGCAAACTATCTGGCCGTCTACAGAGTATTGCGTGTCAAGGCGTTAGGGTACTGGGCCAGTACCGGGAGTCGGGCACAGTGGCGCATCAAGCTCGGCAGTACCACGCTCGCAACGAACGGCACGGGTGCGGTGTTCCTCAGCAACGGGGCAAGCGGGTTCTGGGAGGCCGAGTTCACGCTCATATGTCGCACTGGGGGCAGTAGCGGAACCATTATCGGCGGGGGCCAACTCGAATACGTGACCAGCATCGGAAGTGCCACCCAGTCCGAGCCGTTCACCATGACGAATACGACAACCATCGACACCACTGCAACCCAGACGGTAGACCTGACAGTGGCATGGGCCGTGGGCGCATCGGGCAACACTCTGACCTGCACCACGCTTACAGTCGAATCGATGTACTAAAACACCAGCTCGGTGCATACATACATGCATGAGCAATGATGATGTCATCTCCGTGTTGAAGGGGGCAGGCGTGGCCGCGGTCGGCGCCGCCCTCACCTATGCCTCGCAGTGGGCCAGCGGTGCGGACTTCGGGGCGCTGACGCCTGCCGTCGTCGCAACGCTGTCGGTCGTCACCAACTTGTTCCGCAAGTGGGTGTCACAATGAACCACTGGCTCACCCGCCGCCGCGTGAGGCAACAGGCGAGTTTGGCACTCATCGTGGAGTGGGCGAAAGCGGTTCGCCGTGCGAGGGCATTGGCCAAATCTTCGTCGCTATGACCATAACCCCTCAAATGTTGGGGCGAGGGCAGCGGGAACCTCGCCGTGCCCACGTAAATTTTTTCACGACGTACTTAAGTAAGTCATATGGACGACATAATTTGTGTGATTACCATAGCGTTCGCGGTCGCACTGTTCGTCAAAGTGATTACGTCGCACGACGGCAGTGACGACGCAGGGACAACGATATGAGAAAACCGACTTGGCTTAAGGGAGAAGCCGCCGCGTTCTGGCAACGCCACGCCCCGCGCCTGATCGAGTCGGGCCAGCTCACCGAGCAGACTGCCGACGGGTTCTCTCAGACGTGCGAGCTGTGGAGCGACATTCGAACCGCCGACAAGTCCGATCCGAAAGAACGGCTGTGGTACGTCGCGTGTAACAAGCTTTGGGAGAAGTTCGCCCGCCAGTTCGGCATCCTCCCCAACCTGTCCCGCGGCCAGTCCGCCAAGCCCGCCGAGGGGATCGGCACCGTACTCGACAAGCTCAAGAGGCCCACGTGAAATACCTGTGTTGCTGTCAGGGTGGTAAGGTTCGCAGCGTCGCCGCCAAGTACATCTTGAACGACGAGCTCGGACAACGGGCCGTCCTGACGGTCGGGCTGGAGAAGACCGACGAGTCCACCGTGAACATGCTCTGCGAGTGGGCCGAGCTCGTCCTCGTCGTGGCTACGCCCGAGGTGGCGCTCCTCGTTCCCGCCGCACACTGGGACAAAGTAGTCCTTCTGGATGTCGGCCCGGACGTGTACGGGAGGTACAACCACCCGTCCCTGTTGAAGAAGGTTCGGCCCCTCGTCGAAGCGGTGGTGAAAGTTGCCCGATAAGGCGCCCAAGTTGATGTTGAAGCGGGTTCAGATCCGAGGGCCGCGACCGCAGTACGGCGCGACCCACAAGAAGCTCGCCCCCCTCGTGTTGGCCGCCAATCCCATCTGTGTCAGATGTCGGGTCAACTTCTCCTGCCACGCCCACCACAAGGTATACCCCGCCACCTGTGTCGAGGACTACGAGGCACTATGCATCGCGTGCCACAAGATCGCAGACCGAGAGATGCAGCAATGAGGATAAGTGAAGAACCATTGGTTACTGAGGAGAATGGACAAGACCGCCCCGCCTGATTGGGTTTTGACCGCCGTAAGCCCGACCGTCCGCAAGATGCTCGAAGACGGGTCCGCCATCTGGGACCAAGCCCAAGCCGACGCCATCATCCGGTTCGCGGAGAGGGACTACCGAACCCAGTACAAGATCGGAGGCGGGGCGCTCACCCTCCGGGAAGAACAACGCCGGTTCCTCTCCCTACTCTACGGGATGCGGCTGGCGGACGGGCGTCGGCTCTACCGCTTCGCCACCCTTCACGTGCCCAAGAAGTCCTTCGGCAAGTCCTTACTCCTCTGCATTATCGCGGCGTTTGAACTCGTGCTGAGTGGTGAACCGTCGCCACTTATCCTTGCCGGGGCCGCGACAAAGGACAACAGTGCGGCCCTTTACAAAGAAGTCTCGTTCGCCCTGAAACAGATGGGCTTCGACAAGCCGCACGTCAAGTTCCGTGACGCCAGTAAGAAACTCGAAATCCCATACCTGAACGCCAGCCTTGAGTGCGTGTGCAAGTGGGGTCAGTCCAACCACGGCCCGAACGCAAGCCTTTGTCTCGTGGACGAATGCCACGTGGCCCACGAGTCAATGTATAACGCCATGCGCTACGCCGGGCGGACGCGGCCAAATTTCATGTGTGTACTCGCGTCCACTGCTGGCTCCGACACTACCCACTGGTACTACTCCGTGTACCAGAAGGCGAAGCGTGTTCAGGCCGGGGAAGACGAGGACTATACACACCTAGCGTTCTTGTGTGAGGCCGACCCGGAGGCCGATCTAGAATTATGTGAAGACGAGTGGAAACGAGCCAATCCTAATTTGGGTGCGCCCGAATGCCCACTGGACACCTTCCGGGCCGAACTGAAAGCGGCCCGCTCGACGGGGCTGGGAGCCTACTTAAACTTCATACAATTGAACTTGAATATATGGGTAAAGCCGTCTGAGCACTGCTGGTTTGACTGCTCGGCGTGGGACCGGTGGAAGATTGACCCGCCCAGCGACGAGGAGCTGAAACAGTACCGGTGCTGGATCGGCGGCGACGGCTCGCAGACGACCGACCCGAGTAGTGTCACGTTGATCTGGGACATGGGGGAGTATTACTACGTCCGGTCCCGGGCGTGGGTGTGCAAGGCGGGTGCGGAGCTCCGGGAGAAAGCCAACCTCCCACTATTCGCCCAGTTCCCCGAAGTCGAGCTGACGGACGGGAGCATGATCGACTACCGTCTGATCCGGGACTACATCTTGGACAACTGCGAAAGGTTCAACGTGAGCGGCGTCTACTTCGACCCGACGTTCGCCCACATGATGCTGAACGAGATCATGGAAGAGGGGCACAACTGCAAGCGGGTGCCCCAGAACTACCGCCACTTCGACCCCGCCATGAGGGAGTTCAAGCGGGCGTGGGACGAGGGGCGGGTGAGGCACGACGGGTCGAGCTGGTTGCGGTATTGCTTCAGCAACGTCCGGGTGGAGATCAGCCGACGAACGAATGAGATGCGGTGCGATCGAGGCCGCTCCGTTGACAAGATCGACGGCGCGGTTAGCACCTTACTCGGGTTCTTGGGCTTGATCGTCGAACCCGCTCCCGCGGCAAAACTCGGCGGTGTGGGATAAATACCGCGTATGTTCAACTTCCTTAAGAGAATGCTAGGCCGGAACCGGGTGTCCTACCCGCTGGACGCCCTGCCCGAAGACTACTTTCTCAAGATCGCAGGCGGGGCGGTCCCGTGGCCGAACGAGGTGACCGCTAACGGCGCCCTCGCCCTCTCGCCCTTCTACGCCGCCCTCCGCCTGTACCAGCGGACCGTCGGTTCCCTGCCGCTCGTCACCTACAAGGACGGCGAGGCGGGCCGGGAGCGGGACAAGTCGAACCCGGCCTACTACCTGTTGCACGCGAAGCCGAACCCCGCCATGTCGCGGGCGGTGTTCTGGGAGCACGCCATCCGGGATCTGTTCCTACGGGGCGAGTTCTTCGCCCAGATCATCCGCAAGGGGACGGGCGAAGGCGGCGCCCCCGCCATGATCCTGCCCGTCCCGTATTCGTCGGTCGAAGGCGTGCGCCTCGTGGAAGTGGCAGACGCCCAGATCGGGAAGACGTTCGAGCTGAAATACCTAGTTCACACGACGGGCGGACGGGAGATCGTCCCGGGCCGGAACATGATTCACGTGATGAACTACCCCGACCCGTGTTCGTACCGGGGGCTGTCGCTCGTCTCGTTCGCCGCCCAGTCCCTCGCCCTGCACAGTCAGGTTCAGACCGCGGGCACCGCGTTCTTCACGAACGCCGTCCGCCCGTCCGGTTACATCTCGTGGCCGGGCACGGTCCAGCCCGAACCCGCGAACGAGCTGGCAAAGAAGGTGACGGACATTCACGCGGGCGTGGCGAACCGGGGCAAAACCCTGTGGCTGTCGAGCGGGGGCAAGTGGGAACCGTTCAGCGACACGACCGCCGAAGAAGCCAAGATCATCGAGGCACTGTCAACCAGCGTGGCCGACATCGCCCGGTGGTTCGGGTGTTCCCCCGGAGACCTCGGGGACACCGCCAGCTACCACTACTCGACGCTCGACGCCGACCGGGCCGCGTTCTACTCCCGCAGTGTCGCGCCCCTCTTGGACAAGATCGAGTTGGCCGTGAACGACAAGTTGTTCGGCGTCGGGTCGGATACCTATTGCGAGTTCCTTGTGGACGCCCTGTTGCGGGGCGACCCGGCCCAACAGTCCCAGATCGACACGGCGTACATTCAGGCGGGCGTCTACACGCGGCAGGAAGTCCGCCGGTGGAAGAACCTGCCCGACATCCCCGGCCTAGACACCCCGCTGTTCCCGCTCAATCAGGGGCCGGAGCAGGCGGGCGAGGACACGGGCGGGGACGCCGCCCCGGTCGAAGTCGGGCCGGAACTCTCCCTTGAGGAACTGAAGGCCGTGATGGAAATCGTGGCCGCGGTGGAGGCCGGGAACATGCCCGTGGCGACGGCGCAGGCCGTGGTTAAGGCCGCGTTCCCGAACCTGCCCCCGGACCGCCTCGCCGAGATCTTCGCCCCGCTCCTCGCCGAACCAACCCCAGAACCCGCACCCGTCACGGAGGCCGATGCACCTACGCCGACACTCGCCGTTTAAATACCGATACGAAGGTAACCGCCTATCGTTCTACGCTTGCCTGTTTGATGTTGAAACCGTCATCAACGAGCTCGACGAACAGGGGCGGGCGGTCACCTACACCGAAGTCATCAGGCCGGGGGCGTTCACGGACTCCCTCGCCGACCCGTCGGTTGAAGTCGTGTTCGACATCGAGCACGACACGGAGCACCCCTACGCCAAGCGGTCGGACGGTTCCCTTCTCCTGCAAGAAGACCCCCGCGGCTTGTTCGTCTCGACGTGGCTGACCGACGCCACCGTGAGCGCCCGGGTCGAGTCGGGGGAGCTCGACGGGTGTTCGTTCCTGTTCGTCCCACGGGTCAACCGGACCGCTAACGGGGTGGTCGAGCGGGTGGCGGTCAGCCTTCACGATGTTTGCCTGACGGCGACCCCGGCCTACCCCCAGACGCACGGCACGGTACACCTCAGAGCCAAGTCGAACGACACGCACGTCCGCTACCTTCTTGCCCGCTACCGGCTCGCAAAAATGAAGTGACGGACCATACATAGTTTGAGTTTCTTGAAACCACTTACGGAGGCAGATGCCCAAGATCAGATCACTCGAAGAGGTAAGGGCGGATGTCGCCGCCATCGAAGCAGAAATCGAACAGCTCAAGGCGAAGGCCGAGAGCGAAGCGGGCTTGACCCCCGAAGAGGCCGCGAGGCTAGAGGAGCTGGTCGCCCAACTCGAAGCCGCCAAGACCGAAGAGGTTGCGGCCAGCGCCAACGAGCGGTACGTCAAGCTCAAGGCGGGCGAGGACAAGGTTCAGCGGACCCTTCCCGTCTACGTCTCGTCCCCGAAGCACAGCGACGAGGGCAAGCTCGGTCGGGCCATCGGCCACTGGTTGCACGGCAACCGCACCCCGGAGGCGGTGGAGCGGATGCGGGCTTGCGGGTTCGACCCGCACCGCAACTTTGCGACCGTCCCGTTCGACCCGCGCCGGATCAACTTCAAGCAGCGTACCGTCCTCAGCACGGGCGGCAGCGGCACCGGCTCCGAGTGGGCCAGCTACAAGACATACTCCGATCAGGTGTTCGAGTACCTGACCTATGAGAACCCACTTCTGGGGTTCCTCAAGACCGACAGCCTCGACAACGGGCGCGAGCGGTATTACTTCGACCTGAACGACACGTCCCTGATCGCCACCGACATCACGGCGACCGCGGGTACGGAGCTGTCTCCGACCATCCCGGAAACGAACATCGCGTCCGGGCGGAAGGAGATCCAGCCCAAGACGATCACGACCGGCTATCAAAAAGTCACGCACGAGATGTTGCAGGACAGCCCGTTCGACCTCGAATCCAAGATCGCCGCCGCCTCGACGAAGGGGATGGCGCGGAAGATGGACTCGGATGTCATCAACGGCAGCGGCAACGGCGTGACCGGGGTCGAGGGCTTGCTCGCGGTCTGCACCGCACTGGACGACGTGGCCGCGTGGGATCTTGACGCCCTCGAAGGGCTGTGGGATGCGGTCCCGGACTACTACCGCCCGGGGTCGATCTTCCTGTCGAACGCCACCACCAAGTCCGCGGTCCGCCGCGAACTGAAGGACGGCAATGAGCGCAGCTACTTCGACAAGGCCGTGATTGCGGACCAGCAGTTCGACACGCTGTTCGGCAACACGTGGGTGGTATCGGCGTACATGCCGGACAACCAAGTCCTGTTCTTCAACCCGAACCACTACACGCTGGTCGTCGTGAACAACCAGATCTTCCAGCGGTTCGACGAGAAGTTCTTCTCCCACATCGCGTGGGCCGGGATGATGCGGTTCGGTGGCGCCCTGACGGGCGACAGCGCCGCGTTCCAATCCCTGACCAGAGACGACAGCTAAACACGCGGGCATGGTGCCAGAGGAGAGCTCTGGACAGGGCTTACGTCTCCCGGAATGAAACACCCGCACCCAATACGACCCCGCGGCGAAGCCCATACGCCGCGGGGTTTTGCGTTCGACGTGCATAGATAAGACGATTGCCCATTCACTCGTTGTGATGGTGTCATTCTCCTTTAGTACCTATGATCGGCACGGCCCGCGGACCATCGTGGGCCGTGTTCGTTTATGCGGGTATCAACACTACATACCCGCATGACGCCATACTCGATCGAAGTCAGAACCGCCCCCGACGTGTCCGCGTGGCTGGCGGACCTCGTGGAGTTCTTCAAACAGCACGTGCGCTACCAAGAGGGCGACGCCGAAGACACGATGTTGCTCCAGTACCTCGGAACGTCCATCGACTTGTTCGAGCTGCACACCGCGGGCCGGGTCGTCCTCGCCACCGGGTTCACCCAGTACAGCCCGACGTGGGCGTGCGGGTGGCGGAACCCGATGCGGCTGGAGCGGGCGGCGGTCACGGAGATCAGCGAAGTCCGGTACTACGACACCGCCGACGAGGTTCAGACCCTCGACGCGGGCGACTACGGCACGGACACCACCGGGATACCGGCGCTGGTGTGGCACAAGGGGGGCGGGTTCCCCGCCCTGTCGTCCTACCGGCCCCGCCCGGTCGCGGTGGACTTCGAGGCGGGATGGGAGGCCGAAGCGGTCCCCGACTCCGTGAAGACCGGGTTGTTCCTGTTGGCCGCCCACTTCTACGAGCACCGGGGCGACGAAGACACCGGGGTGGACATCCCGCCCCCGTTCTTGCGGCTCTGCAACCTCTGGCACACCGGACTGAGTTAAGGGAGGAATATGGGACGAGCTGGCGATTATCCGAACCGGGTTCAGGTTCTTCTACGAACTGTCGTCACGAACAACATCGGGGAAGCCATCGAGGATTTCACGCCCGCCCACTACCTGTGGTGCCGGGTCGAAGAAGAGAACTCACACCGCACCCCCGTCAAGGGCGGCATGAGCACCGGCGTGGACGGCACCATTTACTTAAGGTCTTACCCCACGATCAACACCACCGACAAGGTTCGGGACAGCAACGGGCGGACGTGGGAGATCGTGGGCAAGCGGTACGGGAACCTCGAAACGATCCTCGACGTGACCGCCGAAGACGAGCTGGTGGACTACACCGAGGTGGACAGTGATTAAGGCGAAGTTCACGTGGACCGTTGATCCCGTCACGACCGTCAACCGGGTGTCGGCGGGACTGCGGAACCGTGCTTTAAGGATCGCCCTGAACGCCGGCGCCAGTCCCGTCAAACAGGCCGTGATTGCCACGGCGCCGCGGGACGAAGGGCTTTTGGCTAAGGCCACAATCATTGTGGTGCGGTCCTACGAGAAGGGCTTGCGGTGGACGGCTGTCGTGGGCGCCGGGAGCAAGTTCAAGCGGGCGAAGAAGACCAAGAACAGGTCCGGCAAGAAGACGATCGTGAAGAAGCTGAACACGAAGACGGGACGGGTGGAGACCCAGTACGACCGCCCCGCCAAGTACCAACACCTTGTTGACGCGGGCACGAAACGCGCCCGGCCCCGCCACTACCTCCCCGCGGCGCTGCGACAGTCCAAGAACCAGTTCGAGCAGCGGGCCGCCGCGAAGCTGAAGCAAGTGATAGAGGAAATGTTGAAGAACTAATGGCCCGAGCCATAGATACCGCAGGAATTATCCCTGCGGAGGCCAATGTCCATCCTGTCTGTATTAACCAAACTTGAATACGAAAGTGGGTCCGGCTGGGCCGAAATCGATCGGCTGAAGTCGGTCAACTTCCCTCAGTTCAGCATTTCACAGATCGATACAACCCACCTCGGGGTGACCGACTACGGCAAGACCTTCATGCCCGGCATGATCGACCCCGGCACCATCACGTTTACCTGTGCCTTCAGTGAGAACACTTACACCGCCCTTCAAGGGTTGATCCGGGACGTACTCGGGTGGCGGGTCACCGCCCCCACGGGGGACGACGTGGCGGTGACCTGTGACGGGTTCCTGAGCGCCCTTGATGTGACCGTCGGCGGGGCTGACGAAGAGATGACGATTACCGGCACCGTGAAGATGACCGGCGTTCCGGTTGTATCGTAAAGGAAAACCATGAGTCTTAGAGATCTGATCGAACGGGCCGACGACCGCAAGGTGGCGCCCGTGGAAGTGCCCGAGTGGAACTGTACCGTCTACCTCCGCCAACTGAGCGTAGACGAGCGCAATACGCTCATAAGCCAGCTCAACGAGGACAACGCGGGGCGGTTCCCCGTGTACGTCCTGTTGAGCTGTTTGTGTGACGAGCGGGGCAACCCCGTCTTCACGAACAAGGACTACGCCGTCTTGGCGGGCAAGAACGCCCGGGTGGTTGACCGACTCGGGCGGGAAGCCTCGCGGCTGAACTACATGACCGGGGACGCCCTCGACGACGCAAAAAAAGACTAAGGGAGTCACCGGAGCTCAGCACCTTTTACCGGGTGTGCGTGGAGCTCCGGGCACTCCCG
Organism: bacterium; assembly: GCA_017308215.1. GTDB lineage: Bacteria > Planctomycetota > Planctomycetia > Gemmatales > Gemmataceae > Urbifossiella. The sequence goes on along the minus strand of JAFKFQ010000384.1, from coordinate 1,400 downwards.
GAGGACGTGCGGCGGATGTCCGCCGAAGACTACTTCGGCCTGATCGCCTCCATGACCCGGGACGCCCCGCGCCCGCTGAAGTGGGGCGAGGGCGGCAGGGCCGTGTTACTCGGGTGGGTCGAAGCAATGAGGAAGGCACATGGCAGGACAAAGCGCGGCCAAAGGTAGTATCGCCCTCAGTCTTGATGCCACGGCACTTGACAAGGGTTGGAAGAAGAGCGCCGCCGACACCAAGAAGGCCGGGTCGGAGCTGGCGAAGACCTTCAACAGTTCGGCCAACGAACAGATCGGGGCCGCGTTCGGCGGCACGTCCATTATCGCGTCAGGCGCGAAGGCCGGGGCGATCGGTGCCGCGGTCGCCGCCGTGGCCGCGCTGGGCAAGTCCCTCTGGGACGCCTACGGCCCGCTCAAGGACGTGAACAAGGAGCTGGAGTACGGCGCCGAGTTGAACAAGAAGTGGTTCGAGCGGGTCAACCAGAACGTCGCGGTTTCCCGCGAGTGGATCAACACGTTGAAGGACGTGGCCGGGACCGCGGCGGGGATGCGGCAAATCGCCAGCGAAGCCCGCGGGATTGACTTTAACGTCGAGGCCGCCACGGCACGGCTGAAGGGGTTAGAGCAACAGCTCGAAGGGCTGGATTCCAACTTCTCCTTGACGAACTGGGCGCGGTGGATCACCGGCACCCACGAGACCACCGTGAACGGGATCAAGGCGCAGGCGGACGCCGCCAAGTCTTCTCTTGAAGGTCTGAAGAAGCAACAAGAGGAAGTGCAACGGGAGATGCGGCGGATTCGGAACCCGGAGACCAACCCGGAGGCCGTGGCCGCGGTCCGTCAGTTCGTCCGGGACATGGAAGGACAGGCCGCCGCCGCCCGTGGCGTGTCCTCCGAAATGGCACGGTTGATCCAGCTCCAAGAGCGGTACGGGCTGAACGGGAACATGGTGCGGGCGGCAAGTCGGGCCATCGCGGAAGCCAGCATGGCGAAGGACTTGGCGGAGACCCGCAAGGCGGGCGAGGACGCCGCCGACACGATTCGGCGGCTCTCCGAAGAACTGGGCTTGCTCGCCAAGAAGTCCGCCGAGGAACAACAGCTCGAAGAGTTCATCAAGAAGGGGATCGACGAGGGGCAGATTGCCCGCCTCCGCCAGTTGATCGGCCTCCGCCAGCAACTCAACCAGCAGTACAAGCCCAACACGGCCATCGTCGCGGGCACGGCGGGGGAAATCAACTTCCGGGAATCGAACCGGTTCCAGCAGGGACAAGAGGCCGAACGCAAACGACAACTTGAACTTCAACAACAGGGCAACGGCTGGTTGGGGCGGATCTATCAGGCAGTGGTGGGCTTGCAGAACCAGCGGCAACCCGCGGAATTCTAATGGGGGAAAATGGCTTGGATTC
>JAFKFQ010000127.1 GCA_017308215.1 bacterium | reverse complement strand
GTCGTGCCGCGGCAGGATCGCCCGAATTACCTGCGCCTGGTCGCCGCGGCGGACGTGCTGCTGGACGCCCCGCCGTACGGGGCCGGGGCCAACACCCTGGCCGACGCGGTGGCGTGCGGGACGCCGGTGGTCACCCGCCCGGGGGCGCAGCACCGCGGGCGGTGGGCGGCGGCGGTGCTCCGACACGCCGGGCTGTCCGAGCTGGTCGCCGGCTCGCCCGCGGCGTACGTGGCGGCGGCGGTCCGGGCGGCCCGCGACGAACCGCACCGCCGCCGCGCGGCCGCCGCCCTGCGGGCGTTCGGGGCGGACTGGTTCGACGCGCCCGCGCCGGCGGCCGAGCTCGAGGCGTTCTGGGCCGGGCAAGCGGCCGCCGCCCGCGGCGGGTGAGGTGCGGCCGAATGAGGTGGCGGCCGGTATGCTGGCTGCGACGCCCCGCGACGCTGGTGCACGATGCCTCCGACCCGCCTCCTCTTCGGCCCCGTCGACCCGGCCTGGGCGGCCCGCTTCCTGTCCGCCGACCCGAACGTCCGGTGGGTCGGCCACGACGCCACCGGCTGGGGGGCGGTCGCGGCCCGCCTGCCCGCGGGGTGGGAGGCGGACGCCCTCGTGGTCCGCCCCGGGTACGCGTCCCTGCCGGCGTGGGTCTGGACCGCCCCGGTCCCGGTCGTCGCCCTGGCCCACGACCCGGACCTGCTGTGGCACACCTACCGCGGCCTGCTCCCGCTGGCGGATCTGGTCCTGACCGACGGGCCGGCGGTCGGGCGCCTTCACCGGGCGGGCGTGTCGCACGCCCGCCCGGCCAACCTGTACGGGCTGGACGCCGACTGGCTCGCCGAGGTCGACGCCCCCCCGGCGGACCGCGACATCGACGTCCTGTTCGTCGGTAACCTCAACCCGGCCGTGCAGGGCGAGCGGCTCCCGTGGCTCGGCCGGGTGGCCGAACTCGGGGACCGGTTCCACGTCGTGATCCGGACCGGGGTGTTCGGCGCGGAGTACCGGGCCCTCGTCCGACGGGCCAAGGTGTGCTTCAACCGGAGCATCCGCGGGGAGTGCAACCAGCGGGCCCTGGAGGCGGCGGCCGGCGGCGCGGTCCTGCTCCAGGAGGCCGAGAACGCCGAGGTGCCGGTCTACCTCGCGCCCGGGGCGGAGTACGTGCGGTACTCCGCCGCCGACCTGGAGGACACCATCGCCCGCGTCCTGGCCGACGGCGCCGGACGGGCGGCGGTCTCGGCCCGGGCCCGGGCCCGGGCCCGGGGGTACGGGTGGCTACCGCTGGTGCGGGCGGCCCTCGACGGGTGCGCGGGGGAGTGGGCGGAGGCGGGCGACCGGGCCGCCCGCCGGACGGCGGCCGCCCCCGGGCCGGACCTCCGGACCCGCGTGTGGGTGCGGGCCGGTCGGGCGGTCGGGCCGGACGCCGACCCGGCTCTGGCGGCCGACTTGGCGGCCGCCGGCGACGACACCGGGCAGGCGGTGGTGACCCCGGCGGCGGCGGTTCCCTGCCTGGCCCGCGCGGCCGCCGCCGGAAACCGGGTCGCCGGCGTCGGGCTCGGGATCGCCCTGGCCGGTCTCGGACGCGGGGCCGAAGCCGGTTCCGCCCTCCGCGGGGTCCTGACCGACCTGGCGGCCCGGCCGCTCGCCCCGGGTGAGGCGGAGGCGTGCCCGTACCCGGGCGGGTTCGACGCCCTCCGGACCGGCTGGGACCGGGCCGGCTGGGACCACCCGGACGACCCGGCCGCCGCCGGGGCGGCGAAGCACGCGCTGCTCCGGTGGCGGGCGGCCGCGGCTCTGGCCGAGCTGACGGGAGACGTGGACGACTACCGGGCGGCCGTGGCCGCCCGGCCCGACCACCCGGCCACCCGGGCCGCCCTCGGGCACGCGCTGGTGCGGGCCGGGCGGACCGGTGAGGCGATCGACCACCTGGCCGCCGCCGTCTCCGGAAACCCGTTCGACGCACCCGCCGCGGCCGCACTCGCCGCCGCCTTGACGGCATCCGGTCGGGCGGCCGACGCGGAACGCGTACGGGCGAGACACCGGGTCCCGGCCGCCCCCCCGAGGCCGCTGCCCGCGACTCCGAATCCACCCCCGCCGGGCGACGGACTCCGGGTCGTGTCCCTGTCGCCGGAGGCGTTCGCCGCCCGGTACGGCGCCCCGGACACGTCCGCCGCCCTGTGCGGGTTCACCCCGCCGGCCGACGCCCGTGCCGTCCTCGCCCTCGTCGCCCACCTCCGCCCGCTGAGGGTCCTGGAAATCGGTACCGCGGCCGGGCACATGACGGCCAACCTGACCGCCTGGACTCCCCCGGGCGCGGTCGTCTACTCCGTCGGGGTGGCGGGCACGGTCCCGTCCGGCGGGGCCCCCGAGCAGGCCCCGGAGGCACCACCCCGGCCCGCCTTCGCCGCCCACGCCGGCCACTTCGGGCTCGGGCACAAGGCCCGCCTCGTCGTCGCCGACTCCCGGGCGGTCGACCTCGGCGCACTGGCCCCGCTCGACCTCGCGTTCGTCGACGGCGGGCACGACTTCGCCACCGCCCGGGCCGACACGGCCGGCGTGTACCACGCCCTCCGCCCCGGCGGGTGCCTGGTCTGGCACGACTGGGACAGCCCGACCCCGTGGGTCGAGGTCCGCCGGGCGGTCGCGTCCCTCGGGCTCCCGGAGCCGGTGTACCACGCGGCCGGGACGGGGGTGGCGTTCCTGTTCAAGGGGGAGGGGGTGGGGGCGGCCGCCGGGGCCGACACCCCGCGGGTTGCGGTGGCGTGGGAAGGGGAGTTCGCCCCCACCCACTCCCTGGCAGCCGTCAACCGGGCGGTGTGCCTCGAGCTGGCCGCCCGCGGGCAGGCGGTGGGCGTCCTCCCGCTCCCGCCGGCCGGCCCGGTCGGGGCGGTCGTCGCCCCGCCGCCCGGGCTGGCGGCGCTCGTCAACCGACCACTAGCCGCGGACGTCACCGTGCGGCACCGGTGGCCACCGGACTTCACCCCGCCGGCCGGGCGCGGGGCGTTCGTGCTGGTCCAGCCCTGGGAATTCGGCCGGCTCCCCCGGGCGTGGGTCGGGCCGATCGTCGCCGCGGTGGACGAGGTGTGGGCGTACTCCCGGGCGGTCGAGCGGTGCTACGTCGCGTCCGGGGTCCCGGCCGACCGGGTGCGGGTCGTCCCCCTCGGGGTCAACCCCGACCGGTTCCGGCCGGGGCTCGACCCGCTCTCGCTCGCCACCGACAAGCGCGTGCGCCTGCTGTTCGTGGGCGGGACGATCCCGCGGAAGGGGTTCGACGCCCTCCTGGCCGCCTACCGGCGGGCGTTCACCGCGGCGGACGACGTGTGCCTGGTGGTCAAGGACGTGGGGGCCGGGACGTTCTACCGCGGCCAGACGGCCGAGCGCGCGGTCGCCGACCTGGCGGCGGACCCCGCGGCGCCGGCGGTCGAGTACCTGGCGGCGGACCTGGCGGAGGAAGACCTCCCGCGGCTGTACGCGGCGTGCGACGCGCTGGTCCACCCGTACCGGGGGGAGGGGTTCGCCCTGCCGGTGCTGGAGGCGATGGCGTGCGGGCTCCCGGTGGCGGTGACGGCCGGCGGGCCGACGGACGAGTTCGTCCCGCCGGCCGCCGGGTGGCGGATCCCGGCTCGTCTCGCGTACTTCCCGGACGAGCGGGTCGGCGACCTGCCGACGGCCGGCCGGCCGTGGTGGCTGGAGCCCGACCCGGACGCCCTGGTCGGGGTGCTGCGCGCGGTGGCCGCCGACGCGGCGGGACGGGCGGCGCGCGGGGCGGCGGCCCGGCGGGCGGCGCTCGGGTGG
>JAFKFQ010000383.1 GCA_017308215.1 bacterium | reverse complement strand
GACCGTGCCGGCGAACCAGTTCGGCGAAGGCATCCCCGTCCCGAGTCGCGGTGAAGCGGCGGAGCAGGTCGCGGTCGGACACTACGTCGGTGGCGAGCTGCCGTAGGAGGTCGGCAGGGCGCGGTCCGCTCATGCTGGTTGATGTCCGGCCGAGGTGGGTCGAGTCGCGCGATTCTTTAGAAACTGCCTGAACAGGGCGGAACGCCCTCCCCGGCGGCGAGGGCGGCGACGGCGACGAAGGACACGAGGAGGCGGCGCATCGGGTTGTCCTCAGAAGTACACGCCGCTGACGTGGAAGTACGCCAGGAAGTTCACCACCGCAGACATGGCGAGCGAGACCACGCCGACGCCGACTGCTTGAACCCGCCAGCCCCGCATCACGACCACAAGCGCCAGGGCGTAGAAGACGTGCGACTTAAGGAGGACGTCCAGGACACGCACGGCCGGAGACGTCCCGCTCCAGTCAATCTCCTCGTAGGGCGGCGAGTTAGTGAACAGCCAGATGGCGCCCGCCGCGCCGGGGAAGAACAAGTGGCCAGCCAACAACGCACCCGCCACCCACGTCCGCCGGGGCCACCACATCGCGCGCTCCTGCCCGAGGTCACAGCAGTTTACCCGGCAACCACACCCGCCTACCAGAGAGGCGGATTCTTCACGCGGGGTGAGCGGGTCGAACAACTCTCCGGTGTAGGAACCTCCCAGCAGAAGTTCCCCCTACCGCTGTTGCGAGTTCCCGACAGATGACCTCCGAGCTTCGCCCCGTCCCCGACTACCCCGGCCTCCTCGCGTCCGACGATGGCCATGTGTTCAAGCAGCAGGAGGACGGCGCCCTGCGTCGCCTGCCCGAGCGAGTACGTGGCGACGGCTACGTTGTGGTGGACGCGAAGAAGGAGGGGAAGTGGGCACCGCGGACGGTCCATCGCCTGGTGGCGGCCGCCTTCTACCGGAGGCCCGAGGGGCCGTGGGAGGTGACCCGTCACCTGGATAACAACCGCGGGAACAACCGCGCCTCCAACCTCCGGCTCGGCTCGCCGGCGGACAACGTCGCCGACGCCATCCAGGCCGGTCGCCTGCGGAAGGGCTCGGCGCACCCGAACTCGCGGCTGAACGAGGCGGACGTGGAGTCCATCCGGCACGCCATCGCCATGAAGGTGCCGTACCGGACCATCGGCGACCACTGGAACATCACCAAGAGCACTGTGTGCGACATCGCCAAGGGCCGGACGTGGCGTGAGCCGACGGCGGCGGGCGCGGCGGTGGCCCCGTAGCGGGAGGTCGACTACATCCGCCTCTGCACCGTGTCCGAGACTATCTGCTCCACCACTCGTTGTTCGACTTCTCGACCGCCGAACAGGGCGAACAACTCTTGCACGAAGTTTCCGACGTGTGGGGCGATTCCAGTGGGCGGAGTTTCCAGGGGTACAACTACGGACGTGACGAACTCGTCTTGCTCGGCAGCCCCTGTTGTTCGGAACCAACGGGACGGCTCGACCCAAGATACCAGGGCGCGGCCCCGAAGCCGTGTCCACCGGAACCCAAACAAGAGGGATGTTTTCGTAGTGTCACACCCCAGAGTTTGGCCGAACGATAGTCCGGTCGAGATGACCTCCGCAGTCCGGGAAATCTGAAGCAGGAAGTCGAGGACAGTTAGGGGTTGAAGTCCGCGAGAGGTCGCAAGGTCGTCCTCAAGAGCACGGATGTGGTAAAACACTCCTCGCGGTTCCATCCTCCAAAAGTCTAGGTGTGGGCCGAGGAATGCCGTCGCAGGGTTCATGTTTTGAACGAGGGACTCCCAGCCGTTCTCGAAAACTCGTGGCCGCCACTCTTCATCAGTCGTGCCCCATAAATCCACCCACGGTGGCCAACCAGTGTGGCTGGGCGCACTTCTGAGGAGCTTGTCGCGGAAAGACACGGTCGTGGTCTGGGGCGGGAATTCTCCGTCCACGATGATGACGGACTCTCGGAACCCGACGTTGGGGATGCGCATTTGCCGTCGCCGGGCCGCCGCATCGAAGCATCCGCGGCCACGATTGAGTTCCTCCACGGCACGTTCGCCCGCGCTGGGTCGATGCAACATCCCCGCAAACGCTGGCACTAGTGCTGCCAACGATTTGAAGTCGAGGGCGGCGAGATGGCGACGCACAAAACCTCCGATGTCCGCCTCGCGGTTGTTGAAGCAGAGCGTGGTGAGCCGCGCCCAGTCGCCCTTACGAGCGTCGGTCGAGCTGACCATGTTGTTGGAGTTCACTGACCGGACGTAGATGACGTGGTCTCGGACCAGGAACTTCCTCCCGGTGGGGTCGTTCGGGTCCTTGAGGTCGGCCTTCGCCGCGACCGGCGTCCGCACCCCTGACGGGACGGAGATGACCGGGTACTCCCGCCCGTTCAACTCAACGAACACGACGTCCACGGTGAACGGGTCGGCCGCGTAGCTGGACACGATGGACTGCACCACGTCGTTGTGGAAGACCTCGCGCACGTTCGACGGCACGTTGTCCGTCGCCGGTTGACCGGCGTCGGTGAAACCGATGACGAGTCGCCCGCCGTCGTTGTTCCGCAGGGCGAGGCATCCCTTGGCAATCTTCGCCTTCCCCTCGGGCTTCTGCGGGTCAATCCACTCCTTCAACTCCAGGTCCAGCGTCTCCCGCGGGTTCGTCAGGAGCCGGCGGAGGTCGTCGTGGTCGGCCATGTTGCCCTCTCTGCACGAGGTCGTAGAACCTCACACCGGCGTGACACTCCAACGGGTCTTCTGGTTCATCTGACTGCCGGGGTCGAGCGGAATCCAGCTCAGTTGTTGCCCAGGTCCCCATCGGACAAGAAGAGGCTGGACACCTCGCCTCCAGAGGACCCCGGGATTTTTTGGGGCAAGTGCGATGGCCTGAACTGTCTGACGTATTTTGATATCGCTCCTGGAAAACCCCACCGGCTTGTTGCGCAAGTTCCTCCTCGTCCATTCCACCCCCCGCCCCCGTTCGACCCTCCAGAACAGAAAACCCCCGGCCCCCTCACGCCCCAATCCTCGCCCCCGCCGTGGGTAGGGTTAAGCCGCGAGCGACGCGGCCCGGCCCGGCGGAACCCGGGACCGGCGTGCGGGAACCGGCGTGGCCGAACAGGCCGCGCCCCCGGTGCCACCACCCGCGGATGCGGGCCGCACGGTGCGGCTCACACGCCCCGCGGAACACGACCCGCCCCGGTTCGCCCGGCGCGGGTGGGGGGAATCACGATGTCCGACGCCTTCATGACCGCCCTGTTCGGCGCCCGCGAGGTCAAGGCCAGCGCCAAGGTCAAGATGCCCGACGGGCAGACCCGCACCATCACCTTCCGCGACACCGTGCCGACCGACGCCAGCGACGACGTCTTCGTCGCCGCGGCCCGGGACGGGGTCGACCTGTCCGTCAAGGTGAAGGGCGCGGACGGCCGGAGCAAGAGCATGTCGGGCAAGGGCGTGTTCGGGGCCGCCGCCGTCTCCGCCACGGCGTCGGTACTCGGGTTCAGCGCGCCCGCCGACCCCGTCCCGGAACCGGTGCGGCGCCGCGGCCGGTCGGTCGTGCCCGCCCCGTCCGAGAACTCAGCCCCGTCCGCCAACGGCGCAGTCACCGGCTGACCGCGTCCGCATGGGGCGGGGGTCGTTCCCCCGCCTCGTTCACCACCTCAACCTCGCAGGTGCTCCCGTGTCGTTCAATCCCCGCGGCGCCATCGTCCGCACCATCCGCGTGAGTGAGACCGAGACGACCGCCGACGGGGCGGAGGTGACGCGCACCGTCTCCGGGGCGGGGGTCGTCATCCACGTGCGCCCCCACGTGCCAAACATGAAGCCCGCGGACGTGCGCCGGGCGTTCCTCCGCGCGGTCCGCAACGCCGGGTGCGTGGCGGCGGCCGTCGAGCACGGTCACGGGCACTACCGCCAGGCCGGCAACCTCATCGGCGAGGCCGCGCCGTCGGCGTTCCAGGTGGTCGGGCCGGTCGACGGGTTGCGCGAGCTGGTGACGCACTTCGCGGTCGGCGACTGGCACTTCGCGGTCGGCGTGCGGGTGCCGACGGGGGCGCAGGGGGCGGGGCCAGAGAAGGTGCGCCCGGCGATGCGCAACGCCTTCGGCAAGCCGGAGCAGGTCGCGGCGACGGCGGCGGCGCTGGCGAAGGGGCGGAGCGACCGGATGCGGGCCGCGGTCAATGCCGGAGAGTTGTAAGCGTCACCCACCCACAACCCAACCGACGCCGGCCCGGGGGAGACCTCGGGCCGGCTTCCGTTCGTACCCGCCCGCCACGTGGCGGGCTTTTTCGTGCCCTCGCTGTCGCCCTTCCTGCACGAGACGGGCGAACGACCGCACAGGACAAGACCGGCCCCAACCGCGGGCTTTTGAAAGCCTCTTTTGCAAGGAGGTGCGGCATGTCCGCGCCCACGTTCCTCCTCATCGACCTGTCCGCACCCGGTCAGGACCAGTGTCGGGGCCAGTTCGCCAGTCGACGTGAGGCGCACCGCGCGGCCCTCGCCCTGAACCTGCGCGCGTACCAGGTCAAAGCCGCCTGACGACCAGGTCTGGCTCGCTCCCCGGCCACTTCTGCTTCATCACCCGACAAGGAACCAGTCATGCCACCACCACCCACACCACGGGTGTCGGTCCCGCTGCGCGCCTCGCCCGACCGGCATCCACTTCGGTTCGGTCAGGGGAATGCCAAGCTCGACGCCGCCATCACGACCTTCAGCCTGCCGGCCGGCTACACCTGCCCGTTCGCCCGCGAGTGCCACAGCAAGGCCCACCGCGACACCGGCCACATCCGGGACGGGCGCGACACGCGCTTCCGGTGCTAAGCGGCGAGCATGGAAGCCCGCCGCCCGAGCGTGCGGCACGCCCGGTGGTTCAACCTGCGGGCGCTGAAGAAGTGCAAGACAACGGAGCAGATGGCGCGGCTGATTCTCGACAGCTTGAGCTCATTCGCGCGTTTGGTCCGGGTCCACGACAGCGGAGACTTCTGGAACCAGGACTACTTCGACGCCTGGCTGCGCGTTGCCCGGGAGCGCCCCCAGACCACCTTCTACGCCTACACGAAGGCGCTCCCGAACTGGTTGGCGCGGCTCGACCAAGTCGGCGACGGCCGCACCCCGGGCGCCATCCCGAACCTGGTCCTCACCGCCTCCTACGGGGGCACGCACGACGACCTCATCGACCAGTACAACCTGCGGTCCGCGCGGGTCGTCTTCTCGCCTCACGAGGCTGATGCCCTCGGTCTGGAGGTGGACCACGACGACAGCCACGCGATGACGCACGGCGCCGACTTCGCGCTGCTCCTCCACGGGGCCCAGCCCGCGGGTTCGCAGGCCGCGGCCGCCGCCCGCTCCTTGCGCAACGCGGGCTTCATGGGGTACGGCAAGTCCAGCCGGGTGGCGCTGCCGGTCGTCACGTCTGCTCGTTCCTGACCCTCCTCGCTCGTCAACCACACCTTCAGCAAGGGGGCGGCCATGCCCGGCTCGACCTGTTTTCACGACCTCCCGCCACCGTGCCCGGTCTGCGACGGCCCCGGCGTGCGGCTCGGTCAGCTCGGCAACCTGGTCCACTGGACGTGCCGCAACTGCGGTCACCAGTTTCACACGCTCGCAGAAGCAGAGGAAGACCCGGACGGCGACTACCCGGATTGGTAGCCGCCAAGGGGGTTCGGGACGGGCCCGGACCACCAGTTTGTCCACTTTGCATTGCCAAGTGGCCTTGTTGTTCACCTGTCACAGCAGAATTCACCCGGAGACCAGACCATGCCACGCAAGTCCAGCAATCCGTCCCCCGCCAATGCAACCTCGAAGCCCCGCTCCCGACAATGCAAGGCGGCGACCCGCACCCCGCTGCCCGAGGCCCCCGCGTCGCGCCCGCTGTCGCCCCAGGAGCTGGAGGTCCGCATCCGCGCCATTCTCAAGCGCATCCAGGCAACCTGAGTCAGACTTAATCGGACAAGTTTTTGCGCGCCACCCTGACGAATCGGAGTGGCGCGTACCACCGCTCGTTCCTGATTTCCGTTACTTCCGAAGGAGAACTACATGGTCATTCGCATCACCCGCTCCCTCATGCTGCACGAGGTGGTTACCCCCGAGGGAGAGGTTCGGCGGCGCATCCCGGTCTTTGCCGGCCAGCAATTCGCCGTCAACGAGGTCTACGACGAGTTCGACGGTTTCGACTGGATGGGGCCCGAGGAGGGCGGCGTGATGCCGCTCCCGCCGGACGCCTGGGAGGTGGCGGTCGCGTAAGCTGGCAACCTACCCGGAATGAGTTCGAGCGAGGGGGCGTTGCGTCGCCCCCTACCTGCGTCACGACCAGGACGAACGCCATGTCGAAGGCCAACAAGGATTCGCAGCGCCGCCAGAAGCTGGCCGACAGGCACCGCCGACAGAAGGCCCTGGGGAAGCGGCACGAGTTCCCCCGCTTCACCTACGAGCCGAACGAGGCCGACCCGGCGTTCGTGGAGCTCGTGCGAGAGGCCGCGAAGACCATCGACTTCCGCGACGCGACGGCCTTCCACCCAGCAGAAGCCGCGTTCTACAAGCGCGTCAAGGAGGTGGGTGGCTGGAAGGCCCGGGCCGAGTTCGCGGCCGCCATCGCCGGACGCCCGGACGCGGGGGCGCAGCAGGGTTATCTCGACCTGAACCTGGGGCGAACGGTGCTCGGCCGCATCCCAACTCCTGACCTGCTGAAGTACCTGACCGCCAACCACGCGCTGTTCTCGTTCTCCGGCAACGACATCCACGTCATCTTCCGGTCGCTGAAGCGGACCAGGGGGCCCGGCGGCACCGTGTACTACTCCCGCCACGAGCCGAAGGTTACCGTCGGCAACCAGACTCTCACGGTCGCGTTCTCCGGTCACGCCTTGGAGCGTGCGGGTCCGCGGCTCGCCTACGAGTGGCCGGGCTACCCCGCGTCTGGTGACGTGTTCGCGTTCTTCGACCAGTGTCTCCAGTTCGAGGTGTGCGAACTGTACGGCGGCCACCTGGCCTTCACGTTCTGGGAGCACTGCGCCCCGGGGTTCTTGAACTACCGGCTGGCGGAGGAGGTGATGGGCGAGCGGTTCGTCCCCGGGGCCGACTACTGCTTCCGGGTGGGGTACTGCCCGGCCGTCATTGAGGGGCGGTTCCTCAAGGCCAAGACGCTCCTGTTCCCGGGGTACGCCTCGACGCCCGAGTATACCGCCGTGTTGAAGGCCGGGCTTCCACACGCACGACGTCGGGAGGTGCTCGAACAGGCCAAAGGACTCACCATGCACAGAGTTATGGACGGCATGATGCAAGGGGTCCAGTCCGAGCACAACCTGGTCAGGTGGTTCCACGACCTCGGGGTCGAACAGGTACGGCAGGCCAGCGTCGCCTATGCCGAAGCGTTGTGATGCAGACCCCGCTGACCTCGGCGCGCAGGATGGCACCGTTCGTCTTCCGTCTTGTGCTTGCTTCTCGGTCGTGCTCGATGGCGGCCGGGGAGTGTTCCCGACTACGAGCTTGAAGTGTTGACCTCGGAGCGAGTGGGGTAGTGCGCCCCACTCCTACTATTCCCTTGCAATACGATACCCCAGCCGAGGCCATTTTTTCAAGTTTCGCGCTGAACTCTGCTTCGCCCACCCAGGCGAGCGGCCCCTCGGCCCGTTTCGGAGCGGCGGCCGCGTCGAAACACCTGATACAGCACTGACTTGCGTCAATATGATGCCGACGGAGCCTGTCCCGGGGTGCTCGGGAAAATCTTGGCGCCCGGGACGTCCCGCAACGTAGTCAGGTCCGGTCCAACGCGGCGCCGAGGAACTACAGGCGGCGCAGGATGCCTACCGCAGTGGCAAGGCCGCACACTGCGAAGACGACCCCGCTCGCCTGCAGTTGGAATCGGTACGCCCGGCTCTCGGTGTAACCGGGTGCGACCTGGGCAACTAGCCCGTCGGAGCGCTTCCACATTTTCCCGGCGTGCCGGACCGCATGGTCGGGGAACACCAAGCACCAGACGGCGGCGGACACCGTCAGGATGAAGAAGGCGACCAGGCCCACGAGTTCCATCTCCATCCCCCACCAACCCGGATTGTACCCACGGGGGGCGCCTGCCCTTTTGCAAGGAGTCGCTTCTGGCCGTCACCACCGACAGAGAACTCCGCCGCCTCCACACCGCTGATGGCGCCCAATCACCGCGCTGTCCTCGGCTTCCTTGGCGCCGGCACCAGCGGAACGTCGGGCGCCCGCTCCCACTCGTACTCCCCGAGGTCCGCGGCCACCCGGCCCTTCTCGGTCGTCTGGTACGCCCCGTCCCCCACCTGCGCGAAGAACCCGTTCTCCACCAGCCAGTCGAAGTGGGCCTGGTCGAGCCGGGTCATGTTCCGGCAGTCCGTGTACCGGAATCGCTTCTTCTTGAGGACGCGGCGGAGCATCCGCCACTTCCCCTCGCCGAGGGAGAGCTGAGCCACGGTCGAACCCTGCGCCCGACGGTTGGGCCTGCCCACCGGCCCGTCGGGCGCGGGCGGGGGGTGCGAGTCGGCCCGGACGAGTTCGGGTTCACTCTAGCCCAGACGCGCAGGCAGGTACAAGACTCCACCGTCGGGTTCCCGCCGGCGCGACCTACCGGTCGCCCTCGTCGGCCGCATGGGTGGCCGCGTCCATCGCGGCGGTGAGCTGCTGTGGGGCGAGCGGCTTGAGGAAGTGGAAGTCGAACCCGGCGTCGCGCGACCGCCCCTCGTAATGCCCGAACCCGGTCACGGCGACGAGGACGGGACGCCGCGACAGGACCGCCAAGAGCCGCCCAGCCAACTCGTAGCCGCTCCCGTCCGGCAGCCCGATGTCGAGCAGGACGAGGTCCGGGGCGAACGACCCGACCACCGCGACGGCCTCGGCGCAGCACCGCGCGACCCGCACATCGTGTCCGTGCAGGCGGAGGAGTTCGGCGCACGAGTCGCCCACGTCGTGGTAGTCGTCCACGACCAGGACCTTCAGCGGTCGGGGCATGAGGGGGCGGACCGAGGCCGCGAGGCCGGTTCCAGGTGCGAGTGTGGTGCGGAGGATTCATACTAGGCGCGGCGGGACGCCGGCGCGCGTAGGGAGAACGGGCAAACTGTGGAGAAGGGGCGGGAGTCCGCGAGGCATGGTCTCCTAGGCGACAGAGCCAGTCCCACGCTCGGGTCGCCCCGCGGTCGCCTGTCCGGTCTCCTCCGGCTGCTACGCCAGGACTCCCCCAAAAACACGCACTGCGATGGTGGGACGGCTCGGGCGACCGTGCGGTTCGCGGGCCGGTGGCATCACCACAGTTCGTGCTGCGCCACCGGGTTTGTGACGACCGACGGTAAGAGGACCGGGAGCGGTACATCAGCGACCGTCTCGGCGTCGTGCCGGCCGACGCGCCCGACCCGCACGGCGGCGGCGGTCAGCTCATCCTCCAGGAGGGTGAAGCAGGGGGCACACAGGCCGAAGGGCATGGCCCGCCCGACTCCGCCCACGCCGCAGTACGCGCACGTACGCTCCACGAGTCCCTCCTGTGACGGCCCCGGCGCCGCGGGGCGAGAACATCCTGTTGCGGGACTACTCGTAAGAATGCTTCACATCCGGCGCGGAATCAACCGGCTGTATGAACAACGGCCACAGTGAAGGGCACGCATGCAGTGGCCGCCCCGGCCGACGTAGTCCGACTCGACCGCCGCTTGCTCGACTCCGTGCCAGGACCGAAAAAGGGTGAACAGTTCACCGGCGGCGCGGGACTATGTGGTGTCCAAGGCCCACGGAAGTGCGATGGGCGGCGACCTCGAACGACTCTTGCGGCTGGCCGACCCGGCCGGCGACCGCGACCTGCTGGGCCAACTCCCCAGCGGGGACGGAGCGGCGCTGACCGAGCTGGTCCGCCGCCACGGCCCCCTCGTGCTGGGCGTGTGCCGGCGCGTCCTGGGCCACGAGCAAGACGCCGAGGATGCGTTCCAGGCCACGTTCCTTGTCTTGACCGCCCGGGCCGGGTCGGTCCGAAAGGCCGGGTCCGTCGGGGCGTGGCTCTACGGCACCGCGCGGCACGTGGCCCTGCGACTGCGCGACAAGGAGCGCCGGCGCCGGCGGCACGAGACGGCGGCCCGCCGGTCCGAGGCGGTGGTAGAGCGGCCCGGCCAGGACGAATGGCGGGACGTGTTGGACGAGGAGCTGAGGCTCCTGCCGGACCTGCTTCAGAAGCCCCTGGTCGCCTGCTACTTGGCAGGGCGGACGCAGGAGGACGTGGCCCGGGAGCTGGGCTGGAGCTTGAGCACCCTGCGCCGGCGACTCGACCGCGGGCGCGAGCTGCTGCGCGCCCGGCTCGTCCGCAGAGGGGTGACGCTCCCGGCCGGGGCGGTCCTCGTGGGTGCCGTGGAGCCGGTGCCGCGGGCGTTGGCGGAGGCGGTGATTCAAGCGGTGGCGCGATTCACGGGCGGGGACCGGGGCTCGGCCCCGGCCGTCCTTGCACAGGGGGTACTGACGATGATGTCGCGTGCGAAGCTAGCGAAGGCGGGGGCGGTGGCGTTGTCCCTCGTCGGGGCGGTCGTCGTCTGGCAGGCGGCGGGGGGAGCGGCCCAGCCGGCTCCCACACACCCGACAGGCGGCCAGGGGTCGAAGACCGACCCGCCGCCGGCGGCGCCGAAAGCCGACACGGTCGTCCAGCCAGCGGGTCCAGTCGATGACCGAATCAAGCCGGGGGACCGCCTGTTCATCCGGGCGAAGGGGACGTTCGAGTCGGACCCCATCGAAGGGGTGTACGTGGTCGAGAAGGGCGGCGCGGTCGCGCTGGGGCCGGCCTACGGCGGCCGGGTGAGCGTGGCCGGCCTGACCCCGGAAAAAGCCGAGGCTGTCGTGCAGGCGCGGCTCCTGAACTTCCTCCGCACCGCCTCCGTGCAGCTCACGATGGCCGACCCGGCCGACAGCCCGGCGGGATTGGAACGACGGGTCCGGCAACTGGAGCAAGAGGTGCTGGAGCTGCGGGCCGCCATCCGGGAGTTGCGGAAGGGGCCGTAGGTCATCCGTCCAGAGGCGTCGTCGGGGCGCCGAACCGCGGCACCGCGGCTGCGGGGGCTTCACGCCAGCTTGTACGCCTCCAACTTCGGCACGATGTCCTCCATGTCGAGCAAGCAGGCGTCGTCGTAGGTCGAGTCGGTCAGCTTGAGGTCGGAGTGGCGCATGAAGAGACGGCGAGTCGTGATTGGAACCTCGGCCTTCCGCAGAAGGACGTTTCCTGCCGAACGGAGCGAGTGGAACGACGCCTTCCCCTTCTCGTTCAGGAGGGGAATCTCGGCGGCCTCGCGGTCTCGGTGAAAGACCGCAATCCCGGGCACGTCCAGCAGGAGGTCATCTCGGCCCCTCCCTGTCGCCTTCGCCCACTTCAGGAGCCGCTTTGCCAGTCGGGGTAGCACCCATAGCCGGGCCGGGCGCTTGTTCTTCGTCACCGCCGCGGGCAGGTCGAAAATCGGGAACTGAAGGTTCTTCGGTTTCCGGAGGTAGCGCAGGCGGACCTTAGCCAACTCCGACCGCCGCAGTCCCGTGAGCGCCGCGGTGCGGTACACGAGTGCCCTTCCCTGCCCTCGCAGCCGGGCGTCGGCGAGAACTTCCGGTCGGACCGTTTTCTCCAACTTCCCCTTTCGCGCTCCGTTGCGCACCGTCAGCGCCTCCTTGACCCAGCGCTCCCGTGCGACCTTGAACAGCCGCCGCAGCTCGCGGAGGGTCAGGGAGCGGAACTTGTCCTTCTCCTGGGTGCCGCCCTTCGGGACCGGCACTCGCAGAATCAGATTCTCGCGGGTGTAGCCGTTCTCGAACAGCCACTTGGCGAACCCGCTCAGCGCGGAGTGGTGCTTCTTCTTCGTGTTGGGGGACGCGGGGCCAGGGTTGCTGTTCGTCTTGGTGGGCGCCTTGCGAAGTCCGGCCAGGTACTCCTGCACGCGGTCGGGGGTCAGGTCGGCGAGCTTGTCCGGGGCGCAGGCATCCACCACTGCCCGGAGGATGCGAACGGTCTCGTTCCTGTACTTGTCGTTGCCCGGCTGTGAGCGGGCGTGGGCCTCAAATCGGTCGAGCAGGGAGTGGATGGTGGTCTGGGCGTGCGCGGCGAACTTGTCCACCATTCCGACCTCGCCGCGGGCCTTGGCGACCTCGTACTTGTTCAGCTCGGTCTCCGACGCCTTCTTGTCCGAGTACAGGGCTCGAATCCGCTTGCCGCCGTCGAACAAGTAGTACTTCTCCGTCGTCTCGTGTTGCTGCACCGCGCCCGGGGTGTCTCTGTTCACTCGCTTGAACTTTTTCTTCCCCTTCGCACCGGGGACTGGAACGACGTAGCGCGTGACGACAATCTTCTGGATGTGGGCCATCGGTTTTGGTTGCTGCTGTGGTTGCTGTAACCCGGTTCAACCTGGGTCAATCCTAGGCTACCCGTGTCAACCCGGCCCACAACCTCAGAAGCACAAAAACGCTGAAAATGCCAGGCAATGTCAACCGTGTTCAAGGTGCGTCAATCCTGCGAAGTGTCGAGTCAACCGCTTTGCTAAAGCGGCGTGGGGGTAAAACCCCACCGCGGGTTCGAATCCCGCCCTCTCCGCTCTGATTGTCCCTGATTGCTCCCGATCGTCCTCAAACCCCTGGGAAACCGGGGGGTTCTTCGTTTCCCCTCCCCGCCCGTCCCCGCCGTCGGTTTCGTCGATCGTCCTCAGCCGAACCCGCCCGCTACCGCTAGCTGCTGCTCCCGTTGCTGCTCCCGTGCTGCTCCCGGAGTCGGTGCCGGTGAGTCGAAGTACGGCCGGTTCCGCGGCGGTCCGTGTCGGGGTCGGAATCTTGTCCACCACCGCCCCAAGGTCGTGCAACCGGGTCCGGCCGTAGCGGGCGGTCGTCAGCCGGGGGTCGGAGTGCCGGGCCAGTGTCATAGCTTGCTTGAGGTCCGCACCGGCCCGGAGCACGTCCGAGATGAAGCAATTTCGGAGGGCGTGGAAGTCCCTCACCTCGACCCCCTCCGGCCCGTCCACCTCGGAAGGCACCCCCGCGGCTGTGAGGTCGATCTTGAGCATGTCCGCCGACCGGTCGGCCCATGTCCCCGGCCAGACGGATTCCTTGCCGGGCCGGCCCCGGAGGTAAGCCCGGAGGTCGGCGGCGAGGTCCGCGGGGATCGGCTGGATGGCGCCCCGGCGGTTCTTCGAGAACTCCGGCGGGAGGACAATCGCGGGCGGCGTCGCGGCGAGGTCGAAGTTATCCGGGACCAGGGCAGCGAGCTCGGCCGCCCGGAACCCGGTTCCGAGCGCCACCCGGTAGACCACCCGGTCGGCGCCGGTGAGGGTGCGGCGGAAGGTCACCGGGCTTGAGGCGGCCGCCCGGAGCAGTCGGGCGAGCTCGTCCGGGGTGAACTCCCCGCGGCGGTGGCGCTGGTCGAGCTTCACGTTGCCGGGCTTGAGCCGGGCGAACGGGTCGCGGTCGAGCCGGTCGTTGGCGACCATCCAGCGGCAGAACTGGCGGACCGCCTGAAGCCAGTCGTTCGCGGTCTGGATGCTCCGCCCCACCTTCACCCGGAGGTCGAGGAGGAACGCTTCGAGTCGGTCCGCGGTCATGTCCGGGGTGAACGTCCAGCCGCATCCCTCGACCACCGCCCGCACCCGAGAAAGCTTGAGCGTGAGGTACTCCTCCCCCCGCCCGCTTGCGGCGAGGGAGCCGCGCCAGTCGTCCAAGTGCGCGGACAGCGGGCGCTTCCGGTGTGAAGCCGTCCGGTCGATTACCCCGGCCTTCTCGTTCTCGATCCGCTTCAACAGCTCCGCCAGCATCAGTGCGGCAGCGTCCCGGTTGGGGGAAAACCGGACGCGCTTGCGGGTGCCGTCCGCGAACCGCACGTCGGCGGCCCACTTCGCGGCCGGCTTGAGGTAGGCGGCGCCGTCCGCGCTCAGCGGGTACAGCGCCGCCCTCCCCTTCTCGGGTATCCGGGCGTGCGGCCGGCCGCCCTTGCGGACGATCTCGGTCCCGGGCGGGAGCGGGTAGGGGCGGGTGGGCTTGAACAGGGTAGCCATCGGGCGGGCCTTTCTGAGAACGGCCGGCTGGTGGGCGCGGTTCTCAGGCCGCATCCCGCCGCACGGCCAAAGGCAGGAGGAGTATACCAGCGGCCACGGCGGCGCGCCAGCTCGGTAACCGCGGGTTCACCCCGCGGGGGCGTCGTTCAACGTCACCACCAGCCCGCACCCGGGTCGGTGTTCAACCGTCACCAGCCCGACCCGCTCGAGGGCGCGGACCCCGCGGCGGGCGGCGTCCACCGACAGTAACGGGCCGGCCAGCCGGGCGAGCGTCACCCGCACCGTCCGCCGGTTCACGCACCCGGCCTCCCGCCAGAGCACCAGCCCGACCGCCAGCGACTTCCCCGGCAGCGCCGCGGCCGTCGTCACCCACGCCCACGGGATCGGCCCGCGGAGGAACGGCTCCCCCTGGCGGTGCCGGGGCGGGCCGGTCGGCGTCGGCGTCGGGTCAAGCTCCCCCGGCGGGTGGACGCGGGCCGGGTCGAACGGGTCACCACCCATCGGCCGCACCCTCCCAGGGGTGAAGAGAACCAGACACAGAAAGAAGGCTGGACGGGGGTGGCGCCGGCGCGGGGGGGCGGGTGGCGCCGGCGCCAGGGGTGGCGAAGTCGTCCGCGGCCTCGAGCTCGGCCAGGATGCCGGCGACGGTCCGCCACATCCGCTCACCCCGCGGGTCGGTGAACCGGTCCGGGTGGCGCACGATCTTCGCGTCGGTTCCGAGCGGGAACCCGGGCAGCACCAGTTCCGACGCCTCCCGCATCGCACACCGCATCCGGTCTGCCTCCGCCTCGATCCCGTCGGCGGCGGCCTCGACCAGAAACGCGTCGTGGACCGGGCAGCACACCCCGACCCCGCGCTCGGTGGCGAGACAGGCGGCCAGCCGCATCATCTCCGCCCCGCTCGCCTGCATCGGCCAGTTCCGCAGACTCCGCGGGTTGGCATCGGGGCCGAGGATGAGTGACCACCCGAACGCGGTCCGCAGCCGGCCGGTGAGGATTGCCCGCTCCTCGACCGCATCCGACCACTCCCAGAACCGGCGGAAGGCGCGGCGGTGCATGTCGAGGAGTTCACGCCCCCGGAGCGGGGGCTCCCCGAGCTTCCGCGCCAGCCCGTCCGCCCCGAGCCCGTACAGCACCCCGAGCGCGACCACCTTGAACCGGTCGCGCTCCCGCCCGTGGGTGCGCTTGGTGGCGTCGGCCGGGACCGCGCCGGCCATCTTCGCGAACGTCAGGTAGAAGTCCCCCGACGTGTAGGCCTCCATCATCCCCGGGTCGCCCGACAGCGCGGCGGCGATCGCCAGCTCCTGTTGCGACCAGTCCACGTACGCGACCGCCCGACCCGGCGACGGGCGGATCAGCGCCCGGAGCCACACCGACGGGCCGAACACGAACGCGGAGTTCGACGGCTGGTTCCGCCCGGTCCGCGACCGGAAGGCGGACAGGAGGCACCGGTTCCGCCCGTCCGGCCCGACCGCCAGCTCGTGAAGCCGCATCTTCCCGAGTGTGTGCCGCAGCTCCCGCATCGGCCCCACACGGTCTGGGTAGGCCTTCGCCATCTCCCGGAACGTGTCGTCGTCCAGGGCGAGGGCGCCGCTCGGCAGCCGGGGCCACGGGATGCCGGCTCGGGCGAGATATTCCCCCCACCGGGCGGCGGAGAACGTCAACGGGCCGGCGTAGGTGCTCGACGCGCCGCCCGGTCCGACCGGCTCGGCCGCCCGGCGGAGCGTCACGGGGTCGTGCCGCGGCGGCGACACCGGGTCGGGTGCGGCCAGCACCTCCCACAGTTTCGGCGCGTAGTCGTCGTCCACCCCGTCCGGGTCGTACCCGCCCCCGATTCCCAGGTCGGGGTACATCCCGGCCAGTTCCCGCGCCGCCACGTCGAGTCCTGGCACGTCCAGGTAGTCTTTCCCCCCGTCGATCAGCTTCCCCACCCTTGCCACGGTGAGCCCGGTGGATTGCCGGGCGGCGCGGACCGCCTCGAGCCGGGGGGCGCCCGCGGCCTTCTCGACCCGGTGGACGGACTCGGCGGCCTCCGCCAGTTCGGTGGGGTCGAGTTCCCACACCCGAGCAGCGGCGAGGACCGCGCCGCCAAACCGGGTCGCGGGGTCGAGCGGCCGGCGGCCGGCGGAGACGTAGACCCCGTAGTCGCGGTCCACCGCGCGCACCAGCCGGGCCTTGATCGCGTCCCACCGACCCCGCAGCCCGGCGAGGGCGGCGGTGTCGATCGGCACCCCGGCCCATTCCATCCGGGCGGCGGCGGCCATGTAGCGGCCGCGGAGCAGCGCCCGCGGTAGGTCGAGCCCCGGGGCCATCCGCGGGAGCAGCCGGGTGAGCGCGTCGGCGTCGGTCAGGCAGTAGTCGAGGAGCGCGGCCCGCTCGGTGGCGGTGTGCCCGCCCGGCCGCATGGCGAGTTCCCGCATCCCGTCCTTCTCCGCCCCGTCGAGCGCGTCGAGCCCGAAGAACGCCAGCGCCCCGAGCAGCCCGCTCCCGTGGGCCGGCGGGCGGCCGTTCGTGACGTTCCGGAACTCCGCGAACAGGTCGAGCACCCGGGCCGGGAGCGGCCACCCCAGGGCGAGGTGACACCCGAGCTCGGCGGAGGCGTAGTACGCCACGAACAGCGCCCCCGGGTCGGTCGGGTACGGCGCGGCGGCGGGCGCGGCGGCGGTCAACCAGAGCCGAACAGACCGCCCCGTCCGGAGCTCCCGGGCGCAGACGCACAGCGGCTCCGGCCGGTGGCCGGCGGGGGCGCGGAACTCGAAGTCCGCGCACCACACCTCCCGGTAGCAGTCAAGCACGTCCACGGTCAACGCTCCCCGCGGAGGCGCTGCAGGATCGGGTGGTCGAGGGTCGTAACGACCCGGTCGCGGAACGCCAGCCGGAGGAGTTCCGGGAGCGGCAGCCCGGGCCACGCCGGCTCGTCGGTGAGGTGCGCGCTCACCTTGATCCGGTGCCGCTTCTGGGCTTGATCCCAGAACAGCTTCACCCACTTCGCTTCCGCGGCCTTCGCGGCCTCCAGCGGAATGCTCACCCAGTCGGGCGACTTGCCGTCCGGCCCGGGGAGGCGGCAGCCCCAAAGGAACACCAGCCCCTGCCGGCTGGCGCAGGTGAACACGTGCCGCCGGCCGAACGTCGGCTCGTCGGCCAGGTGGGGCCAGAGGCTCCGGTCCACCCAGTAGGATTCGGCGTCGTCGTCCTTCAACTCGATCAGCCCGCCGACGCACCGGTAGGCGGGGTCCGGGTGGACCCGGAAGAACGTCTCTTTCGACGGCTTGCGGTAGGGGACGGAGACGAGCAGCTCCTGCACGCCCAGGTCGGCGTCGTCGTCGGCCGGGAGGCGGAGGCGGCCCACGTCGAACGGGTCGGGGCCGGGGGTGGGATCGAACGGGGTGGCGGTCGCGCCGTTCGCGGTTGGGTCGGTCAGCGGGTCGCGGGTCACGTGACACCTCGTCGGGTTCGGTACTCGGTTCGGGCTGAGTCTTGAAGGTCCGGCGCTGCCCGCGCCGGGGGCGGGCGCGCCGGCCGACCGGCGGGGGCTACTTCCGGGCGAGCAGCGACTCCCAGAGCGGGGTCCACTCGTCACGGGGCGGGCAGGCGTGCCGGCACCACGCGGCGAGCTCGGCTGCGGCCCACAGGACCGCGCCGGCGATCTTCGTCGGCCGCGGGTTGAGCCCGGCAGCGGTCCACCGGTCCCACGTCGCCACCCCGACGGCGCAGAGCCGGGCGGCCTGCTTCCGGCGGACCAACAGCCGGGCCGCCGGCCGGCGGAGCGACCCGGGCGCGGGCGTCCCCGCGGTCGGGGAGGAGGAGGGGGTCATTCGTCACGAGTCCTGACCGAGACCGCTCGGGTGGGGGGCAGGGGGCCGAGCGGCGGGCGCCCCGGGGCCGTCCGGGGGCGCTTCGACCCCCGAACACCCTCACGGCGCTACACCGGGTGTTCCGGGCGCTACATCGGGCGTAGCGCGGCAATCGCTAGTGGGTTTAAAGATCCCAGGTGACGGGCTGCCCCGGGCGATAACAGGGGGACGCCCCGCACGTGAGGCGGGGCGGGGAGAGGTGCGCGGCGAAGGCCTTGTCCTCGTCGCCGATCTCGGCCACGACCCGGCGGATGGCATTGGTAACCGCCTTGCGGAGACGCTCGCGGTCGTCGCTCTCCAGCCGGACCCGACCGCCGAACCCGCGGTCCGCGGCGATCTGTTCGGTGAGGTCTTCCATCTCGACCCGGATCTTCTCCCGCCGGACGGGGTCATTGTCCCGCCGGGCGTCTTTGAGATCGTCCTGTAGCTCCTCAAACCGACGCCGGTAGGTCTGCCGCGCCTTGTCATCGAGCCCCTCGCCGGCGTCACCCGGGGCGACCCGGTCGGACTCGCCGGTGGTCAAACGGACGAGATCGGCGGCCGGGATCGGCACGTCCGGCCGGGACAGCAGGAGGTGGAGGTAAGTGGCCCCGACGGACGGGAGAACGACGAACCGCTGCCCGCCCGCGAACCGGGCCTCCCACGCGCGGCCCGACCGGCGGAACACGTTCTCCCCTCCAGGGGCTGTTGCGGCTTGTGCAAGCCGGTCGCCATCCGCCTGGGCCGCGTCGCAGACCAGCCGGACCAGGCAGCTCGGCGACAACTCGCCCCGCCGGAGCGCGGCCGCGTGGCGCGCAGTTTCGGCGTCCACGACCCGGGTCACCTCGCGGGCGTGGTCGCGGTACAGGTCGAGCACCCCGACCGCCGCCGCGTCCGGCCTGCCGCCCAGGTGCGGCAGCGATCGGGCCGCCTCCCCGTAGCGGCCGAAGAACCCCACCGGCGTCTCGGTCTCCACCCGGGTGGCCGTCTGGACATACACAGACAGCATCGTCCGCGGCGCGGTCCCGGCCCGCTCGCCGGTCACCAGCGACACCCGGTAGCCGTCTTCGGGGTCGAAGGCCTCGGCTCCGGCCGCGAGCACTGCGAACCGGCGGTCCACGCACTGCGAGCAGACCCCGCAGTGCGGCTTCCCCGGCCGCTGCCGGCGCGGGAACGAGCAGCTCACCGTGTGACGGATCACCTCGCCGCAATCCGCCGCCATGATCTCCCGGACGACGCCCGTCTTCGTGAGCGGCTGGAACGGGTTCTCGACGGTGAACGACCGACCGAGCAGCCGGGTGAAGAACCGTGTGAGCCCGGCGATGACGCGCGGGTGGGTGCTCCGGCTGGCCCGCGCACCGACCACCGACCCGGCGAGCGGGAAGTTGTGGCTGGTCACGCCGTTCTCGTAGAACCGCAGCCGGTCCCGGCCGAGCGCCACGGCGAACGCCGCGCCGAGGGAGGCGTACAGGAACGTCCGCGACCGCTGGGTCGATTCCCGCCCGAGGCCGCGGCGGATGTTCACCCGCACGGGCAGCAGGAGCGGGCGGTGGGCGGCGCGGGCGGAGAGCAACCGGACTAGCTCGGCCTGCCGCGGGGCAACCGCCCCGGACGGCCGGTGGCCGATTAGGGCGACCGACTTCCGCTCCGTGACCACCTCCCGCACCGCGCCGGCGACGGAATCCAGCCCGCCGGAGAACAGCACCACCTCGTCCGGCTCGCGGTCGGCCCCCGGGCCGGTGAACGCCATGTACCGCTGTACGCCCGGCGGGTCGGAGTAGGGCTCGAAGTCGAACCCGTAGGTGTCCTCGGACATGAACGACAGGACCGCCTCCAGCTCCTGCCGCACGGCCGGCTGGCCCCAGAGGTCGGGCTTGCGGACCGGGACCCGGAAGCACAGCCGGCGGCGCCAGTTCGGCCCGAACCGCACGTCGGCCGGACTTCCCCGGCCGACCATCCGGTCGGCCGCGTAGATGTAGGTCGCCACGTCGATGAGGTCGAGGACTTCCGGCGGGGGGTCGCGGTAGAGCCGCGAGCGGATGTCGTCGGGGACGTAACGGACGTTCCACCCCTCCCCCCACATCCGCAGGCGGAGGGGGCTGGGGTCGGTGAAGGCGAGTGGCCCGCGGGCTTGCCCGCACCGGATCGCACGCTCAGTTGCCATCGCCCGCCCCCCCTCCCGAAGCAGGGTGACGACCTTCTCCATCGCCCGCTGGGCGAACCCGGCGGCGCTCGGCCGGTCCACCTCCCCGCGGACCCACTTGGCCCGCGACCGCCACTTGCCGGCGAACAACTCGACGACGTGCGCACAGTCCCAGCAGTGCGCCTCGAGCGCCCGGGTGAACTCCCGCTCCTGGGCCAGGGTGGTGAACCGGCGTCCTCCCCCGACTTCGGCGGGCGTGGCTCGGCTGACGAACGAGTCGAGGCACTTGAACACGAGCCGGGCGAAGAACGTGCGGACGAACGCGCCAAACCTCTTGACCGTGGCGAGCGCGGCGAACGTCTTTTGGACATCCGGCGGGGCCGTCCCGAAGAACCCCGCGGTCCTGGCGCCCACGGTGGAGGCGACGGCCTCGGCGGCGGCCGTCTGGGCGATCTCGGTCACGTCGGTCCGGCCGCGGTTGTTGGGGAAGTGGTCGTCCATCGCGTCGGAGACGGCGACGACCACGTCCATCAGCCCGGGCGCGTTTGGGACGCGCATCCCGCAGTCCCGCAGGGCGGCCGCGAAGTCGTCCTCGCGGGCGGCGGTAGGGAGTTGGGCCAGGAGCCAGGCGGCCTCGGCGACCCCCTCGTCCCGGCTCGCGGCAGCCAGGGCGTCGGCCGCCGCCCGGATGACGGCCCGCGCGACCTGGGCGGCGTCGGCCCCGGCCTGAATCAGTCTGACAACCCGGATCCACTCCCGCGTCTTCGGGAGGGTCGGTATCTGCGTCGTCCCCATGCTGGCGCCCCGTGAGCGGAAAAATGCCGCGTCCACGGTAGCGCCGGTGGTCAGAAGCTGTCGAGGTCGGTAGGGGACAAATGAACAGTATAGAGGATTGGTGAGCAGCCCGTGCGACGTGTCTGAGCTCAGGACGGGTCGGCGGTGGTGCCGGGAAGGCCCCAGGGGAGTGCTGGAACGGACGCCGGCGGGTCGGCGGGGCCGGCGAGTACGACGAGGCGATTGCGGACGGCCGCGGCGTGGGAGTCGTAATCGGGCAGCCCGTCGAGGGCGTCGATGTCCTCGTCGCTGTCGCGGAGCCGCTGCCGCTCCTCCTCGACGACACCGCGCACTATCTCGTCCGGGTCGGTCGGCCCGACCGGCACCAGCGGGATCGGCCCGGCCAGCTTCAGCACGGCCAGCGCCACATTGACCCGGTCCGGGGTGTCGGACTCCTGGAGGGCGTCGGCGAGGGCGTCGATGGCCTGCGGGAGGAGCGCCCGGAGCTTGTCGGCCGCCGCGCCCCAGACCGCGGCCCGGCGGTCCGCCAGCGCCGCTCGGAACTCCGGGGAGTACAGCCGCCACCGGGTGACGGTGACCCGGTTGAGCCCGGCCGCGTCGGCCGTCTCGGTGTCGTTCTTCCCGGCGGCGAGCAGATCGGCGGCGTTCAGCTGGGCCAGCGTCAGCCCGTGGGGGTAGGGCTGGGCGCCGGCGGGGGTGGGCTGCTTTGTGGCTCTCACGGGTGACCTTGATGCGTGCGTAGCCCGGTGTAGCCGGGCGTTCACCCCATCATACCCGCAGCGGTTGCCCGGCCGGGCCAACGGGTCTCCGCTGCCTCTAGCGCTTGAGCCACATCCACCAGCCCAGCATGTTGTCCCCCTCCACGCGCGGGCGATGGCGCCGACGGCCGCCCCTACGGCCGGCGTACTGGCTGCGGTACACCAACCCGCAGCACCGCCGGCACCCGAGGCGGTCCCGACCCAGCGGGAGGTACAGCACGTCCACCCGCCGGCCACACCCCGGACACGCCCACCACCACCGGAACCCGCCCGACGGTAGCCGCGTTTCGGTCAGCCGAACGTGGTAGTAGATGCGGGCTCCGGCGGCGTCCGGGTGGAGGACGGTCACGCCGGCGTGGCCGAGATACCATCGGACCCGGCGGCCGCCGACCCACCGGGTCCCGCGGTCGTCGCCGGAGAGATCGCAAATCCGCGACAGCCACCCGGCGAACCACGGCTTCCCGGCGTCCTCAACCAGCAGTCGCATCGCTTCCCCACGCGACGGCACCGACCGAGTCAGAATCTCAGGTTTACTCAGCACCCCTTCGCCTTACCGTCGGGGGCGTGGGAGTGCTTACCGGGTAAGGTGATGCGGCCGATTGCCTGCCGAAATCATCAGGCGCGAGAAGCGCGCCGGGCGGCGGGGGTGATGAACTTCGAGCAGATGTCGCGCTCGCTGAGCGCCTTCTTGTCCATCGCGCCGCACCCGCTCCGAGGCACGCCCGCGGGGCGACGCTGGCAGGGGTTTAGGAGAGGATTAGCGTCTCGCATCCGACCAACGTTTGCAAGCGTGGTGGTGCGAATTCGCGCGACGGGTCTACTGAGGATATGAGTCAGACTGTGCGGGACAGCACGGGGACACCCGCTTCTGCTGAGTGTGTGCCCACGACAGCGCCGGCGACGTTGACCTGCTTCCGGGCGATGTTCAGCTGCACCGTCACGTTCAGCTTGCGGACCTCGGTGAGTGCCTTCAGGCTCGACAGGTAGCGGCGGTGTGCCCGGTCGATGCTCTTCTGGTAGTGCTGGGCCAGGGTCAGCGTCATCGAGTCCTTCGACGCGTAGATCAGTTCGGTCTGGTGGACCTGGAACCAGCACAGCACCGCCCGGTCCGCCAGCAGCCGCTCGACGGCCGTGGGGTTCGCTCCGCACAGCTCGGCCCGGAGCTGGGCCATCTTCGCGGCCATCGCCTCGCACGACGCCAGGTTTTTCCCGCAGCAGGAGTCGAGGAACCGGTCCGCCACCCGCCGCGCGATGTCGCCCCCGAGGGCGTCCGCGACGCCCGGCACGGCCAGCTTCTCCCGCAGGGCCGGGACGGCGGTCGCATCCCCGCGCTCGGCCCGCCGGACGAGCGCCACAATCTTGTCCGCCTCGGCGAGGCCGTCCGGCGTCTTCACGAGCTTCGCGTCAGCCACGGCGCTTCCTCCACTGACCCTTGTGGTTGTGGTAGCCGGCCGCGAGCATCGCCGCGCGGAGGGCGATGTCTGCGGCCTCCTCCAACGGGGCGACGGCCGCGTCCAGGGCGTCGAGCTCGGCGCGGGCACGCTCGACCGCGGCCCGCCCGGCGGCGCGTTCCGCTCGCTGCTCGGCCTCCAGCTGGGCGGCGACGCCAGCGACGGCGGCCGGGACGTACTCCTTGACGACCCGCCCGCCGACCCGGCGTGCGGTGTAAAAGTGCTGCCGGCCCCCACGTCGTTCCCAGCCCATGCTGAATCATACCCGGTGCGTGTGCAACACCGCGGCGCGTTCCCCGCTTCCGCCCGGGCGCCGGGACGGCCGCAAGCCGCGAGTCGCCCGGAACCCCGTTATCTGATCAGATTCGTTCAGAATTGTGCAGCTCGACCGGATGCGGCGACGAGTAGGCTGGCGACCGCGGCGCGGCGTCGCGGTGACGAGTACGTGGGCGAGGAGGTCAGAGGGCGGCGATGCAGTCACCGGCCGAGCAGTCGTGACCCCGGAGGTGTGGAGAAGGAGACAGATCATAAGACTGGGCGGGGGTCGCACCGGCGCCAGGGGTAGGGTAGCGCCGACGCCAGGGGTTCGGCGACCGCGCCGCGGTCGATCAATCACCCTTCCGGCGGCGTCGAAGGCCGCCGTGCCGAAGCCGTGTAACGCTGGGGCTGGGTCGGCTCCGTCGAGGAAGGGCCTGTGTCAGCCGGGCTCGGCCTCGCCATCGGGAACCGTGCGGCACTCACCCGAATCGGGCAGTCATGCCCGTAGATCGCCGGAAAACACGGCCACCACCTGCCGCGTCTCGGGGCTGAATCTCGCGAACTCCTCCTCGGTGACCAGCCCCAGCGACCGCATACGCGCCAGTTGCAGGAACGCGGTGGACCGCCGCAGGTCGTCGAACGCACCGGACATCGCCCGGTCGTGCTTCTCGAGAAGGCGGTACACCGCCAGGTATCGCTCGTGGCTCCCCACCGCGGCATCCGTCGCACGGCCGACGACTTCGGTCAGGACGCGGTCGCAGAAGCGATCCCGGGCGATCGGCTCCAACCGGCGGAGGATTCGCCAATCGGCCTCGCTAATCTGGCGCGCCACCGTCACGCCCTCCGATCGCCTGGCAACGCGGTTTGACCGCCTGGCGCTGACCCAATGCTACTCGCTGTCGAGGCCGCGGTCTGCTGCAGCGCGGGGTTCGGCCTCTGACGCCCCATTCAGGACGGCAGCAAACCGCGCCCGGAGCAGCGGCCACCGGTCCTCCCGCAATCCCGCTCCACCGATGAAGTGTAGGAAGTACCACGCGGCCTCATGCCAGTCACGGCCATCCGGCGGCCACAGCCGGTACATGACCGCCCGCAGACCGCTCAACTCGACGGCTGGGCTGGTGTCGCGGCGGGCATCATGGAACTGCCACGCCCCGACCCTCGCGGCGGTGAGGCCATCGACACTCAGCCGCCCCGCCTCAAACTCATCTGCCACAGCGACCCACGCGCCCGCCTCGGGTGGCAGGGTGGGGAGTAGGAGCAGCGAGCAATCCCGCTGGAACCCGCGCCAGCGACTCTCGAAGCCCGGATCGGCGTCGTGCGCCTCCAGAACGTCCAGTGCATCCCAGGGATCTGCGACTTCGGTTATGGGGAGCCTCCGATGGCCGAACAACACGCTCACCGGCCGGCGGGGCTCGGTAAGCTATGCATCTGGGAAGCCCGCATTCCCCGCCGGTCCGTGCAGCGGCGGGTTCGGCCGGTCAGCTTCCAACCCGCAATGCCCGCCGCACGTCCCGGTAAAGCCGATACATACCGAGTGGGCGTCGCCAGAACCGGAGCGCCGGGCCGTACACCGTTACCTCCTGCCCCCCGTCGCCGGGGTAGTACCCCAGCCCGACACGACAGGCCCCGCGCCGGCAGCTGTACCACGTGACGCCCCGCTCGGCCCCCTCGTCGCGGACCTCGATGTCATCGGCCCCCAACCGCGCCAGCGCCTCTGGCCAAGCATCCGCGGGCACACGCACGAAGTCCGCAACGACCCCCATCGGAGCACCCCGTGGGCCGAACATCAAGCTCAGCAGCCGCGGCCGTGAGCGCTGTCCTGATGCTACTCGCTTACGAGGCCGCGGTCTGCTGCAGCGCCGGGTTCGGCCGGCCTTGCCCGCTCCAGCAACGCGAGCGCCCTCCGGTTCCCGTACCGGTGGGCGACCGCGAACGCCTCCGCCGTCGGCACCGCCCCGGCCGCCAGTAGCAGTTCCGTCAGCTCGGTGGGCTCGCGGTCCGGCTCGTGATACCGCTGCCAAGCGGTGTCGCTCTCCAGGTCGATGGCGTGGACCAGCGGCGTCCCCCCGCCCGGGTAGCCGTTGACGTCGGCCCCCGCCGCGATGAGCCGGCGGACCTCCTCGACCGGCCCGAGTTCGATGGCCCGCCACAGCGGCGGGAAGGGCGGGGCCGGGGCGGCGTCCAAGTCCGCCAGTATCCGTGCGGCGAGTGCGTCCGCATCCGCGGCCGTAGCCCCATCGGAAGGGACCTGCTCGGGACTCACGAGTACGCCCTCCGCCGCCGAACATCGAACTCAGCAGCGGCCCCCGCCCATGTGAGCCGTAGTCACCAGAAACCTACAGGCGGGGGCCGTCTGCTGCAGCGCCGGGTTCGCGGCATGGCAGGAGACCTGCCCCCTCCACGCCAGGAACTTGGGGCTAGCTCGGACGGCCCCGCCGCCTATGTTACCCGCGGCGCCCGGCGCAAAGCCCGTCCGGTTTCTGGTGCGGCGAGGGC
>JAFKFQ010000126.1 GCA_017308215.1 bacterium | reverse complement strand
GTTCATGCTGTTGCCGACGAGGCCGCCCGCCCCGGCGCCGACCAGCCCGCCGACCACGGCGCCCGTCTTCGGGTTGCCGGTCGCGGCGCCGACGGCGGTGCCGAGCCCGGCCCCGACCAGCCCGCCGAGCCCGACGCCCTTCTCGGTGTTGTTCATCGTCGAGCAGCCGCCGGCGCCGGCGCTCAGGACCGCGAGCATCAGTAAGGTGGGGCGAGTGTTCATCCGTTGTGCTCCTCGCGTGGGTGGCGTGGTATGCCGCGGACCCGCCGCGTCGTCAACATGGAAATCGGCCGCCGGAACGACTTGCGCTCAGCGGAACCGCCGCGGCGGTTCCCCGTCGCATCCGCACGGCATCCCGGGTAGAATCGCCCCGGTCACTCACCCTCCCCGGCTTGCCCCACCCGCCATGAATCTCCGGCCCCTCGCCGCGCTCGCACTCCTGTTCGCCGCCGGCCCCGTCTCCGGGCAGCAGCCGAAGGCGACCGACCGCCCCGTCCCGGCCGCCTCGGCCGCGAAGGCGATGACGGCGCCGCCGGGGTTCAACGTCACACTCTTCGCCGGCGAGCCGGACGTGGTGCAGCCCATCGCCATGACATTCGACAGCCGCGGCCGGCTGTGGGTGGTCGAGTGCCTGAGCTACCCGACGTGGCGCGCCGACGGGAAGGGGAGCGACCGCGTCGTCATCCTCGAAGACACGGACGGCGACGGCGTCCACGACAAGCGCACCGTGTTCTTGGACAACGGCTCGAACCTGTCCGGCATCGAGGTCGGGTTCGGCGGCGTGTGGCTGTGCTCGATCCCCAACCTGCTGTTCGTGCCCGACCGCGACGGCGACGACAAGCCCGACGCCGCGCCCGAGGCGGTCCTCGACGGCTGGAACTTCAAGGACACGAAGCACAACATCTTCAACAGCCTGGCGTGGGGGCCGGACGGCTGGCTGTACGGGTGCAACGGCATCCAGTCGAAGTCGCTCGTCGGCCGCCCCGGCACGCCGGAGAAGGACCGCGTGAAGCTGGACTGCGGCGTGTGGCGCTACCACCCGACGCAGAAGCGGTTCGAGTTGTACGCCAGCGGCACGACCAACCCGTTCGGCCTCGACTGGGACGACCACGGGCAGCTGTTCATCACGAACTGCGTGATCCACCACCTGTGGCACGTCGTCCCCGGCTCGCACATGCAGCGGATGTACGGTGAGGACGTGAACCCGTTCGTGTTCGGCTACCAGACGAGCTGTGCGGACCACCTGCACTGGGGCGGCGGCGCATGGACGACCTCGCGTAGTACCGGCACCGGCGGGAGCCCGGCGCACAGCGAGGCCGGCGGCGGGCACGCGCACAGCGGCTGCGCGATTTACCTCGGCGACAACTTCCCGCCCGAGTACCGCAACTCGCTGTTCACCTGCAACATCCACGGCAACCGCCTCAACCGCGACCGCCTCGAACGCACGCCGGGCGGCTACGTCGGCAAGCACGCCCTGGACTTCCTGTTCGCCAACGACAGTTGGTTCCGCGGCATTGCGGTCCGCGGCGGGCCGGAGGGCGGGCTGTACGTCACCGACTGGTCCGACACCGGCGAGTGCCACAACTACGACAAGGCCGACCTGACCAACGGCCGCGTCTACCGCGTCGTCCACGGCACGCCGAAGCGCTGGGCCGGTGACGTGGCGAAGTTGCCCGACGCCGAGCTGGTGAAGCTGCTCATCCACCAGAACGACTGGTTCGTCCGCCAGGCGCGGCGTGTCCTTCAGGAGCGCGCCGCGGCCGGGAAGCTGGAGAAGGACACGCGCGAAACCCTGGTGCGCCTTACGAAGGCCACCGACGACGTGACGTGGAAGCTCCGCTACATGTGGGCACTCCACGTCGTCGGCGGGATGACGCCGGAGGTGCTCGCCGAATTGCTCGGCCACGCCGACGACGACGTGCGGACGTGGGCGGTGATGCTCGCCGCCGACCCCGCACGCCCGGCGCCGGCCGCGGTCGCCGCGCTGATCCAGCAGATCGAGCGCGAGGAGTCACCGTTCGTCCTCCAGTTCGCCGCGGGGATGGCGCAGAAGATTCCCGGTGCCGACGGCCGTCGGCTGGCGCGGGCCGTCGAGTGGCGCGTCCTCGACTCGGACGACCCGAACCTCGCGCTCGCCGGCTGGTACGCGGTGCAGTCCGCGCTCGCCGGCACCGACCGCGAGGCCGACTGGACCGACTTCCTCGAACACGCCCGCCACCCGCTCATCGGCCGCCACATCGCCCGCTACCTTGTCACCGCCGTCCCCGCGGCGCAGCGCGACGCCCGGCTCCGCTACCTCGTCGGCTACCTCGACGACACGAAGATCGAGTCGGCGCAATTGCCCGTCCTCGCCGGCATCCAGGAGGCGCTGGCGAACCTCCGCGAGGCGCCGGAACCGGCGGGGTGGAACGCGCTTTACCCGCAGCTCGCCGCGAGCGAGGTGCCCGAGGTCCGCACCCGTGCCGAGGCACTGGCGGTGCTGTTCGGCAACGCCCGCGCGCTCAACGACCTGAAGACCCGCGCCGCCGACGCGAAGGCCGACTCCACCGCCCGCGCCGCCGCGATCGAGTTGCTGGCGCGGCGCCGGGTCGAGGGGCTGCCGGTGCTCCTCCACCCGCTCTTGACCGACGCCGCCGTCCGCGGCCCGGTCGTGCGGGCACTCGCCGCGCTCCCGCACAACGACACGGCGACGCGCGTGCTGGCCGCGTACCCGAACTTCACCGCCGCCGAGAAGACCGACGCCGTGCAGACGCTCGGCTCGCGCCCGGCGTGGGCGCTCGCCCTACTCGGCGCCGTGGAGAAGGGGACCGTGCCGCGCGCCGACGTGTCGCTGGTCGCCGCGCGGCAGATGCTCGCGCTCAACGACCAGGCGGTGAAGACGAAGCTCGGGACGGCGTGGGGGACGATCCGCCCGGCGTCCGGCGACCGGTCGGCGCTGGCGAAGAAGTGGCGCGGCGTCCTCACGACCGAGAACCTCCGCACCGCCGACGCGGTGAACGGCCGCCAGCTCTACAACCGGAACTGCGCGAGCTGCCACCGCCTGTTCGGCGAAGGCGGTGACCTCGGCCCGGACCTGACCGGCTCGCAGCGCACCAACCTCGAATACCTGCTCGAAAACGTCCTCGACCCGAGCGCCGTCGTGCCGCGAGAGTTCCGCGTCACGAACGTCCGCCTCACCGACGGGCGGCTCGTGTCCGGCGTCGTCACCCGCGACACGCCCGAGGGGCTGACCGTGCGTACCACGAACGAGACGGTCATCGTGCCCCGCGCCGACATCGAGGGCGTGCAGGCAACGGCACTGTCGATCATGCCGGAGGGGCTGTTCGACACGCTCCGCCCCGAGGAGGTGCGCGACCTCGTCGCCTACCTCGGCCGCCCGCACCAGGTTCCGCTCCCCGAAACGGCCCCGTCGCCGACCCCCAAACGGTAGTCGCGTATGCTCACCCGCTTCCTGGTCGTCGTCGTGTCGCTGCTCGCCGCCGAAGACGTGCTCGCCCAGCGCCCGACCGCCGAGTTCGGCAAGGCCGGGCGGTCGGTCACGCTGGCGCCGCACGGCATGGTGGCGACCAGCCACCCGCTCGCCGCGCAGGTCGGGCTCGACGTGCTGAAGCAGGGCGGGAACGCGGTCGACGCGGCGATCGCCACGAGCGCGGCGATGGGGCTTTTGGAGCCGATGTCGGACGATCGACACGTTCCGGCAGAAGGGGTTGGCCGAGATCCCCGAAAAGGGGCCGCTCAGTTGGTCGGTGCCGGGCTGCGTGGACGGCTGGGACCAACTGCGAACGAAGTTCGGCACGCGCTCCTTCGCCGACCTCCTCGCGCCGAGCATCCGCTACGCCGAAGACGGGGCGCCGGTGCCGGAGGTGATCGCCGGCTACTGGAAGAACGCCGACCTGAACCGCGACGCCGAGTTCCGCAAGGTCTACGCCCCGACGGGCAAGGCGCCGCGGGTCGGGGAGGTGTTCCGCAACCCGGCGCTGGCGAAGACCTATCGGCAGATTGCCGCCGATGGCCGCGACGCCTTTTACACCGGTGACATCGCCCGGAAACTGGTCGCGTTCTCGGAGCGCAAGGGCGGACTGTTCGGTGCCGACGACCTCGCCCGTCACAAGTCCGAGTGGGTCGATCCCGTTTCCACGAGCTACCGCGGCGTGGACGTGTGGGAGCTCCCGCCGCCGGGGCAGGGGATCGCCGTGCTCCAGATGCTCAACCTGCTCGAACCGTATGACCTGCGGGCGCTCGGCCCCACGTCGCTGGACTACTGGCACCTCCTGCTCGAAGCGAAGAAGCTCGCCTACGCCGACCGGGCGCGGTTCTACACCGACCCGCTGTTCGCTCGCGTGCCGGTCCGCGAGCTCGTCTCGAAAGAGTACGCCTCCGACCGCCGCAAGCGCATCGACTTGGCAAAGGCCGCGACCGACGTGCCGCACGGCGACCCGAAGCTCGGCAAGGCCGACACGATCTACCTGTGCGGCGTGGACAAGGACCGCAACTGCGTGTCGCTCATCCAGAGCAACTACTTCGGCTTCGGTTCCGGCCTCGCGGCGGCGGACCTCGGGTTCGCGGTGCAGAACCGCGGCTGCCTGTTCGCCCTCGATCCGACCCACCCGAACCGCCTCGAGCCGGGCAAGCGGCCGTTCCACACCATCATCCCGGCGCTGGCGACGAAGGGCGGCAAGCCGTGGCTGACGTTCGGCGTGATGGGCGGCGACATGCAGCCGCAGGGGCAGGTGCAGGTACTCGTCAATCTGCTCGATTTCGGCATGAACCTGCAACAGGCCGGTGAGGCGCCGCGCGTCGAACACGTCGGCCACGCCACGCCGACCGGCCGCCCGGCCGCGCCGACCGGCGGCACGGTGAAGGCCGAGTTCGGCATCCCGCAGACCGTCGTCGACGAACTGGTTCGCCGCGGCCACCAGGTCGAGCGCGTGCGCACGAACGGCGGTGGTTATCAGGCGATCATGATCGACCCGACGACCGGTGTGCTCCACGGTGCGACGGAAGCTCGCAAGGACGGCGCCGCGGTCGGCTATTGAGCGGCGACCGGCAACCGACTACGGTACTCTCGTCCCACACGTCTTGCCCGGAGCGACCCATGAGCGACGCCGCGACCGTGACCCCGGAGATGAAGCAGGCCCGGATGACCGAGTTCGTCCGCCTCCTCCCGCTGACCGTCGAGATCGCCGGCCTCCCCCGCGCCGCGGCCGGGGCGGTGCTGACCGCGGACATGATGGAGGGCCGCGCCATGAGCCTCCGCACCGCCTACCGCATCGCCCGCAACCTGGTCCGCGAGATCGGCGAGGCCGGCTGACTCACGCCGCCCGGTCGGCGACGGCGATCCCGGTCGCGGTGGCGAACGCGCGACAGCACGCGGTCGTCACCAGCACCCGCGTCGCCCCCCGCGCGGCCATCCGGTCGGCCGTCGCCCCGCCGACCGACACCGTGTTCCCGGCGCCGACCTCCACGTCGGTCCAGTCCATCCCGCGCCGCCACGGCGCGCCGAGCGCCCGGAACACCGCCTCCTTCGCCGCCCACACCGCCGTGAACGCCTCGGTCGTGCGCGGGTCGGCGTTGCACCGGCCGATCTCGCGGTCGGTGTAGACCCGGCGCAGGAACGCCTCGCCGTGCCGGTCGATCAGCTTGCGCACCCGGGCGCACTCCAGCACCTGGGTGCCGATCCCCACGATCATCACACGTCGTCCTGGCCGGGGCCGGGCGGTAGAATCAACCGTTCAGCTTACCCCCTGTGGCCGAAGGAGTCAGCCCGTGCCCGACCCCGGTGACCTGCTCGCCGACCTGACCGACGACCAGCAGGCGGCGGTCACGCACGCCGACGGGCCGCTCCTCATCCTCGCCGGTGCCGGCTCCGGGAAGACGCGCGTCATCACCCGTCGCGTCGCCTACCTGCTGTCGCAGGGCGTGCGGGCGTGGAACATCCTCGCCATCACGTTCACCAACAAGGCCGCCGGCGAGATGCGCCAGCGCGTCGGGCAACTGGTGCCCGGGAACAAGGTGTGGGTGAGCACGTTCCACAGCCTCGGCGCCCGGCTGCTGCGGCAGTACGCCGACCGGCTGAACATCGACCGCAACTTCACCATCTACGACACCGACGACCGCACCAAGCTGGTCAAGGACGCGCTCGCCGCGGCCGGGATGGACGACGTGAAGTTCAGCCCGGAGCGGCTCGGCGGCGCGATCAGCAAGGCGAAGAACCAACTCCTCACGCCGAACCAGTACGAGAAGACGGCGAACGACTACTTCTCGCAGACGGTGGCGAAGGTGTACCACGGGTACGAGAAGCGCCTCCGCGCCGCCAACGCGATGGACTTCGACGACCTCCTCTACCTGCCGGCGCAGGCGATGCGGCTGAACGAGGAGCTCCGCCGCGACCTCGACGCCCGCTTCCGCTACGTGCTCATCGACGAGTACCAGGACACGAACTCCGCCCAGTACGAGATCGCCCGCCGCCTCTCGATCGATTACCCGAACCTGTGCGTCGTGGGCGACCCCGACCAGTCGATCTACAAGTGGCGCGGCTCGGACATCAAGAACATCCTCGACTTCGAGCGCGACTTCCCGACGGCGCGCGTCATCACGCTGGCGCGGAACTACCGCAGCACCAAGAACGTGCTCCACGCCGCCAGCACGCTCATCGACCGGAACAAGCAGCGGAAGAAGAAGTCGCTCGTCACCGACAACCCGGCCGGCGAGCCGGTCCGCGTCCTCACGTTCGACAACGGGCTCGACGAGGCCGAGGGCGTCGTCGTGCGCATCAAGGAGGCGGTGAAGGCCGGGCGGT
The DNA here is from genome assembly GCA_017308215.1 of bacterium. Classification (GTDB taxonomy): domain Bacteria; phylum Planctomycetota; class Planctomycetia; order Gemmatales; family Gemmataceae; genus Urbifossiella. The sequence continues at coordinate 700 of JAFKFQ010000126.1, read as the reverse complement.
TCCGCTACCGCGACCACGCCGTCTTCCTGCGCATCAACGCCCTCACGCGGTCGCTGGAGTCGGCGTTCGTCAAGCACGGCGTCCCGTTCCAGATCGTGAAGGGGCTGGCGTTCTTCGAGCGGAAGGAGAACCGCGACGTGCTCGCGTACCTGCGGCTCCTCACCAACCCGCAGGACAACGTCAGCTTCCTGCGCGTCGTCAACGAGCCCGGCCGCGGGATCGGGAAGGTGTCGCTCGACAAGCTCCAGTCGTTCGCGGCGAAGGAGGAGGTCGCGCTGCTCGCCGCGGCCGGGCAGGTGGCGCGTGTCACCGAGATCAAGGGGAAGGCGGCGACCGGGCTGCGCGACTTCTACCGCCTCATGACCGAACTGCGGGCGAAGCTCGACGCGCCGCCGCACGAGCTCATCGACCTCGTCATCAAGCAGTCCGGCTACGAGAAGGCACTCCGCGAGTCGGACGAGCCGGACGACGCCGACCGGCTGGCGAACATCTCGGAACTCGTCACCGCGGCGAAGCAGTTCCACGATCAGAACCCCGAGAGCACGGTCGTCGACTTCCTCGAACAGATCACGCTCGCGTCCGACACCGACGGCTGGGACGAGGCCGCCGACCACGTCTCCGTGATGACGCTCCACGCGAGCAAGGGGCTCGAATTCCCGGGCGTGTACCTCCTCGCGGTCGAGGAGGGGTTGCTCCCGCA
>JAFKFQ010000125.1 GCA_017308215.1 bacterium | reverse complement strand
ACGTTCCCCTTTGTGACCTCGGGCGCCCCGACCCGCACGGCGTCGGCCGACCTGAACAACGACGGGATCGCGGACGTGGTCGCGGTGACCGGCCCGGGCACCGCGCTGCGGGTCGCCGTCCTGAACGGCGCCGACGGCTCCGTGCTCGTCGCGCCGTTCGACCCGTTCGGGGGCGACTTCCCCGGCGGCGGGTACGTCGCGGCCGCCGACCTGGACGGGGACGGCCGGGCCGAGTTCGTCGTCACCCCCGACCAGGGCGGCGGCCCGCGCGTCACCATCTTCGGCATGGGGGCCGACAGCCGCACCACCGTCCGCGCCAACTTCCTGGGGATCGACGACGCCAACTTCCGGGGCGGCGCCCGGGCCGCGGTCGGCGACGTGAACGGCGACGGCACCCCGGACGTGGTGGTCGCGGCCGGGTTCGGCGGCGGCCCGCGCACCGCGATCTTCGAGGGCGGGTCGGTCCTGGCGGGGAGCCCGACGCGGCTGGTCGCCGACTTCTTCGCCTTCCCGGGGGCGGACGCGCTCAACCTGCGGAACGGGTCGTTCGTGGCGGCCGGGGACATCACCGGGGACGGGTTCGCCGACCTGATCTTCGGCGGCGGCCCGGGCGGTGCCCCGCGCATCTTCATCCTGAGCGGCGCGCTGGTGAGCGCCGGAAATGCGGCCGGGGCGCAATCGAGCCCGGTGGCGAACTTCTTCGTCGGCGGCGATCTGTCGGACCGCGGCGGCGCCCGGGTCGGGGTCACGAACCGCGACGGGGACGAGAAGGCCGATCTGGTGGTCGGGAGCGGGGCCGGGCGGCCGGCGAAGGTGAAGGTGTACCTCGGCAAGGACTTCGCCGGCCCCGGGGAGCCATCGGCGACCGATCTCGACCCGCTCGGCGGGGCGGTGCTCGCCGACGGGATCTATGTCGGCTGAGGCCGGTTTCAGCCCGACGGGCGGTGGCGCGGGCGCCGGGCGGCGTCCGCGGCCGCCTCGGCGGCCTTCAGCAGCGGGCGCAGGCCGCGCAGCAAGTCGTAGGCGCGGGGCGGGCGCGTCCACGGGTCGGCCTTCAGGCAGCGCCCGCACACCCAATCCAATTCCGGCGGCACGTCGTCGCGGACCTCCGCAAGCCGCGCGGTGCCCGGCGGGCCGCCGGTCAGTAGCGCGTACAGCACCGCCGCGAGGCCGTACACGTCGGTGTGCGGCCGCGGCTCGGCGGCGGGATCGGCGAGTTCCGGCGCCCGGTAGGCATCCGCGTCACCGTGCAACAGTTCGCCGGGCAGGAGCGGGTCGGCGAGGCGGGGGATGTCGCCGGCGGCGAGGAGCACGTTGCTCGGCTTCACGTTCCCGTGAACCAGCCCCTGCCGGTGCAGGTAACCGACGACCTCGGTGAGCTGCACGACGAGGCGCAGGGCCGCCACAAGTGAGCACCGCGTCCCGCCGAACTGTGCGGCGACGCTACCGGCCGGCACGAACTCCTGCGCGACGAACGGGCGGTCGCCGAGCCACCCGCGCCGCGTCGGCAGGAGCAGGTGCGGGTGCGTCGCCGCCGCCCAGCGGGCCGCGGCGCCGTCGAACCACATCTGCCACCGCTCGCGCGGGACGGCGCCGCGCTCGTACACCTTGACCGCGACCGGCGGCCCGCCGGCGGCCGGCGTCGCGCGGTAGACGACGGCGTGCGGCCCGCGCCCGACCTCGGCGAGCAGCGCGAACCCGGCCGCCGCCGCCGCGCGGCTGAGGCGTTCCGACTCCGGCACCGGCGCGGCCAGCGGCGGCCCGCCGGCGAGGACCCGCGCCAGGTCGGCGGCGAGCTCGTCGGCGCTGGCGTAGCGCCGCGCGGGGTCCTTCTCCAGGCACTTCAGGCAGACCACCTCCAGGTCGCGCGGCACCGCCGGGTTCACGAGCGCCGGCGGCTCGGGCTCGGCGCGCAGCACGAGGTCGATCGTCGCGCCCCACGACCCGGCGCGGAACGGCGGGCGGCCGGTGAGCGCCTCGTACAGCACCGCCCCGAGCGCGTAGACGTCCGCCGCCGGCCCCACGTCGCGCCGCCCGGCGGCTTGCTCCGGCGGCAGGTAGCCGGCGGTGCCGAGGACGGCGCCGTCGCGCGTCAGGGCCGTGCTGTCGCTGTCGAGGCGCTTGGCGAGGCCGAAGTCGGTGAGCTTCGGCCCGGCCGGGCCGAGGAGGATGTTGGCCGGCTTGATGTCGCGGTGGACGACGCGGGCGTCGTGGGCGTGCTGGACCGCGCCGGCGACGACGCGCACGAGCTCGGCCGCCTCGCGCGGCGGGAGCGGTCCGGCCGCGAGTCGGCGGTCGAGCGAGTCGCCCTCGACGAGCTCCATCGCCAGGAACGGGACGCCGTGGCGGGCACCGACCTCGTGGACGGCGACCACGTGCGGGTGGCGCAGCCGCGCGGCCGCCTCGGCCTCGGCGCGGAACCGCGCCCGTTCCGCCGGCCCGGCGAGCGCCCCGCCGCGGACGACCTTGAGCGCGACGAGCCGGTCGGCGGCGAGTTGGCGGGCCTTGTAGACAATGCCCATCCCGCCGCGGCCAAGGACCGCCAGCACCTCGTACCCCGGCACGACCGGCAGCCCCGCCGCGTCGTCGTCGGGCTCGTCTGCCCACCCGTCGGTGGTGGAGCCGTCGGTCATGGCGCACGCCTCCCGTCTCACTTCCCGCGATTGTACCGCCGGCGGGTGGCCGCCTCGACGTGGGTTGCGCGGGTTCGCCGGAGCCCGGGTGGCTTGTTTGGCCGGGGCGCAAGCCCCGGAGGTACTCGCCCGGCGCATCGTCGCCCCACCGGGGCTTGCGCCCCGGCCAAACAAGCCACCCGGGCTCGGACGGAATCGAAATTCGGTGAAATGCCGTCGCCCGGCCGGCGTTGCCATTGTATCAGTGGAGTAATACAGCATGACACCGCCGAGGCGCCCGGCATGGACATCCACATCTCGCCGCACGACGGGGTGCCGATCTACCTCCAGATCGTCAACCAGGTCAAGTACCTGGTCGCGGCGGGGCGGCTCGCGCCGGGGACGGAGCTGCCGGCCATCCGCGTCCTCGCGCTGCAACTGACCGTGACCCCGAACACGGTCGCCCGGGCGTACCGCGAGCTCGAAATCGCCGGCGTCGTCGAGAAGCGGCGCACCGCCGGCACGTTCGTGTCCGACGCCGGCTCGCCGCTCGCCCGGCGCGAGCGGCTGCGCATCCTCGCCGGCCGCATCGACGCGCTCCTCGCCGAGGCCCGGCAGCTCGGCGTCCGCACCGACGACGTGATCGACCTGATCCGCCAACGTGACGAGTTCCTCCAACCCGACCCCGAGGGGGTGTGACGCATGGTCGCCGTCCCGTCCGAGTTCAGCGGCAACGTGATCGAGGTCGCCGGCCTGACGCGCCGGTTCGGCCCGAAGGCGGCGCTCGCCGACGTGCGCCTCGCCGTCCCGCGCGGCGGCGTGTTCGGCCTCGTCGGCGTCAACGGCGCCGGCAAGACGACGCTCATCAAGCACGTCCTCGGGCTGCTCCGCGCGAAGACCGGTACGGTACGCGTGTTCGGCCGCGACCCGGCGGCCGACCCGGCCGGCGTGCTCGGCCGCGTCGGCTACCTGTCGGAGGAGCCCGACCTGCCCGGGTGGATGCGCGTCCGCGAGCTGTTCCGGTACACGCGGGCGTTCTACCCGCACTGGGACGCGGCGTTCGCCGACGAACTCCGCGCGTCGTTCGCGCTCGACCCGGCGGCGAAGGTGAAGCACCTGTCGAAGGGGCAGCGGGCGCGGGCCGGGCTGGTGTGCGCGCTGGCCCACCGGCCGGACCTGCTCGTGCTCGACGAGCCGTCCAGCGGGCTCGACCCGATCG
>JAFKFQ010000382.1 GCA_017308215.1 bacterium | reverse complement strand
TCACCCGCCCGGGCCGCCTCCACCGCCGCGTTCAGGGCCAAAAGGTTCGTCTGGAACGCGATCTCGTCGATCGTCGTGATGATGTCCGCGATCTTCTTCGACGCGTGGTTGATCTCCCCCATCGCGCCGACCGCCGTCCCCACCACCTGACCCCCCTTCTCGGCCACGTCCCGGCTCCCGCTCGCCAGCTGCCGCGCCTGCTGGGCCGCGTCCGAGTTCTGACGCACCGTCGCCGTGATCTCCTCCAGCGTCGACGCCGTCTCCTCCAGACTGCTTGCCTGCTCCTGCGCACCGGACGCGATCTCCTCACCCGCCGACGCCAGCTGACCGCTCGCGTCCGCCAGCTGCTCCGACACCTCCCGCACACCCTCCAGGGCCGCCCGGACCGTCCCGATGGCCCGGTCGAGTCCGGCGGCCATGGTGCCGACCAGGTCGTCCCCGAGATCGGGCACACGCCGGGTGAAGTCGCCGGCGGCCAGTGCGGCCACCGCCCCGTTCACCGCCTCCACCTTCTGCCGCAACTCGGCCGCGTCCTCCCGCACCTTCCGCTCCAGGTTCTTGGCCGCGGTGATGTCGGTGGCGTACGCGACGACCTTGTAGAGTTTGCCGTTCACGTCGAAGATCGGGTTGTAGGACGCCTGGAGCCACACCTCCCGGCCGCCCTTGCCGACCCGCCGGAACTCGCCCGCCTGGTACTCCCCGCGGTTGATCTTCGCCCAGAACTCCCGGTACTCGTGGTCGACCGCGCGGGCCGGGTCGACGAACAGGCTGTGGTGCCGACCTTGGACCTCGGGCAGCGTGTAGCCCGTCGCGGCGAGGAAGTTGTCGTTGGCCGTGACGACGGTCCCGTCCGGCTGGAACTCGACCACCGCCTGGGCCTTGTGAACCGCGTTGATCTGGCAGGTGAAGTCGGCGTTGACCACCCGCTGCCGTCCGACCGCCTCCCAGTTCACCGTCTCGAGTTGCAGGCCGGTCCGCATGCCGCCGACGGTGGTGGCGATGGCCGCCGCCAACTGGCTCACCTCGTCGCGGCCGACCCGCAGGGCCTCCACTTCCGGGGACTGTGCCAGGTCGCCGTCCGCGACCCGGTTCATCTGGGTGCGGAGGGTGCCGACCGGGGCGATCACCTTCCGGCGGATGATCCAGTACGACCCGACCCCGATCAGGATGGACGTTCCGACGATGGCCCCGATCAGGGTCAGGTACAGGCGGAGTTCGACCTCCCGGGCGGCGACGTCGGCCTTGGTGCGGCGGTCGAGCATGACCTCGAATTCGCCGATCGGGAGCATGATCTTGACCTTATCCTTGTGGTACTGCTCGTCGAACATGATCCGCCGGGCCATCTCCGCGTCCGGCCGGGCCTGGCGGGTGTACTTCCCGGTCCCGTCGTTGAACAACCCCTTGACCGCGTTCATGGCGATCGTCTCGGTGGTGACGAGGCCGTTCGAGTTGTCCTCCGCCTCCCGGAGCTTCGCGAACTCTTCCGCGGTGAACCCGAGGTCCTGCATCAGCTGGCGGAGCGAGACGGTGAGCCCGTCCGGCCGCGGCTTCTTGCCGTCGCGCACCGCCAAGACGTCCCAGTACATGCGCTCGTAGCGCTCGTCGCCGGTGGTGACGTACGTCCGGGCGAGGCGGGTCAGGTCATCGGAACTCTGGCGCAGTTCGACCGCCAGCGCGTAGGACGCGTAGCGGACCTTCTGGCTCTCGATCAGGGCCGCCTGCTGGCGGTACGCCTGGTAGGTGAGCCCCCCCAGCACGACCAGGAGGAGGGTGGAGGCGGAGTAGATGAAGCCGAACAATTTGTTGATCGACATGCAAAATCCCGCGTGCGATTGGCGTGGTGCGCCCCCGCCGCCAGGTGGGGCGATCGGTCGTGGCACCGGACGGCGGTAGTAATCCAGTTCCTTATCGAGTGGTTGCGGGTTGCAGTTGCCCGCACGTTAGGCAGGGGAATCGCGGGATTGCTACTGAGCGAGGCGTCCTGGGGGTGGGGCTGTAGTGGTGACACGGCTTGGGAGAGGGACACGTGGGAGACCACGTGCACTTGGAGAGGCTCGGCCCGCCCGCTCGGCCGATCCATACCCGGCCGTGGTGCTGCAGACTCGCGCGGTGATGGCGGCCGCGCGAGCAGAATGTGTCCAATAGGAGTTCGGATGCGACCGCCCCGCTGGTTCGCGACACGATGTCTTGTGGGTCTGATCGTCGGGATTACGCCCTACCCGGCAGGGGCACAAGAGCCCGGGACACCGGCCCCGGCGTTCGGCGGTCTGCCGCCGTCCCGGTCGCAGGCGTCGCTCGAGGGCACCACGGAGTCGCCCGGGCCTGCGGCCGGCTCTCGCCTGCCGGAAGATCTAAGACTGCTCCAGGCCCTCTTCCCCGACCACCCCGGGGTGAGCCGGCTCGCGGAGGAGCGGTATCGGCTCTTCGGGTGGATGAACATGGGCTACACCACGTCGTCCAGCGGGAGCGGGCTGCTCGCGGTGCAGCCCCGGGAGAACCGGTTCGGCAACGAGTTCCTGCTCAACCAACTGGCCGTCGTCGTCGAGCGGGGGCTGGACCCCGAAACCCTCTCTTTCGGGTTTCGGTCGGAACTATACGCCGGGGCGGACGCCGCCCTCCTGCACCCACTCGGCGGCATCCCCGGGGACAACCCCCGGTTCGGGCTCGACTTCCGGCAGCTCTTCGCTTCCGCCCACCTGCCCGTGCTGACCGACGGCGGGGTGGACCTGAAGCTCGGGCGGCAGTACACCCTGATCGGGCACGAGAGCGCGATGGCCCCCTACCGCCCCTTCTACTCCAACTCGTACCAGTGGTTCTACAGCCAGGACGGCGCGTTCACCGGGCTGACCGCGAACTGGCACGTGACCCAACAGCTCGACGTCATCAACGGCCTGACGCTGGGGGCGAACACGTTCTTCACCCTGCGGAGCGACGCGCCGTGCTACATCGGCCAGGTGAACTACTGGCTCCAGGAGGAGAAGCGAACGCAGCTGTCCGGCACCGTCCTGGCCGGCCCGGGGGCGGTGTTCGGGGCGACCCCGGAACTCACCGACCAGATGACCACCGTGGTCGAGCTGCGAGCGTTACACCACTGGGGCCGGTACTTCACCCAGATCGTCCAGGCGGACATGGGGTGGGCGGACACCCCCGGCGGCGGCACGGCCTCGTGGTACAGCCTCCTCGGGATCGGCGTCGTACACGTCTCGGAAACGGTTGACTTGAACATGCGGGGCGAGTGGTTCGACGACGTGGATGGGTCTCGCATCGGGACCCCGGGGCACTACGGCGAGGTCACGCTCGGGTTGAACTACATGCCGCGAAAGTGGCTCAGCTTCCGCCCGGAGGTCCGCGGTGACTTTGCGGACGTGTCGGCCTTCGGCCCCCCCGACTCCCAGCTCGACCGTTCCCAGTTCACCGCCGCGGTGGAGTGCCTGATCAAATTCTAGAAGCTTCCCGACCGATTACGGAATCGCACCGACACAGCGGTTAACACCAACACCCCGGGGAGAGCCCCCGGGGTGTTCATGTTTTCGCCCGGTTTTCGCAGGATTTTGCCTCCTAGTACGCTAGATCGAGTCTCGGATCAGTCAGTCGCTCGCCCCCGAGAGATCCATCAGGTGGCCCGCAGAGAGGCTCCGAGGGGACAAAACGTCTCGGGGTCTCGGAGTCGGCGGAGACCCGGTGGCTAACACCCGACTCCCGGGTTATGCGTCCGGCGTGTCGGAACCGACCCGTCGGTTCGGCTTCCGTGGGTGAGTCGGGTCGTGGATGATGGCCGGAAGTCCGCAAGTCGCTCCTCCAGTGGGCGTGGGAGCGGCTGCCCCCGGCCGAGCGAGTGCCGACCTGGTCCGAGTGGCGGCGGGTGCCTCCGCACCGCGCACGGCGGTACCACGACCGGACGCGAAAGGCCCGGCCGCCGGACCGAGCAACTACGGCTGTAGGATTAACGCGCCCAACTGCCAGGTGGTACCAGATTGTCAGGGCGCGGCGGCTGGTGATCGGGCACGGGACGACCGGCCGCGGGACCGGCGCCCCCGGGTGTGTGACCGCTCCCGGCACGGATTTCACCCCCCGTCGCGGGAATCGAGGAAGGCGAAGACGATGCGGATCGTGTCGTAAGGGACTTCCTCGTTCAGCGCCTGGAAGGCAGGCTTGAGGCGCGTCGTGCCGCACTGCTCCGCCGCGGCGGCGACGCGCTCGCACACGTCCTCCGGCACCCACGCGAAGATGCCCGCCGGCTTCTCCTCGCGGATGTACTCGACCAGGTACTCCGCCACCGTCCCGCGCGTCACCTCCAGCTTCGCCGCCACGTAGTCCAGCGCCGCCTCGGTACGGAACAGGTCGAACACCATGTCCCGCCGCGCCGACGGCTTGTGCACCGGCTTCGCCGGCGCGGCGCCCCGCGCCACCGGCGCGTCCACGTCGAGCGCGAGGCCCGCCTGCCCGCAGTGGGCGAGGATGGCGTTCAGGAACGTCTCGCCGAAGTCCGCCAGCTTGCGGTCGCCGACGCCGCTCACCTGCCGCATCCGCGCCAGCGTGCCCGGGCGGCCGCGGGCGAACTCGGCCAGCACCGAGTCGGGGAACACCAGGTACGGCTGCACCCCGAGCCCCACCGCCACCTGCCGCCGCACCTGCCGCAGCCGCTCGAACAGTTCGGGGTCGGCGCCGGCCGGCAGCGTCCCCGGCGGGTGCCTCTCGGCGGCGGGCGCGTCGTCGCGGTCGCGGGCGGAGCGCCGGGTCTTGCGGGCGAGGCGGATGAGCCGCACCGACTGCTCGCCCTTCATCACCGCCCACGACAGCGGCGTCAGCCTCAGCAGCGGGTACTCGCCCTCGCTCACCGCCAGCGCCCCCTGCCCGACGAGCTGGTAGATCCAGTCGCGCAGGTCGTTCTTCGGTACGTCCCCGAGCAGGCCGTAGGTCGTCAGCTTGTCGTGGCCGCGTGAGCGGACGCCGTCGGTGTTCGCGCCGCGGAGCACGTCGAGGACGTGCGTGACGCCGCACGACTCCTTCACCCGCGCCACGCACGACAGGATCTTCTGCGCGACCTGCTTCGCGTCCGGCACCTCGTCGGTGTCGCCGAGGCAGATGTCGCACGCGCCGCAGTTCTCGGCCTCGAACGACTGGCCGAAGTACTCGACGAGCGCCCGGTGGCGGCACACCGCGCCGCGGGCGTACTTCGCCATGTCGTCGAGGTGCTTGATCGTGGACGCGACGAACTCCGGCGCCGCCCCCGCCTCCAGCGCCGACTTCTCGGTGATCGACTTGAGCGTGACGAAGTCGGCGCCGCTGAACAGCAGCACGCACTCGCTCGGCAGCCCGTCGCGGCCGGCGCGGCCGGTCTCCTGCTGGTAGTGCTCGATCGACTTCGGCATTGCCGCGTGGACCACGAACCGCACGTTCGAGCGGTCGATCCCCATCCCGAACGCGACCGTGGCGACGACGATGTCCACCTCTTCCGACGCGAACGCCTCCTGCGCCTGCCGGCGCTGGTCCGGGCTCATGCCGGCGTGGTACGCGACCGCCTTGTACTTCATCGCCTTCAGCTGCGCGGCCACGTCGTCCACGTCGGCGCGGCGGAGGCAGTAGACGATGCCGGCGTCGCCGGGGTGGCGGTCGAGAACCTCGCGCACCTGCCCGATCGGGCTGACGCGCGGCAGCACGCGGAACGTGAGGTTCGGGCGGTCGAAGTTGCCGACCAGCACGGTCGGGTCGTGGAGGCCGAGTCGCTCGACGATGTCGGCGCGGACGCGCTCGGTGGCGGTCGCGGTGTACGCCTGCACGGCGGCGCCGGGGAACCACTCCTTCAGCCGCACCATCTGTCGGTACTCGGGGCGGAAGTCGTGCCCCCAGTGGCTGATGCAGTGCGCCTCGTCGATCGCCACCGCGTTCGCCCCGCAGTCGCGGAGGAACTGCACGAGGCCGGTGTTGACGAGGCGTTCGGGCGACGTGAACACGAGCCGCGCCTCGCCCGAGCGGATCGCGGCCGCGGCGTCGGCCTTCTCGTCGGCGGTCATCGAGCTGTCGATGCGGACCGCCGGCACGCCGACGCGGGCGAGGCCGTCCACCTGGTCCTTCATCAGCGCGATGAGCGGCGACACCACGACCGTGAGCCCGCCGCGGACGACGGCCGGCGCCTGGTAGCACAGCGACTTCCCGCCGCCGGTCGGCATGACGACGAGCGCGTCACGCCCCGCGAGGGCGAGGCGCATGGCGTCTTCCTGCAGGGCGCGGAGGGTGGTGAAGCCCCAGTATCGCTGGACGGCGGCCGGCAGCGCGGGCGGCAGCGGCGGGAAGTTGTGGGGGAGTGGCATGGAAGGGGCATTCTACCCGCGGCCCGCAGCGCCGGGGAACGCCGGTTGCCGGTCGGGCGACCGGCCGGCTCACGCCGGCAGGTCGCCCGATCCAAAGCGCCCCGCGCGGAACATCCCGATCGGGTGCGCGGTACGACCGGTCAGCGCCAGATCGGCCAGGATTTCACCGACGACCGTGGCGAACTTGAACCCGTGCCCCGAGAACCCGCACGCCACCGCCACCTGCGGGAATTCGGGGTGCGTGTCGATGACGAAGTGTCGGTCCGGCGTGAGGGTGTACTGGCACACCGCGGCGTGTGCCGGCGTCCAGTGCGGAAGTGTACTGTAGGTGCGCAGGAACGCATCGACCGGCTCGAAGTCGGCAGCGGTCGCGGTCCAGTCCACGCCGTCCGGGTCGGGGAGTTCAGGTTGGCCGTAGTGGCGGGCGATCTTCACGCCGTCGGCGTCGAGCGCGGGGAGGCCGTAGAACGGGCCGCCGGGCACGTCGGCGAGGAAGATCGGGAAGCGGTCGCGGCGGACGAGTGTCGGGTCGGTGCGGAACCACGTCTGCACCTGCCGCATCACCGTGAGCGGCACGCCGAGACCCGCCAGCAGCCGCGTCGCCCACGCCCCGGCTGTCACCACCAACTTCGCGGAGTGGTACGTGTCGCGGTCGGTCACGACCTCCACACCGTCGTTCGTCGCCACCCACGAGCGCACGACTTCCTCCGTGCGCAGGTCGGCGCCGTGTTCGACCGCCGCGAGCGCGTGCGCGCGCACGCACTCCTCCACGGCGAGGAACCCGGCGGCGTGTTCGAGCGCGCCGGCGAAGTCGTCGGGGAAGCGGAACGGGAAGAGACGTGCCACGTCCCCGGCGGACAGGTTCTCGACCGCGAGCCGGTGCGCCCGCGCCGCGGCGCGCACGCCCGCTACAACCTGCCCACCTTCCGGGCCGACCGATAGGCACGGGCACTCGGTGAGGAGGTGCTTCCCCGTGAGCTGTTCGAGTTCGTACCACCGCTCCCACGCGCGGCGCAGGAGCGGCACGTAGTCCGGGTGCTCGTAGTACGCGGTGCGGATGATGCGCGTGCGGCCGTGGGAGCTGCCGCGGGCGTGCGCGAGCGGAAACTGCTCCAGCCCGACGACGCGCGCGCCGCGGCGCGCCAGCTCGAAGCACGTCGCCGAGCCCATGCCGCCGACACCGATCACGAGCACGTCGCAGGAAGGCATTTTTTGACGGGATGAAACAGGATGAAAAAACAACTCTGTTCTATCCTGTCTGTCCGGTTCATCCCGTCAAAAAATGTGCGGCCTACGCGGCGCGGCGGAGTGGGGGCGGGGCGAGGTCGAGGTTGCGGCGGTCGCGCACCGTGTACGGCCGCTTCCCCTGGCTCTCGAAGTAGACGCGCGTCAGCACCTCGCCGACCAGCCCGAGCGACAGGAACTGTACCCCGGTCAGCGCCGTCACCGCGCCGAACAGGAACAGCGGGTTCTCGGTCATCCCCGGGCCGGTCGTGTACTTCATCACCACCGACGCCAGCGCGAGCAGGAACCCGAGGCCGACGCACCCGAGGCCGAGGCTGCCGAACACGTGCATCGGCCGCGTCTGGTAGCTGCCCAGGAACTTCACGGTCATCAGGTCGAGCATGACGCGCACGGTGCGCGTCAGGTTGTACTTCGACTTCCCCGCCGTGCGCGGGTGGTGCGCCACCGGGATTTGCGTGACGCGGGCACCCTGCTGGAGGATGAGGGCGGTAATGAACCGGTGCATCTCGCCGTACAGTTCCAGCCCGTCGGCCACGTCGCGGCGCATCACGCGCAGCGCGCACCCGAAGTCCTTGAACGGGATGCCGAGCACCGCCCGGATGAGGCGGTTGGCGACCAGGCTCGGCACCTTGCGTACGAGCAACTTGTCCTGCCGCTTCGCCCGCAGCCCCAGAACGGCGTCGTAGCCCTCGTCGAGCTTGGCGCGCATCCGCGGGATGTCGGCGGGGTCGTTCTGGAGGTCGCCGTCGAGGGTGGCGATCACGTCGCCGGTCGCGGCGTCGAGCCCGGCCTGCGTCGCGGCGCTCTGGCCGAAGTTGCGGCGCAGCCGCACCACCTTCACCCGCGCGTCGGCCGCCGCGACCGCATCGAGCGCGGCGAACGTGCCGTCGGTGCTGCCGTCGTCCACGAACACGAGCTCCCACGGGCCGGCCTCGCGCAGCGCCTCGCGCACCCGGTCGGCGACCGGGCGGACGTTGTCGCGCTCGTCCTTCACCGGGATCACGACGGAGAGCATGGGCACCTCGCCCGTCCCTGGGCGTTAGCGGACCTGAACGTCGGCCACCAGCGGTTCCGACCCGTACTGCACGAAGTCGGCGTCGTGGAGGTCGATCACCTGCGTGTCGAGCAGGTCGGCGTGGAACACGTAGCGGCCGGGTTCTTCGAGCGGCGGCAGGCCGGCGGCGAGCGTGATGCTCTCGCCGGGCGCGACCGTCGCGGCGAGGCGGCCGGCGTGGCCCACGAACACGCGCGTGCCGGCCGGCGTGTAGAGCTGGTAGCGCAGCTGCACCCCGCCGGCGGCGCCGGGGCGGAAGGTCCAGGGCTCGATGGAGGTGTTGTCGCAGCGGACGCGGAGCGAAAAGCCGCGCGCGGCCGGGACGGTAGAAGGCGGGTCGAGCAGCGCGACGTGCGCGCGGTACGGGCCGGGGCAGTATTCGGCCGTCGCCCAGTGGCGGAAGCGGTCGTGCGTGTGCAGCTCGTTCCGGGCCGCCAGCCACGCCTCGTAGAAGTCGAACACGCGGTCGATGGCGGCGGTGCGGCCGGCGTTGACGTGGCCGTACCGCGGCCAGAGCTGGCGGCGGGCGCGGGCGGGGGTCGCGTCGGTGTGGAGCAGGAGCGCCATCGTCGCCGCGAGGCCGGTGCGATCGGCGCCCTGCTGGCAGTGGAGGAGGATCGGGTGCTCGGTGCGGTCGAGCACTTCCACGAGCCGCCGCAGTTCCGCGGGGGCGGGGAGGCGCTTCGCGGACAGCGACACGTCTTCGAGGTTCACGCCGGCGGCGACGGTCGCGCGGGCCTCGGCGGCGTACCACGACGTGTCCGGGCAGGTGCCGCGGAGGTTCACGACCGTGCGGATGCCGCGGTCGGCGATCTCGCGCTCCAGCCCCGCGGCCGACAGCTGCGCCGAGCGGTAGACGCGGCCGGGGATGACGGTGTGCTTGTTCGTGTAAAGGAAAACGCGCACCGCCTCGGCCGCGAGGCCGAGGCCGGCGACGGCCCCGGCGAGGCGGAGCAGGCGGCGGCGGGAAAACCGGGGCGCGTCCATGCGGTCGGGAGTGTGACAAATCGCGGCGCCGGGCGGAAGGCCAACCGCGGCGGGTGCCGCGGCCGACGCGGCTCCCCGGGCTATCGAATCTCAGGCCGTTGGCCTGAAAACCACCCACGCCTCGGATTTGTGGGCCTACGTACCGCTGGCCGCTTGGACCGGCGGGACGCCGGCCCCACCAATCGACCCCCCCCTCTTCACCCCGAAGGGGTGGGATTCGATAGCCCGGGGCAACGCCCCGGGGAGCCGCGCCGGCGTAGCATCGGGGAGATTAGCACCTCACCACAGCTGCCGGTCCTCGCGCGTCTGGGCCATGAGCGCGGGGAAGTCCACGTTCTCGCGGCGCTCGGTGCCGTGGACCGAATACAGCCGGTGCACGGCGTAGTTCCGCTCGGCCGGGAAGTGCATCATCCGCTCGCACGACTCCACCCGCGTCTCCACCGGCACCCGCCACAGCGGGTTCCAGTCGTGGACGGTCCGCACCGTGCCGAGCTCCCAGTCGCCGGTACACACGGCGCCGCGGAAGATCACCAGCGTGTCCGTCCGGCTGTGCTTCGGGGCGTGGACGAGGTACAGCGGCTCGCCGCCGAGGTCCAGTACCGCGGAGTCGTCGAAGAAGCGAACGCCGAGCTGGTCGTCCACCGACCCGCGGAACCCCGCCTGCAACACCGGCTCGGCGTCGGGGAAGGTGGCGCGCATCCGGCGGAGTGTCGGACGGCTGAAGTGGTCGAGGTGGGCGTGCGTGCAGAGGAGGTACTTCACCCGCAGTTGCCGCTCGCGCGCGGCCTGCGCGGCGAGGCGAACCGGGTCCGGCCCGCCCCACACCGACGGCGGCAGTTCCAGCACCGCCGCCTCGCCGCCGTTGGCGAGCAGCCAGCACCCGGTGCCGACCCAGGCCACGCGGCCGAGCAGGTCAATCCCCTCGAACCACTTCTCCACGGCGTCTCTCCGAATGCGGAGGGCGGAAAGCGGGGTGCGGAATCAAAGCCGCGGGCCGGGTGGCCCGCCGCCTTCAATCCCGCGTTCCGCGCTCCGTATTCCACACTTACTGCCCGTACCACGCCACCAACCGCGGGAGCTCCTCTCGGGCGGCCAGCAATCGTAGGGCGAACTTCTGCCGGCCCAGTCCGAGGAGCCGGTTGAACCCGAAGTTGTCGTCCGTGACCCGGACCGCGAGCTCGACCGCGGCCGGTTTCGGCATCCCGCCGGCGGCGAACACCCGGGCCAGCCACATGACGGCCGGGAACGTCAGCGCCAGTGAACGAACCCCTTCCCAGAATGGTACGCCGAAGTTGGTCGGCCCACAAAACTGGAGGGATTGAACCTTCAGCCGGTAATACCGCGTGAGCAACGCACTACTTTCTTGAGGCAGCGGGCCGAACGGTTCCTCCCCGGCCTGAAAGGACACTTCCGGCAGTTGTGCGTGGAGCTTCGGCACACGGCCGGCGCCGCGGGCGAAGCGGACGGCGGCGGCGACGCGGCCGAGCGGCGAGCGCTGGGCGGTCCCCTTCTCCGCGCCGTGGTCCTTGCGGGCGTACACCGCCAGCACCTGCCGGAACACCAGCCGCGCGGCCCGCCCCGGCCGCGGCACGG
This sequence comes from bacterium, assembly GCA_017308215.1. Taxonomy (GTDB): domain Bacteria; phylum Planctomycetota; class Planctomycetia; order Gemmatales; family Gemmataceae; genus Urbifossiella. Next base: position 14,960 of record JAFKFQ010000382.1, on the reverse strand, counting down.
CGGCGGCCGCGGGCGTCTCCTCGTCCGCCGTCTCGGACAGGACGTGGAACATCTCGCTCAGCCGACCGCCCGTCACGGCTTTCTTCGCGTTCCCGCCGCCGTCGAACTTCAGCCCGTCCGCGATCTCGGCGAGCTTCAGCACCGTGCGCCAGCGGCGTTCGAGCGGCACGTCGGCGGCGCCGAGTACTTTCGCCACCGCGCCGGCGATGCGGAGCACGTCGTCCCACGGAACGACAGTCCCGTCGCGGAGCGGAGTCGGCGGGCGGTCCTTCACGGCGGGCTGGTCGGCTTCGAGGAGCGCGGCGTACTCGCGGACCTCGGGCAGGTGCGCGTCGAGCGGGCGGCCGTCGTTCGCGGCGGCGCTCGGGCAGGCGTAGCGGAGGCCGACGCGCCAGTGGTCGCCGGCGGGAACCAGGAGGAACGGGTAGACGCGGCAGGCGAGCGGCTTCGCCGCGGGGCCGAACCTAGCGTGGATGCGGCAGCGGTTGTCGTCGCCAAGAAAGACGCACGCGCCGTCGGGTCGGTGGTTGAGCGTGGTGCCACGGCCGTCGGCCAGGAAGAACGGCGTGTCCTTCAGCCCCGGGTCGGCGTCCCAGCCCTGCGCCTCGATCCGCTTCTGTTCATCGGCGGAAACGGGGATGGCGTAATTCCGGCAGCACGACGCGCAGCCGCGGCAGTCCCAGTTCTGGGCGACGGGGAGTGACCGAACGGGGAGCGACATGGTGCGGCGTCGGTGTGCGGCTTACGTCCTGTGCTGGACATTCTACCGCGGTCGGACCGGATGAGGGTGAAATGACGAGTGTCGGGTGTCTTCCGGGTGGTCCGTCGACCGGTCGGTCTCGTGTGCGAAGCCCCGACGTGGCGACCGGCCGGCGTGAACTGGCCAACGTAGTAGGCACACGGCGTGTGCCGTTCTTCCGTACGGCACACGCCGTGTGCCTACTACTGTGACCACCCCGGGGTGGCGTGGGCGGGCAACTGGGCCGGTAGACTGTAGGTGATGTGTTGGGTGTGGCCCCACCGACTGTGTCGCGGCCCGGACCGCGACAGAGGATTTAGGACTCGGCGCATGTCTCCGTCAGTCGCACCCGCTACCCCGCGTCGGGCCTCGAAGACTCGACCCGACCTACGAAGACACCTCTTTCACGCCGTCCGCCGTAGCGGCAGCGTTGCCGGCTCGCTCTCGGCCACCCGCCGCCCCGACGACGCCGCGTACACCGCCCTCAACTCGGGCGTCAATTCCTTCCCGCGGCGGCGCATGGCGCGGTCGGCGGTGGCGAACAGTTCCTCCAGGTCCGGCGCCGGCGTCGTGCCGTCCGGGCCGGTGCGGGCGAATCCGGGCACGACCCGCGGCGCCAGCCGGCCCGACGGCAGCACCGCGGCGAACGGGCCGACCACCGTGCCGGCGTCGAGCAGTACGCCGAGGCCGGTGCGGGCGTGGTCGCCGAAGATGCTTCCCACCTTCAGCCGCCCGCTGTTCACCACCTCGCCGTTGATCTTCACCGTCACCGGCCGGTAGTCGCAGCGCAGGTCGGCGGTGCCGGTCGCGGCGGCGAGGTTCACCCACTCGCCGACGTAGCTGTGCCCGAGGAACCCGTCGTGGTACTTGTTCGCGTACCCGAGCAGGATGCTCGCCTCGACCTCGCCGCCGACCCGGCAGTGCGGGCCGAGCGTCGTGCCGGCCTTCACCTTCGCGCCGAACAACTGCGTGTGCGGGCCGATAGCGCACGGGCCTTCCAGCCGCGTGAACGCCGTCACCACCGCCCCTTCGCCGATCCACACCGGGCCGGCGGTGGTGTCGGCGACGACCATCGGGTCGATGCGGGCCGACGGGTGGAGGTACAGCCGGTCGGCGGGGCCGACGAGGGCGAACCCGGCGGGGTGGAACCCGGCCGCCGTCGGGTCGCACGCGGCGGCGAAGTCGGCGGCGATCTGCGCCGCGTTCAGATCGACCAACTCCCACGGCCGGCGGACGACGTGCCCGCCCGCCTCGACGCCCGGCAGCGCCTGCGCCCAGTCGTGGATACAGTCGTCGACCGTCACCGGGCTGACCGCCTGCAGTTGCGCGTGGCCGGCCGACGCGAATGCCACCTCGCCGCCGCACACGCCGACGGCGGTGCCGCCGGTGAACAGGTCCCGGTAGGCCGGGCCGGGGAACGGCCGCGGCGGCGCGACCCAGCGCGAGTTCACCAGCACCGTCGGCGCGGCACGGAGCCACGCCGGGTCGTTGACCGGCACCGCCGGGTCACGGGCCTTCAACAGCGGCGCCAGTTCGGGGCGGACGAGGTAGCCGACGCCGTCGGCGCGGAAGAACCGGGCCTGCTTCTCGGCGAGCGTGGTGAGCCCGCACAGCAGGTCGGACGCCGGGCGGGTGGCGGTGAGCGGGCCGAAGTCGGCGGCCCGGCGGTCGTCGTAGATACAGATGCGCATCCGTGCTCCCTCCCCGCGAGGCCGGCAGTGTAGCGCCGGCGGGGCGCCGCGGGGAAGCCGAGTTTCGCGCCGCGACTTGCCCTTGCGTCGCCGTTCCAGCCGGTCTACACTCGCCCGCCCCTCGGCACGACGCCGGCCCGGCCGCGGAAGGAAGCCATGGCGACCGCCCCCAGCGCGAACGACCTCACCCGGCAACAGCTCGACGAGCTCGACTCGCTCCTCCAGCGGATGCTCAACCTGCCGCTGACCGGCACCGAGCCGCCGCCCGCGCCCCCGACCCCGCCGGCCGGCCCGACGTGGCGGTACGACGCCCCCGCAGCCCCGCCGCCGGTCCCGCACTTCGCCGCCCCGCCCGAGCCGCCGCGCCCGCAGCCGGCGCCGATCCCGCCGCTCGTTGCCCCGCCGCGCCCGCAGCCGGTTGCCGAGGTGATCGCCGCCCCCGCTCCCCCACCGCCAGTTGCCGAGGTGATCGTCGCGCCGGCTCCCCCGCCGCGGCCGGAGCCGACGCCCGCGCCGGTGCCGATGATCCCACCGCCGGAGCCGACGACACCGATCATCGAGCGGAAGCCGACGCCGCCGTCAAAGCCCGCCCCGCGGCCGGCGCCGGTGGCGCCGACACCACCGCCCGCGTCCGTGGTGGCCGCTGCGCCGGCGCCACCCACGCCCACGCCGACACCCACGCTGACGCCGGTCGTAGTCGAGCCGCCGCCCCCGCCGCTGCCGGTGCTGCTGTGGCCGCTGGCCGCGATCGACTGGGGGTTCGACAGCCTCACGCGGCTGCTCGGCCCGGTCGGCTGGCTCCCGAGAAGCTGGTTCGGGAAGAACCTGATCGGCGTCACCGGCGTCGCGCTGCTCGTCTACACCGCCGCCCATTTGGCGACCGTCGCCGGGTTGGTGCAGCTCCCCTTCCCGCTGCCCTGGCCGCAGTGACAAGAGACGGGGAACAGGGGCGTGGACCTCTGTCTCCTGTTCCCCACCCCCGGTCTCCTGTCTCACGTCCACCGGCCTTCTATAATCACCCGATCGACAATCCGGCCCGGCCGCCGGCGAATCCTTCCGGTGCCGGGCCGCCGGCGTTCTGTCTGGTCGAGTGAACCTGATGTCCTCTGCCCCGCCCGAATCACCCGCCCCCCCGCCCGCGTCGGCCGACGCGGGGAGCCCGGCGGGCGGGGCCGCCATTCCGGCCGCGCTGGCGAACCCGCCGGCGCCGGCCGTGACCGCGCCGCCCCCGCCGCCGCCGGCGGTCGCGCTCGACCCGGGGCCGCCCAAACTCGACCCGCTCGCCGCCGTCCTCAGCTACCTCATCCCGGGGCTCGGGCAGGTGTACCAGGGGCGCACCGGCAAGGGGCTGTTGTTCTTCGGCGGCCTGTACGCCCTGTTCTTCTACGGCATGGCGATGGGGCAGTGGAAGAACGTCTGGCTCCCCGCCGTCGCCGACCAGGCCGACGTCGAGGTGCTCGGGTGGCGGCTCGGCGGGCCGGCGAAGGCGGTCGCCTACCGGCCGCAGTTCATGGGCCAATTCTGGATCGGTGCCGCCGCGTGGCCGGCGGTCGTGCAGTACGCCAAGTTCGACCCCAACGCGCAGACCGGGCCGATCTTCGGCACCTTCCAGCGCGCGCCGACCGAGGAGGAACTGAACGACCTCCAGCGGAACGGCAACAAGCGTTGGGATCTGGGCTGGGTGTACACCGTCATCGCCGGCGTGCTGAACCTGCTCGTGATCTACGACGCCCTCGCCGGCCCGATGTTCCGCGACCCACCCGGGAAAGACAAAGACGAGGAGGGGAAGGGGTGAGCGGGTGAACGGGTGAGGCGCGGGTGGTCGTGTCACCCCCTTCACCACTGTTACCCCGCCACCCCGTCACCCGCGCGAGAGGAAGCCGACGATGCCCGTGTTCGCCGTGAGCATCTACTGGGATCTGCCGGTCCTGCTCGTGATCGTCAGTCTGGTGTACGCCGCCACCCGGCACGACCGCTGGGACCGCATCCTCCACGAGGCGCTCGGCTGGGGCACGCGCATCGCCGTGTTCCTCACCGCCATCGGCCTCGGACTCTACCTCCTCAGCACCTACCTGTAACGCGCCGGCGTGAGTCGGCCGACAGCGCCAACCGGTCTCCGCCGACCGGGCGCCCGACACCGGCCCCTGCCGGGTCGGGAATTTCCTGTCCACGCGCCCGCCCCTCACTACGATCTCGGTGTCGCCATCCCGTCTGCCCGGAGGCTCTCATGTCCTCCCCGTGGTCGTGCCGCCCCGCCCGCGGGTCGGCCGTCGCGCTCGCCGCCCTCGCCGCCCTCGCCGGGTGCAAGAAGCCGCCCGAGCTCCAACCACCGGAACCGCCCGGGGTCACCGTCGTCCGCCCGGCGGAGCGCGCGTTCGCCCCGTACAAGGAGTTCACCGGCCGCATCGAGGCGAAGGACCCGGTCCGCGTCGTCCCGCAGGTGACCGGCGTCCTCCTCAGCCGCGACTTCGTCGAGGGGAAGGCGGTCGAGAAGGACAAGTCGGTCATGTACCGGATCGACCCGATCCTGTTCCAGGCGGACTACGACAGCGCGGTCGCCAACCTGGCGAAGGCCGAGGCCGACATCATCAAGGCGAAGGCCGACACGGCGCTGGCGAAGGTGCAGTACGACCGCGAGCTGGCTGCGTTCAACATGGGCGGCGGGAGCGCGTCGAACAAGGACGAGCGGGCGGCCCAGTACGAGGTCGCGAAGGCCCAGATGAAGGTGACCGAGTCGGCCAGGCAGGCGGCCGAGGCGGCCAAGGCGAAGGCCCAGAAGAACCTCGACTACTGCACGATCAAGGCGCCGACCACCGGCGTGACCCGGCTGTCGCGGGTCGCCGTCGGCGACGCGGTCTCCGCCTACCAGACCGTCCTCGACGAGATCATCCCGACCGAGAAGGTGTACGCCACGTGGGAGGTGGACGAGCTCACCTCGCTGTGGTACCGCGACGAGATCTACGACAAGAAGACCATCCCGGACCCGAAGAAGACCGCGCTGCGGGTCGGCATCGCCCAGAAGAACGAGGACAAGTTCACGCGGTTCAGCACCGTGTCGTTCGTGGACACCGAGATCGTCCGCGGGACCGGCACGCGCACCATCCGCGCCGAGTTCGACAACCGGGACGACAAGCTCTCCCCCGGCGACTCGGTCCGCGTCCGGGTGGACGCCGGGGCCGCCGGCAAGGCGCTGATGATCCCCGAGACGGTGGTGGTCCAGCAGGACCGGCAGCGGGTGGTCTACGTCATCGACGAGAAGGACGAGGTGGTGGTCCACCCGGTCGAGCTCGGCCAGTCGGACGGGGGGTGGGTCGTGGTCCGGGGCGGGGTCACCGCGGCCGACCGCGTCGCGGCCTCGAACCTCCTCCGCCTCCGCCCCGGCGTGAAGGTGCGGGTGCAGCAGTAGGGGCCGTGTGTGGGTGTGAGGGCCGACCGGTTCACCGCCTGAGACTTCACCGATGTCGCACGCCGCGCCGGGCTCTGCCGCCCACCCGACCGTCGCCCCCAGCCCGTTCCACTTCTTCATCGACCGCCCGGTGTTCGGCATCGTGCTGTCGATCCTCACCACGCTCGTCGGCGTGCTCGCGCTGTCGGCCCTGCCGATCGCCCAGTACCCGGACGTGGTGCCCCCGCAGATCGTCGTCACCACCCAGTACCCCGGGGCCAACGCCCGCACCGTCGCCGAGACGGTCGCCGCCCCGATCGAGCAGCAGGTGAACGGCGTCGAGGGGATGCTGTACATGGAGTCGCAGTGCACCGACGACGGGAACATGCGGCTCACCATCACCTTCCGCACCGGCACCGACCCGGACATGGCGCAGGTGCTCGTCCAGAACCGCGTCTCGATCGCCACCGCCAACCTCCCGGCCGAGGTGAAGCAGATCGGCGTGACGACCAAGAAGCAGTCCACCAGCATCCTCCTCGTCGTCAACGTGTACAGCCCGAAGGGGAAGGACGGGAAGCCGATCAAGGACGACATCGAGGTCAGCAACTTCGTCGCCATCAACGTCAAGGACGACCTGGCGCGGCTCAACGGCGTCGGCGACATCTTCTTCTTCGGCAACCGCGACTACGCCATGCGGGTGTGGCTCGACCCGAACAAGCTCGCCGACCTGGAGATGACCGCCGGCGACGTGGTGAACGCGATCAAGGCGCAGAACACGCAGGTGGCGGCCGGGCAGATCGGCCGCCCGCCGGTCCCGCACGGGCAGACGTCGCAGCTGGTCGTCACCACCCAAGGACGGCTCAAGACCGAGGACGAGTTCAAGAACATCGTCGTGAAGGCCGGCAAGGTGAGCTCCACCGGCCAGCCCGAGGCGCTGGTGCGGCTCGGCGACATCGCCCGGGTCGAACTCGGGGCGAAGGCTTACGACTCGTCCTCGTTCCTCGACCGCGACCCGGCCGTCGGCCTCGCCGTGTACACGCTCCCCGGGGCGAACGCCCTCCAGACCGCCGAGCGCGTCAAGAAGCGGATGGAGGAGTTGAAGAAGGAGCGGTTCCCGGACGGGATCGAGTACACGATCGCCTTCGACACGACCGGGTTCGTGCAGGAGTCGATCGAGGCGGTGGTCCACACGCTGGTCGAGGCGTTCGTCCTCGTGTTCATCGTGGTCATCGTGTTCCTCCAGAACTGGCGGGCGGCGCTGATCCCGATGCTGGCCGTGCCGGTGGCGCTGGTCGGCACGCTGGCGGTGATGCTCGCCGTCGGGTTCTCGCTCAACACGCTCACCCTGTTCGGCATGGTGCTCGCCATCGGCATCGTGGTGGACGACGCGATCGTCGTCGTCGAGGCCGTGGAGGCGAACCTGGCGAAGGGGATGGAGCCGCGCGAGGCGACGCGGGCGGCGATGTCGGAGGTCGGCAACGCCATCCTCGGGATCTCGCTGGTGCTGGCGGCGGTGTTCGTGCCGAGCGCGTTCATCCCCGGCATCACCGGCCAGTTCTTCCAGCAGTTCGCCATCACCATCGCGGTCAGCACGCTGCTCAGCGCGTTCAACTCGCTCACGCTTACGCCGGCCCTGTGTCCGCTGCTGCTCCAGAGCCACCACGCCCCAAAGGCGCTCCCCGACAAGGCCATCGACCTCGTCCTCGGCTGGTTCTTCCGGCTGTTCAACACCGGGTTCGACTACACGACCTCGGGCTACGCCTGGGTGGTGCGCCGGTCGCTGCGGCTCGCCGCGCTCGTGCTGCTGCTCTACCTCGGGCTGCTGGTCTTCACCGGGATGGCGTTCACGTCGGTCCCGCCCGGCTTCATCCCGGACCAGGACCAGGGCTACCTGATGGTGAACATCCAGCTCCCCGACGGCGCCTCGCTGGAGCGCACCGAGGCGGTCGCGGCGAAGGTGACCGAGCTGGCGCTGGCGACGGAGGGCGTGAACCGGGTCATCAGCCTGCCGGGGTACAACCTGCTGTCGTCGGTGAACGTGTCGAACTACGGCGGCATGTTCCTGACGCTGAAGCCGTTCGCCGAGCGCCCCGGCCGGCGGGCGCCGGTGATCCTGCGCGAGCTGAACCAGAAGCTGGCCGGGATCGGCGAGGCGGCGGTGGTGTCGTTCGGCCCTCCGCCGATCCTCGGGCTCGGCACCGGCAGCGGGTTCAAGCTCCAGGTGCTCGACCGCGCCGGGCTCGGCTACCCGGCCCTCCAGGGGATCACCAGCAACCTCGCCGTGGCGGCGATGAAGCAGCCCGGCATCGTCGGCGCGACGAGCACGTTCCGGGCGCAGGCGCCGCAGGTGTCGGTGAGCGTGGACCGCGACCGGGCCGCCCGCATGGGCATCCCGGTGTCCGACATCAACGAGGCGCTCCAGGTGTACATGGGGTCGCTGTACGTCAACGACATCACCCTCCGCGACCGCAACTGGCAGGTGCAGGTGCAGGCCGACGGCCAGTTCCGCGTCTCCGTGGAAGACCTGATGCGGCTGAAGGTGCGCGGGCCGACCGGCGACATGGTGCCGCTGGCCGGGCTGCTCGTGGTGGACCCGTCCGCCGGCCCGCCGAAGGTCGGGCGGTTCCAGATGTCGCCGTCGGCCGACCTGAACGGGTTCACGAACTCGCGGGCGATCAGCTCCGGCCAGGCGATCGAGACGATGGAGGCGCTGGCCGCCCGCGAACTCCCCCCAGGCATGGGGTACGAGTGGACGGAACTGTCGTATCAGCAGAAGCTCGCCGCGAGCACGCCGGTGACGATCCCCGGACTCTTCACCTACACCGGCGACACGACGCTCTTGGTGTTCGGGCTGTCGGTCGTGATCGCCTTCCTGGTGATGGCCGCGCTGTACGAGAGCTGGCTGCTGCCGCTGGCGATCGTCATGGTCGTACCGATGTGCCTGCTCTGCGCCGTGACCGGGCTGCTGATTACCGGCCTCGATCTGAACGTGTTCTGCCAGATCGGGCTGGTGGTGCTGGTGGGGCTCGCAACGAAGAACGCCATCCTGATCGTCGAGTTCGCCAAGCAGAAGCGCGAGGCCGGGATGGCGCGGCACGAGGCGGCGGTGGAGGCGGCGCGGGCGCGGCTGCGGCCGATCCTGATGACCAGCTTCGCGTTCATCCTCGGCGTGGTGCCGCTGCTGCTGCGGAGCGGGGCGGGCGCCGAGATGCAGGTGGCGCTGGGGACGGCGGTGTTCAGCGGGATGCTCGGGGTGACGCTGTTCGGCGTGTTCCTGACGCCGGTCTTCTACAGCGTGATCGAACGCCTGCGGAGTTCGGACACCCCGCCGCCGGCCGCGAAGCCGGCGGCGGACCACCCGGACCAGCACTAACACCCGGGCGCGGCGGGAACGGCCGACTTCGGCCGCAGCCGCCGCGCCGCGGTGAGGCACCCGGCCCCGATGAGCGCGAGGGTCGCCCCGCCGGGCACCGGCACCGGACTGCCCCCGTCCGGCCCGATCTGCCAGTACCCCGTCCCGCTGTCGACGTCGCCGGTCGGCTGGACGGACGCGAACCACGTCGCCCCGCCCGGGGCGAGCGCGGCGTCCGTCAGACTCACCGCGGCCGCCCCGGACTCTCCGACCTGATCCCCCAGGACCGTGGCCACGGAACCCGACGGGTTCGTGAGCGGCACCCCGCTGAGCGGGTTCACGGCGATGTCCGGGAACACCCCGTTGAAGGCGTACGACGTCTTCGTCCCGGATAGGTCGGTGAGGGTAAACGTGTAGTCCTTCACGTCCCCGGTCGAGAGGAACCCGTCGAGCAGGTCGGCCGCGTCGACGCGGAAGCTGCCGGTCAGAGAACCGTTGAATGTCGAGGTGTCGGACGTGAACGTGTAGGTGATGGAACCAGCCCGGACGGGCGGCGCGACGAAGAGGGCAAGGGCGGCCGCGACGGCGGCGACTCGGACGGGGGGCGGCATCGGATTCTCCCAGGGGTGCGTCCCCGCGCGGGGACTCGAAGGGTGAATCCTCGGAACCGCGGAAATCGGCCAGAATTGTTCGGCCAGTCGAAAGCCGCCCGGCCGGAAGCGGCCGCCGTTACCCGTTACCCCCGCGCTCCATAAGCTATCCGGCAAGCCCGCTCCCTCCCCGCGCACCGGCCCGCCGTGGATTCCACGCTCCCCATCGACGGTTCCAAGCCCTACCCCGTCCGCCGCCCGTCGTCCGTCGCCGAGGTCGGCGAGCTGGTCCGCGCCGCGGTCGCGGCGGGCGAGGGCGTGTACCCCGTCGGCGGGCGCACGGCGCTCGACGTCGGCCTGCCGCCGACCAAGCCCGGGGTCGCGCTCGACACGACGGCGCTCGACGGCGTGATCGACTACCCGGCGCGGGACATGACGATCACCGTGCAGGCCGGGGTCACGGTCGGGAAGCTGCGGGCGGCGCTCGCCGCCGAGGGACAGTGGCTCCCCGTTGACATCCCCCGTGCCGACGCCGCCACGATCGGCGGCGCGGTCGCGTTGAACCTGAGCGGCCCGCACCGGCTCGGCTACGGCACGCTCCGCGACTACGTGATCGGCGTACAATTCATCGCCGACGACGGGAGCGTGGTGAACGCCGGCGGGCGGGTCGTGAAGAACGTCGCCGGCTACGACCTGATGAAGCTCCAGATCGGCGCCCTCGGCACGCTCGGCGTCGTCACCCAGCTGACGCTCAAGGTCCGCCCGAAGCCCGAGGCGGCGGCCGCGGTGCGGTTCGGGTGCGAGGGGCACCGGCTCGCCGTCGTCCTCGACGCACTCCACGCCTCGAAGGCGCGGCCGGTCGTGGCGCACGTGTCGCGCGCCGGCACCGACATCGGCCGGGCGCCGTGGTGGGTCACGGTCGTGTTCGAGGAGAAGGCGGCGACGGTGCCGTGGCAGGTCGAGACGCTCCGCGCCGAGCTCGCGTCCGCCCCCGTCATCGCCGTCGAAACGCTGCCCGACGACCCGGCGCCGCTCGTCCGCGACATGACCGACGCCGCGGCCGGGTGGTCGCCCGACGGGTCCGCCGCACGGTTCGTTTGGAAGGCGAGCGTGCGCCCGAGCCGCACCGCCGAGTTCCTCACCACCGCCACCGGGCTGAGCGCGGCACTGTCGCTGCGGGCGGAGGCACTCAACGGCATCGTTCACGGCGTCGTGTCCGCGGAGATCGGCGAGCACGCCGCCGCCGACATGCTGACGAAGCTGACGGCGCTGGCCGGCGACGGGTCGGTGGTGGTGCGCAGTTGCCCGCCGGCGTGGAAGGGCGTGCTGCCGGTGTGGGGCCGCCCGACCGGCGACACGACACTGATGCGCCACGTCAAGCGCACCCTCGACCCGACCGACGTGTTCAACCCCGGCCGGCTGTTCGCGCCCAACTGACCGCCCCACCCGGAGAATCAGACCGGGTCACCGGATGAACAGGATCGAAACCCGACCGCGGGTTCGGTCACCCTGTTCACCCGGTGACCCGGTCGAAACTCCGGTGCCCCGACCCCGTAACCGCCGTCACCCGAAACCACCGCATGGCCACCGTCACCCCGCAGATGGCCGACTCCGAGGCCCAGAAGAAGTCGCTGCCGGTGCTGTCGGCGAACGTGCCGGCCGGCACCGCCACCGGCGGGCCGCTGCCGTCGCCGCCGGCGTGCCCCGGGGCCGGGCCGAAGATCGACTACGAGCTCGTCCTCGACTGCGTCCACTGCGGGCTCTGCACGGCCAGCTGCCCGACCTACGTCGAGACCGGCAACGAGGCCGACTCGCCGCGCGGCCGCATCTACCTCATGCGGCAGGTCATCGACGGCACGCTCGCGCTCGACAAGGACGTGAAGAAGCACCTCGACCTGTGCCTGAACTGCCGGGCGTGCGAGACGGCGTGCCCGTCGGGCGTGCAGTACGGCCGGCTCATCGAGCCGTTCCGCGAGTACATGGCGCACCTCGAACCCGGCCGCCAGACGCAGACGCTCGACGCTGCCCAGCGCTTCCTTCTCTTCAAAGTCTTCCCGTACCGCTGGGCGAACCGCCTGTCACTCGCCCCGGCCCGGCTGATGCAGTGGACCGGCGCCGACTGGCTGCTGAAGAAGACCGGCCTCGACCGCCTCATCCCCGGCCGGTTCCGGGCGATGAAGGACATGCTCCCGGACCTCAAGCCGCACTACGGGCAGTTGCCGGAAATCCTCGAACCCGTCGGCAAGCCGCGGGCGCGAGTGGCGTTGTTCCTCGGCTGTGTCGCCGACGCGCTGTTCCCCGAGACGAACCTGAACACCGCCCGCGTCCTCCAGGCGAACGGGTGCGAGGTGTGGATTCCGCGGAACCAGGCGTGCTGCGGGGCGCTCCACTACCACGCCGCCGAAGAGGGGCCGGCCCGCGACTTCGCCGCCACGAACTGCCACGTCTTCGGCGCCGACGACGCCAGGCGGTTCGAGAGCGTCGATGCCATCATCAACAACGCGGCCGGCTGCGGGGCGCAGTTGAAGGACTACGCCCACATGATGCACGACACCCCGCACGCCGACGCCGCGGCGCGTTTCCAGGCGAAGGTGCGTGACATCCACGAATTCCTGATGGAGCTCGGCCCCGTGAAGCCGACGCACGACCTCCCGATCCGCGCGACGTACCACGACGCCTGCCACCTGCGGCACGCGCAGCAGATCTTCAAGCAACCGCGACAGCTACTCGAGATGATCCCCGGCCTGGAGCTGGTTCCGCTGCCCGAGAGCGAGCTGTGCTGCGGCGCGGCGGGGAGCTACAACCTGACGCAGCCGGAGATGGCGACGCGCCTCGGCGACCGCAAGGCGGCGAACATCGCCGGGACGAAGGCGCGGGCGATGTTCACCGGCAACGTCGGCTGCCTGATGCAGATCACCCGGCACATGAAGAAGGTCGATCCGACGGTGTGGTGCGCCCACCCGATCGACGCCCTGTGGGCGAGCTACAGCGGTGAAATGCCGGCGGAGTTGAAGTGACGCCACGGACCACCCGAGGGAGGGGGGATGGCGAAGTCGACGAAACTCGTCCGCGACGAGGCGTATGACGAGATGGGGGCGGCGTACCAGTGCGTCGTGACCGCGACCCTGGACGCCGCGCTCAAGCGGCACGGGATGAAGTCGGCCGCGACCCGACGAAAGGTGGCCGAGGAGTTCCTGTTCGCCCTCGGTGAGTTCCACGACACCGGCTGGCTCCGCCCGGCCGACGCGACCGCGCCGGTCTACCCACTCCTGGCGTTCGGCGAACGCTTCCTGAACCTCGACACCCCTCCGGCCGCTCTCGGCACCGTGTACCTGCCGTCGCCGGCATTCGCGTTTCACGAGTACGCGCACGGGTGCGTCGGGGCGTACTACGACGGCGACCCAGCCGCTCAAGTCGGAACCGGGACAGTTGACGACACCCCAGGCGAAGCCCCGTAGGGGTGCGTCAATCGCTCGGTGTCGGGTCCGGCGAACGGCCGGCGTGAGCCGGCTGGTCGTTGGTACAGGCACCTGGGACAACGACCAGCCGGCTCACGCCGGCCGTTCGCCATGCTGGGGTTTCGCACCCGACATCGATCGGTAGACGCACCAGTAGGTCGGGTCGAGTCTTCGAGGCCCGACGCAGGAGCATAGACCACCTACGACGGAAGGCCGGAAACCGAACCCGACATGGGTTTGGCTTCCGGCCTTCTCCGTGACCGACCGGTGCCTCGCGTCGGGCCTCGAAGGCTCGACCCGACCTACAAATCACAGCAGCCCGTACCCCACCAGCGTCGCCCGCACCCGCGCCTCACCGGCGGCGTCGAGCGGCGTCATCGGCAGGCGCAGCTCGCCGGTCCCGCGACCGAGCAGCTTCATCGCCGCCTTCACCGGGATCGGGTTCGTCGCCACCCCGAGCATGTCGCGGCACAGCGGGAACAGCTTCCGGTGCCACCGCTGCGCCTCGGCCAGGTTCCCCGCGTCGAACGCCTTCACCAGCGCCATCATGTCGCGCGGGACCACGTTCCCGACCACGCTCACCACCCCGCGCCCGCCCACGCTCATGATCGGCAGCGTCAGGCTGTCGTCGCCGCTGAGCACGGTCAGGTCGGTGAGCGCGAGCACCTGAGACGCCATGTCGAGTTTCCCGGTCGCCTCCTTCACGGCGACGACGGTCGGGTAGGCGTCGGCGAGGCGGGCGATGGTCTCGGCGGCGATCTCGGACCCGGTGCGGCCGGGGATGTTGTAGATGACCTGCGGCAGGTCGCAGGCGTCGGCGACCGCGGCGAAGTGGCGGAAGTAGCCTTCCTGCGTGGGCTTGTTGTAGTACGGACCTACTTGCAGGGTGCCGTCGGCGCCGGCGGCCTTGGCGGCCTTGGTCATGCGGATGGCTTCGCGGGTGCTGTTCGACCCGGTGCCGGCCATGACCTTGAGCCGCCCGCGGGCGCGCTCGCAGACGAACGCGACGACTCGCTCGTGCTCCTCGTGGTCGAGGGTGGGCGACTCGCCGGTGGTCCCGCACGGGACGAGGCCGTCGGTCTTCTGTTCGGCGTGCCAGTCGACGAGTTTGCCGAGGTCGTCCCAGTCGATGTCGCCGTTCTTGAACGGGGTGACGAGGGCGACGGTGACGCCGGCGAACTGTTCGCCGCGGGTGGCAGGCATGACGGACCTCGACACGGGGCGAGTGATGAGTCAGGGTACGACCCGGCCCGCCGGGCGGCGAGCGATGATCTCCACCCACCCTCGCCCCTGTCGAACCTAGTTTGCGGCCAAGGCGCTCGTGTCCCAGATCGCGACCCGGCCCGCCCCGCTGAACGTCGCCATTCGCGAGCCGTCGGCGTTGAAGCAAACGGCAGTGATCCCGCTCGGGTCGGCTGCAAATCGGAGCGGCGTCTCGCCGGTCAGTGGATCCACGACAACCAAATTGTCGGCCCCCATCGAGTCATAGGTCGCGCACGCCAGATAACGACCGCGCGGGTGATAGGCGAGGGCTCCGACGGTGGACTGGCCCACCTTCGTTGCTTCGCGGAGCGGTGTGAGGTCGGCCGTAGCCAAGTAGACGACGCGACCGTCTTCGAGCCCGACGGCCACCGTTTTGGCATCCGTGGCGATCGCCACGGATTGCCCCAGGCTCGCGAGCCGAGCGGTCTTCTTCGACGCCGGCTCACCGGCTTTCCAGAAGTCCGCCCGCGGGTTCTCGTTCC
>JAFKFQ010000363.1 GCA_017308215.1 bacterium | reverse complement strand
GGCGGGCCCGCGCGGTCGTGGCGCTCCGCGACATGCCTGCGGGATCGGCGTTCGTACTGAATGGCCCGGATGTGGTCGAGCTCACCGGCGCGTACCTGAACGCTGCCCGGCTCGGCACGGACCGGCTGGAAGCGTGGTTCGAGGCGACCGGCCGCGACCCCGACGCCGCGCCGCCAACTTTCGAGGCCGACCTGTCCGCGGAAGACCGCGCCGTGCTGGAGGCGCACGGGGCATCCGCGGGCGGCCACAGCCTGTTCCCACTCACGCCAGAGCTGTTGGCCGAACTCGTGGGGGACCGCCCCACGCCCGGGCGGCTCGTCGGCGAGGTACTACCCGCCGCGCTGGCGACCGGCCGCGAGGCATTCATTCCCGCGGAGCCAACCCCGGTCCTGCCCGAGCCGGAGCCCGTCGCGGTCACGCCGGAACCAGAACCCGAGCTCGTATCGGAGCCCGAACCTGCGCCGGAACCGGAACTCGTTACCGAGCCCGAGACGGTTGCCGCTCTCGAGCCGGAACCCGTGCCGGTGGCCCCCACTCCAGAGCCTGTACCGACTGTGGCCCCGGCGTTGGGGGCGCTGGCGGTCGTGCTCGGCCGGCTCCCGGTGCCGGCGCCCGACGACGTGGTGCGGTTTCTCGTCGCCGCGCACACCACCGGGGCGTCGCTGGCGCTGCTCACGCCGGGCGTAGTCGAGTGGCTGCACGCCCACGACCAGGCCGCGGGGTTCCGCGTCAGCGGGGTGTCACTCCAGTGACGACGGGATGTTGGCGGCCGGCAGTTCTTCCTTCACCGCGACACCGCTGACACCGGCCCGTGCCACCGCCGCCGCGAGCGCGGCCACCCGCCGGGCCGCGTCCGCCGGCGGGACGCCGCGGGCGTGGATGTTGGACACGAGGTTCCGGTCCGCGTCGGTGTGCCCGGCGCGCGGGCGGAACGCGAGGTACGCCGAGAGGCTGTCCGCTGCCGCCAGCCCGGGCCGCTCGCCGATCAGCAGCACCACCACCGCCGGGTCGAGCAGTTCGCCCACGTCGTTCATCACGCCGACGCGGCAGTGCCGCACCGCGAACGGGCGACCGAAGCCCCAGCCACGCCGCCCGGCCTCGGCGGCGAGCAGCGGGAGCAGCGTCGGCACCTGCGCCGTCACCGCCGTCGCGGAAAGGCCGTCGCCGATCACCACCTGGAGGTCGGCGCCGCGCTGGCAGTCGGCGGCGATCCGCGTGTGCGCTGAATCGTCGAGGCGGCGGCCGAGGTCGGGGCGCGTCAGGTACTCGGCGCGCGTCACCGCCCTCGTGTTCACCACGAACAGGCCGAATTCCGCAACAAGTGGGCCGAGGCGGTCGAGGTCGAGCTCGGCGTGGACGGCGTCGCGGGCGGCGGCGTGGTCCTCGCGGAGTTTCAGCCAGGTGTCGGTGCGGTAGCCCGGCCCGGCACGGCCGGCGAGCACCCGCGCCGGCGTCCGCGCGAGCAACTCGGCGACCGGGTCCGTCGGCGACAGTGGGGCGTCACTCATTCCACGGTCCCATGCGACGGCTCGTGGACGGCGTCCTCCGCGGCGCGGATCGCGGCGAGCTGGGCGGCGTTGAGGACGCCGTGCGGCGGGCCGGGGAAGGTGCGGCGGGCGCGGGCGAACCACCCCACCGCCAGCAGCGCCGCCGTGCCGCCGACGGCGTACACCGCCTGGTCGTTCGGCGGCTGCATCCCGATCACGATGAGCCCGATACACCCGACGACGCTCACCAGCGCCAGCGGGCGGAACCACGCGCCGAGCGTCCACGGGCCGAACGTCGTCCACCAGCGGCCGTGCGCCACGAACCCGATCGCCGTCGGCACCACGTAGGAGACGTACAGGAAGATCACGCACACGGCGGTGATGGTGGTGTACACCGGCGTGTACGCGGTGAACGCGACCGCCGCCGCAGCCACGCCCCAGACGGCGACCGGCGGCGTGCGGAACCGCGGCGAGACGTGCCGGACGGCTTCGGAGAACGGCAGCCCGCCGTCACGCGCGAACGCGAACGCCATCCGCGACGCCGACGTGACCGTCGCCAGCCCGCACAGGTACTGCGCCACCACCGCGCCGACGAGCAGAGCCCCCGCGAGCCACGCCGGCGCGACGGCGGTCAGCGTGTGCGCGAACGCCTTGTCGCCGAGCGCGGCGGTCTCCGTCGGGTCGGGCATCGCCAGCACCACCGCCGACAGCATCACCCACCCGACCACGCCGGACACTAACACCGACCGCACGATCCCGCGCGGCACCGCGGCGGCGGCGTTCACCGTTTCCTCGGAGGCGTGGGCGGAGGCGTCGAACCCGGTGATGGTGTACGCCGGCAGCAGCAGCCCGAGCGCGAACAGCCACGCGAGCGACGCGGTTTCCGGCCACACGTCACCCCCGGCCGGTCCGCTGAAGTTCGTGAACGTGACCAGCCGCGCCGGCTCAGCCGACGGCGCGCAGGCGAGCAGCGCCGCCGTCAGCGCCGCGGACACGGCGAGGATCCACCACCCGCTGAAGTCGGTGAGGACGCGGGTGACGCGGATGCCGAGGTGGTTCACGATCGCCTGCGAGGCGGTCATCGCGGCGACCACTACGAACTGAAGGCTGGTGGCTTTCGCGGGGTCGAACGCCGGGTCGAGCGCGGCCGCGGCGAAGCGGAACGTGCCGACGTTGATCGCGGCCAGCACCGTGACCAGCCCGGCGAGGTTGAACCACGCCGTCGCCCACCCCCACCCGCGGCCGCCGAGGATGGCCGCCCAGTGGTACAGCCCGCCGGCCGTCGGGAAGGCGCTCGCCACCTGCCCCATCGTCGCCGCGACCGCCAGCGACAGCAGGCACATCGCCGGCCAGCCGACACCGACGGCCGCGCCGCCCACCGCCGAGAACCCGACGTGGAACGACGTGAGCCCGCCGGCGAGGACGCAGATGATGGACAGCGAGATGGCGAAGTTCGAGAACCCGCCGAGGCACCGCGCCAGCTCCTGCGCGTAGCCGAGGCGGTGCAGCGTGCGCACGTCGTCGTCGGGCGCATCGGGCGGAGCGTCGTGCATGGCGGGCATGTGGATTATGAGAGTGGCGGTTGCGCCATGAGCTTCTTGAGCGCGTCGTTCGGCTCTGGCGGGTTTGCGAGTATGGAGAGGAGCAGGTCGCGGTCCCGATCCGAAAGCGGACGGAGGTGTGGGAGCGGGGGTAACTCTTCCTCTTCGCCGTGCGTCGTGTGCGTCGCGTCGGATGTGGCGGACATGAAGGCGCGTACCGGCTAACTTCCGAACGAGTCACAGCTTCCCGTGAGGACAGTCTATCCGCGACCATCCCGCGCGTGCAATCGTGGATCGCTGTCGTTCTGCCAGTCTCGCAGGCCGTCCGCAGCGCGGTCGTTCCCGACTGGTCGCCGCAGGCCGTCCCCCTCACCCCGCCGCGCTTCGCAGCGGGGTGAGGGGAACCACCTGACGCGGAGTCCGGGGGCGATCACCCACGCGGACGGTCTACGGGTTGGAACCGACGTCGAACGGTTCGGACAGGAGCGTCACCGAGCGCAGGCCGGTCGCGTCCACGGTCACGGCGACGGTGTGCCCGTCGGCCTCGATCAGGTGGACGGCGGTCCGTGGGCCGAGCACGAGGCGTCCGACGGGCTTCAGCAGTCCGCCGGGGTTCGCCGGCGCCGCCCCGCCGCGGCCGCGCTTCGCCACCCACAGCACCCCGCCGCACACCAGCAGTGTCGCCGCCGTCACGCCGACCAGGCGCGTCACCAATCCCGCCGGGTCGGGCGGGGGCGGCGCCGGCGGCGGCGTGTACGACAGGTCGTCCGGCGGGGCGTCGGCGGCCACCGCCAGCCCCGCCGCCAGTGCCAGCAGCACCCGCCT
>JAFKFQ010000362.1 GCA_017308215.1 bacterium | reverse complement strand
GAGTGGGGCGGGGCGGGGGATCGGGGTGTCCACTGGGCGGCGCGCCGCGGCCGCGGCGATCCGTTCGGGGGTTTGGGGGCGGAGCGCGGACTGGCCCACGGCGGGAGCGCCTCCTTGGCGCGCGGTCGGGTGCGGTCTGGGTCGATTCTAATTCAGACCGAGGCGGACAACAGGTACGGGCGGACAAAAACTCACAATCCGTATCCACACAGCTGTTCGATTTTCACCACACCGCCTAGTTTTCACGTCCCGCCCAAGCCCGCGCTGGGTGTGGTGCGGCACCCCGTGCCGCCTCCCGTCGCGATCCCATCCAGAAGCACCTTGCGCCCCGCCGCGGCACGGAGTGCCGCACCACACTCAGCGCCGCAGCGCCGCCGCCGCCTCGTCCTCCGTCAGAGTGACGGCGCACGCCGGGCCGGTGTCGGCCAGGATCTTCTGCGCCAGCAGCTGGTTGAGCGGCGCCAGGATGTCGAAGTGGTCGCCCCCGCGGACGGTCACGAACGTCACCTTCGAGTTCGTGTTCCCCCGTGCCATTGTGGCCAGGCAGCGGGAGTTCGGCGACCGTGCCCCTTCCACCACGACGGTCGTGGACTTGATCGAGCCGAGCCACTTCCCCGGCGAGCGGATCTCGACCTCTTTCGCGTCGGACGTGTTGAACCCGGCGTACTCGTCCGGGTAGTTGGTCGGGGTGTCCACCGGGCCGAACGAGAACACGGCGCGGAACGTGTCGGTGTACTCGGCGGCCAGCAGCGCCACCGTGCCGCCGGTGCTGTGCCCGCCGAGGTAGACGCGGTCCGGGTCCACGTAGGGGAGGGTGCGGAGGTACGCGGCGCACGCCACCACGTCGTCGAGCTCGCCGTAGTAGAACTCGCGCCTCCCCGGGTTGTCGTTCCCGCCGCGGAGCGACGGGATCATCAGCACCACGCCGGCGTCGCGGTACTGCTGTGCGGTCTGGTCGTTCTTCGGGTCCTGGCGGCCCCACACCGGGCCGATCGAGTTGCAGTCGCCGCCGGTGACCCAGACGACCGCCGGGTGCGTCACCCCGTCGCGCGGGTCGGGGGTGACATAGGCGGCGAGCTTGCCGACCTCCGAGTCGTACCGGGCGAGGCGGAACACGCCGCGCGGCGGCGCGGCGGGCGGGCCGGCCTCGCCGCCGCGGGCGGACGCCGGGAGCTTGGTGGCGAAGGACTTGCGCGCCTCGGCGAGGGTCTTCTCTTTGAACTCGGCGGGCGTGGGCCCGCCGCCGCCGAGGTTGAACTTGCCGCACCCAACAGTGATCGCGACCAGCAGACCGACGGTAACGAACCGCATGGCGAAGTCCTCGGGCGGGAGGGTCGTCCGAACGATAGCACCGCCCGGCGGCGCGGGCAACCGATGGGCGGTTCATGAGAGCTTCACCACCCCCTTGCGTTCCGGCGACCGTCGCGTCAAGATTGGTCCGCCTTGCCCTCGCCCGCCGTGCGTGGTCGTCCCGCCTCAACTCCCCGCCGAGGTGACCATGATCCGCTCCCGTCGAGGATTCACGCTGATCGAGCTGCTGGTGGTGATCGCCATCATCGCGATCCTGATCGGGCTCCTCCTCCCCGCCGTCCAGAAGGTGCGCGAGGCCGCCGCCCGCGCCAAGTGTACCAACAACCTCAAGCAGCTCGGGATCGGGCTGCACGCCCACCACGACGGGGTGGGGGCGCTCCCGATGGGGCAGTACAACAACTTTTACCAGAACGACGCCCCGTGGATCCGCGGGTGCTGGATTCACCCGCTGATGCCGTACATCGAGCAGGGGGCGCTCCGCGCGCTCCAGGAGGCGTCGCACACGACCAACGGGCAGTGGGCGCTGCTGTGCCCGAACAAGGACACCATCATCCCCGTCCTCGTCTGTCCGTCCGACCCGAACAGCCCGAAGACCCAGACGGTTGACACGAACACCGTCAACGGCGTGGCCGGGGTGATGCAGGGGCTCCACACCAACTACGTGGTGTGCGCCGGCTCGACCGTGTACGGGGCGCTCGGGACGACCCTCAACGGAATGTTCTACGTCAAGTCGAAGACCCGGCTGACGGACGTGACCGACGGGCTGTCCAACACGCTCATGCTGTCCGAGATCCTGCTCGTGCCGGACTCGGGGACGAACGACCTGCGCGGGCGGTACAACAACTCGTGGTACGGGAACAGCTGGTTCGGCACCCTCTACCCGCCGAACACGACGGTCGCCGACACCGTCGGGTACCAGGGCATCTCGACCACCTACGCCCCGTCCACGACCGCCAGCAACACCGCCAGCGCCATCCTGTCGGCCCGGAGCCGGCACACCGGCGGGGTGAACGTCGGGTTCGGGGACGGGAGCGTCCGGTTCGTCCGCACCTCGGTCACCCCCGCGACGTGGCTGGGCGCCGGCACCCGCTCCGGCGGCGAGACCGCCGGGAACGACCTCTAACCCCCCGCCCGGAGGACCGATGAAACCGCTCGCGTCTCTGGTCGCGGGTCTTGCCGCGGCCGCGTTCGTCGCCGGGTGCGGGGCGTCCGGCCCGCGCATGTACGAGGTGTCCGGGGCCGTCAAGTACGACGGCCAGCCCGTCCCCGACGGGCAGGTGATTTTCACCCCGGCCGACGGCTCGGCCCCCGAGGGGGGGCCGATCAAGGACGGCCGGTACACCGTGAAGGCCCGTGAGGGGCTGAACAAGGTCCAGGTCCGCGGCTCCCGGGTGGTGCCGGGGAAGAAGGGGCCGATGGGCGAGGACTGGGTCGAGGCGTTCGTGCCCGACAAGTACAACGACAAGACCACCCTCACCGCCGAGGTCGGCTCCGGGAAGACGGAGCACAACTTCGACCTGCCGAAGTAGCGGCACGAAGTCGCCGGCCCACCCCGCGTGCCGTGCAGAAGAACGGCACACGGGGTGGGCCGGCGACTTCGGCCGGGTTTCGAGTTCGGGAGTTTCGAGTCGGAGTGTGCCCGACCGCCGCTCGCGCGCCGGTGGGTCATACATCAAACCCGAAACCCGGAAACTCGGAACCCGCAACTCCCATGCAAAAGGTCGCTCTCGTCACCGGCTCGGCCACCGGCGTCGGCCGGGCGTGCGCCGTGCGCTTCTCCAAGCTCGGGTTCGCCGTCGCCGTCAACTACTCGAAGTCCGAGGCGGAGGCGGCCGAGACGGCGGACCTCGTCCGCGCCGCCGGCGCGCCGGTGAAGGTCTACCGCGCGAGCGTCGGCGACGACGCCGCGGTCCGTGCGATGGTGGCGGACGCCGTGGCGGCGTTCGGCGGGCTCGACGTGCTCGTGAACAACGCCGGCACCACGCACTTCGTCCCGCACGCCGACCTCGACGCGCTCACGGACGCGGTGTGGGACGACATCTTCCAGGTGAACGTGAAGGGGGCGTTCTACGCCTGCCGGGCGGCACTGCCGCACCTGTCGGCGCGGGGCGGGAACATCGTCAACGTGACGAGCGTGGCGGGGCTGAGCGGCCAGGGGAGCTCGATCCCGTACTGCGCGAGCAAGGCGGCGCTGAACTGCGTGACGCTGTCGCTGGCGCGGGCGTTCGGCCCGGCGGTGCGAGTGAACGCCGTCGCCCCCGGCCCGCTCCTGACGCGCTGGCTCGCCGGACGCGAGGCGCACGTCGCCAAGTACCTGGAGCAAGCCCCGCTCGGCCGCGCCGCCGACCCAGACGACATCGACGACGCCGTGGTCTACCTGGCGACCGGCACGACGCTCACGACGGGTCAGGTGCTCGTGGTGGACGGCGGGCGGACGATGTGAGCGGGTCGTGGGAATCCGGGCGACCGGCCGGCGTGAGCCGGCGGGTGGTTGGTCCGGGTGCCTGACACGCCGACCGATCACCCGCGTCGTCCGCTCGGGC
>JAFKFQ010000381.1 GCA_017308215.1 bacterium | reverse complement strand
GTCGGCGAGCTGGCGGCGAGCATTGCCCACGAGCTCAACAACCCGCTCGGCACGGTGAGCCTGCGGGTCGAGGGGCTCCTCGCCAAGACCCCGGAGGGCGACCCCCGGCGCCGGCCGCTCGAGGTGATCGAGCAGGAGGTCGAGCGGATGGCCGGGCTGGTCGGGAACCTCCTCCAGTTCAGCCGGGCCGGGCGCGACCAGGTGTCCACGGTGGACGTGGCCGAGGAGGTGGTGAAGACGGTCGAGCTCGTCACCCACCACCTCCGCAAGCGCCAGGTCCGGGTCGAGCCGGAGTTCGCCCCGGGGGTGCCGCACATCCACGCCGACCGGCAGCAGCTCCGGCAGGTGTTCCTGAACCTGTTCACCAACGCCGCCGACGCCATGCCCGCCGGCGGCCGGCTCGTCCCCCGGGTCCGGCCGGGGCGGCTCGCCCCCGACCGGCCGGCGGTGGTCGTCGAGGTCGCCGACACCGGGACCGGCATCCCGCCCGAGCTCCTCGCCCGGGTGTGCGAGCCGTTCTTCACCACCAAGGACGAGGGGAAGGGGACCGGGCTCGGGCTCGCCATCTGCCGCCGCATCGTCCAGCAGCACCACGGCACCCTGGAAGTCGAGAGCCGGCCGGGCGAGGGGACGACGGTCCGCGTCACCCTGCCGGTCCGCCCGGACACCAACGTCGCCGGCCTGTACGCGAACTGACCCCGCCCGACCAGAGGAGGCACCCACATGGCGACGCCCGCCCGGTCCGGCCGGCTCCTCGTCGTCGACGACGAGGTCGAGTTGATGACGGCGCTGTGCGAGGCGCTCCGCGACGAGGGCTTCGACGCCGTCGGGTTCTCCGACCCCGCCACCGGGCTGGCCGCGCTCCGGGCCGACGAGTTCGACGTGCTCCTCAGTGACCTGATGATGCCCGGCACGGACGGCATCCAGCTCCTCCGCCAGGGGTTCGCCGCCGACCCCGACCTGGTCGGGATCATTATGACCGGGCAGGGGTCGATCCAGACCGCCGTCGAGGCGATGAAGGCCGGGGCGTTCGACTACGTCCTCAAGCCGTTCCGCCTCCAACAGGTGCTGCCGGTCCTCGACCGGGCGACGGAGGTCCGCCGGCTCCGGCGGGAGAACACCCGGCTGCGGCGGGTCGTCCAGTCGCTCACGTTCGAGTCGCCGCGGTACCACATCATCGGGAGGAGCCCGGCCCTCCGGAAGGTGCTCCACCTCATCGAGCGGGTGGCCCCGACGGACGCGACGGTGCTGGTCCGCGGGCCGAGCGGGACGGGGAAGGAGCTCGTCGCCCGGGCGCTGCACGGGAACAGCGCCCGGCGGGACAAGCCGCTGGTGACGGTGAACTGCGCGACCCTCCAGGAGTCGCTATTGGAGAGCGAGCTGTTCGGGCACGAGCGGGGCGCCTTCACCGGGGCCGACCGGGCCAAGCCCGGGCTGTTCGAGGTCGCCGAGGGTGGGACGCTGTTCGTCGACGAGGTGGCCGAGATGTCGCCGGCCCTCCAGGCCAAGCTCTTGCGGGTGCTGGAGGACGGTCACTACCGCCGGGTGGGGAGCACCCAGGAGCGGCGGGCCGACGTGCGGGTGGTGGCGGCGACGAACAAGCCGCTCGAGGACGAGCAGAAGGCGGGGCGGTTCCGGGAGGATCTGTTCTTCCGGCTGAACGTGATCACCGTCGCGCTGCCGGCCCTCCGCGACCGGGCGGAGGACGTCCCGCTCCTCGTCGAGCACTTCCTCGCCACCCGGGCCGTCGGCGGGGCGCCGCGGGCGATCGACCCCGAGGCGCTGGCGGCGCTCGTCCGGTACGGCTGGCCCGGGAACATCCGGGAACTCGCCAACGTCGTGGAGCGGGCGCAGATCCTGGCCGAGGGGACCACCATCACGCTCGACGACCTGCCGGAAACGGTGGTCCGGGCCGCCCCGCCCGCGGGCCCCGTCGTCCCCCAGGATCCGGACAGCCTGGACGCGGTCGAGTGCCGGCACGTCGCCGAGGTGCTGCGGCGGGCCGGCGGGAACAAGGTGCGGGCGGCGAAAGCGCTCGGCGTCAGCCGTCGCACCCTCTACCGGATGATCGAACGGTACGGACTCGACGACCCCGCGCCGCCCACCGTCGGGGGTGGGACGCCCGCCTCGCCGGCGTAGATTCGTTGTCACCGCCCGACGACCCCGAGGGGTACGTCCGCGCCTCCGCCGCGAACCCGACCGGGTCACCGATGCGCGCCCCCACGTTGCCGGATCGTGCCGAGGCGCCGGACCGCGTGCGGGTGCGGGCGGACGTCCGCGGTACGGTTCAGGGGGTCGGCTTCCGGCCATTCGCCTACCGCCTCGCGGCCGAACTGGGGCTGACCGGGTGGGTGACGAACTCGCCCGGCGGCGCGGTCGTGGAGGCCGAGGGGCCGCGGGCGGCGGTGGACGAGTTCGTCCGCCGGCTGCGCCGCGACCACCCGTCGGCGTGCCGGATCGACGCGGTCGAACTCACGCCCGCCCCGCCGGCCGGGTACACGACCTTCGACATCTGCCCGAGCGCCACGGCCGGGCCGGTGGCCGTCTGCATCCCGCCCGACCTCGCCACCTGCGCGGACTGTCGCCGCGAGCTGTTCGACCCCGCCGACCGCCGCTACCGCTACCCGTTCTCCAGCTGCACGGCCTGCGGCCCGCGGTTCAGCATCGTCGAAGCCGTCCCGTATGACCGGGCGCGGACGACGATGCGCCGGTTTCCGCTCTGCCCGCGCTGCCGCGCCGAATACGAGAACCCCGCCGACCGGCGGTTCCACGCCGAGCCGACCGCCTGCCCGGACTGCGGCCCGCGGCTCGCACTGTGGCGGCCGGACGGCACCGTACTCGCCGCCGGCGACGACGCACTCCGGCTGGCCGCCGAATCCGTCCGCGCCGGCCGGGTCGTGGCGGTGAAGGGGCTCGGCGGGTTCCAACTGGTGTGCGACGCCCGCGACGCGGACGCCGTCGCGGTGCTGCGCCGGCGGAAGGGGCGCGAGGAGAAGCCGTTCGCGGTGATGGTCCCCGATCTGCCGGCGGCAGAGGCGTGTTGCGAGGTCTCGGCCGAGGAGGCCCGGCTGCTGACCTCGCCCGAGGCGCCGATCGTCCTGCTCCGGGCGCGCCGGGCAACGGGGTTTGCGCCCGGGGTCGCCCCGGGGAACCCGCTCCTCGGCGTGATGCTCCCGTACACGCCGCTCCACCACCTGCTCCTGGCGGACCTCAGATTCCTGGTGGTGGCAACGAGCGGGAACCGGACCGACGAGCCGATCTGCACCGACGAGCGCGAGGCGCCGGCGCGGCTGGCGGGGCTCGCGGACGTGTTCCTGGTCCACGACCGCCCGGTCGCGCGGCCGGTGGACGACTCGGTGGTGCGGGTCGTGCTCGGGCGCGAGTTCGTGATCCGCCGCGCCCGCGGGTACGCGCCGCTCGCCGTCTCCGTCGGCGAACCGCTCCCGCCGCTGCTGGCGGTCGGGGCGCACCTGAAGAACACGGTCGCGGTCTCGACTCCGGCCGGCGTCGGCCTGAGCCAGCACGTCGGGGACCTGGGCACGGCGGAGGCACACGCGGCGTTCCGCGCCGCGGCCGCCGATCTGCCCGCGTTCCACGGCGTGCGGCCCGCTGCCGTTGTGTGCGACCTCCACCCCGATTTCGCCTCCACGCGGCACGCCCGGGCGGCGGGCCTGCGCGTGGTGCCGGTCCAGCACCACCACGCGCACGTCCTCGCGTGCCTCGCCGACAACGCCGCCACCGGCCCGTGTCTCGGCGTGGCCTGGGACGGCACCGGCCTCGGCCCCGACGGCACGGCGTGGGGCGGCGAGTTCCTCCGCGTGGCCGACGCCGGCTTCGAGCGGGTCGCGCACCTACGCCTGTTCCCGCTCCCCGGCGGCGACCGGGCGGCGCGGGAGCCGCGGCGGGCCGCGCTCGGGGTGCTGTACGAGCTGTTCGGTGCCGACGCTCTCGACATGACCGACCTGCCGCCGGTGTGCGCGTTCACCGACGCCGAGCGGGCGCTGCTCCGCACGGCCCTCGTGCGGGGCGTCAACGCGCCGGTCACGTCGGCGGCCGGGCGGCTGTTCGATGCCGTCGCCGCACTCGTCGGCCTGCGGCAGGTGGCGACGTTCGAGGGGCAGGCGGCGGCGGAACTGGAGTGGGCGGCGGACGAGACGGCCGACGAATACCCCTTCGGCCTTGCCGACCACGTGCTCGACTGGGGGCCGTTAGTGCGGGCGGTCATCGACGACATCCGCCGCGGCGACCCCGTTGGCCGGATCGCCGCGCGGGTCCACAATACCCTCGCCGCAATGATCGTCGCGGTCGCCATGCGGGTCGGCGAACCGCGGGTGGCGCTGACGGGCGGGTGCTTCCAAAACGCCCGGCTGCTGGTACTCGCCGTCGGCCGGCTGCGGGCGGCCGGATTCGAGCCGCTGTGGCACCGGCGGGTGCCGCCGAACGACGGCGGGATCGCCCTGGGTCAGGTCATCGCCGCAGCCCGCGTGCTGCGGGGGGAGTCGGCCGGATGTGCCTCGCCGTCCCCGGAAAAGTGCTGAGCTGCGCCGGCGCCGACGTGCTCGACCGCACCGCGCGCGTCAACTTCGGCGGCGTCGTGCGCGAGGTCAGCCTGGCGTTCGTCCCCGAGGCGGCGGTCGGCGACTACGTTGTCGTCCACGCCGGGTTTGCGCTCACCCGCCTGGACGAGGCCGAGGCGGCGAAGGTGCTGGCGGAGCTCGCGGCGCTCGGCGAGCCGGCCGCACCGGAAGGCGGGGCCGATGAGGTACGTTGACGAGTACCGCGACGCCGTCGGTGTCGCCGCCCTGGCGCGCGAGATCGACCGCGCCGCCACCCGGCCGTGGACGGTGATGGAGGTGTGCGGCGGGCAGACGCACGCGATCGTGCGGTTCGGCCTGGACGAACTCCTTCCCGCCCGCGTTACGCTCGTCCACGGCCCCGGCTGCCCGGTGTGCGTCACCCCGGTCGAGCTCATCGACCGCGCCGTCGCGCTCGCCGCGACCCCGGGCGTGACCCTCTGCTCGTTCGGCGACATGCTCCGGGTGCCGGGGACGCGCGGGAACCTGCTCGCGGTGCGGGCGGCGGGCGGCGACGTGCGCGTCGTCTACTCCCCGCTCGACGCCGTGCGCCTCGCCGAGCGGCACCCGGACCGGCAGGTCGCGTTCTTCGCCGTCGGGTTCGAGACCACCGCCCCGACGACCGCCGCCGCGGTGGTACAGGCCCGGCGCCGCGGGCTGGGGAATTTCGCGCTCCTCGTCGCGCACGTCCTCGTCCCGCCGGCGATCGAGGCGGTGCTGGCGGCCCCGGCGAACCGCGTGCAGGGGTTCCTCGCCGCCGGGCACGTCTGCGCGGTGACCGGCTACGAGGAGTACGAGCCGCTGGCGGCGCGGCACGGCGTGCCGGTCGTGGTGACGGGGTTCGAGCCGGTGGACATCCGCCGCGGCATGCTCGCGTGCGTCCGGCAACTGGAGGCGGGGCGCGCCGCGGTCGAGAACGAGTACGCCCGCGTGGTCGCCCGCACGGGGAACCCACACGCCCGGGCGGTGGTGGGCGAGGTCTTCCGCGTTGTGGACCGGCGCTGGCGCGGGATCGGCACGATCCCGCGCAGTGGGCTCGCGCTCGCCGATGGGTACGCCGCGTTCGACGCCGAGCGCCGCTTCCCGCTGGCGACCGTGACGGCCGACGAGCCCGCCGAGTGCATCGCTGGCTTGGTGCTCCAGGGATCGCGGAAGCCGACCGAGTGCCCGGCGTTCGGCACGCGCTGCACGCCGGAGCACCCGCTCGGCGCGCCGATGGTGTCGTCCGAGGGCGCGTGCGCGGCGTACCACCGCTACCGCCGCCCGCAACCCGCGGGGGTGTCGTGAACCCGTCCGTCGTCTGCCCCGTCCCGCCGGCGGACCACCCGCTCGTCCTCCTCGCGCACGGCGGCGGCGGTCGGCTGATGCGCCGGCTCATCGACGACGTGTTCCGCCCGGCGTTCCGTAACCCGCCCCTCGACGCCCAGCACGACGGCGCCGTCCTCCCGGCCGCGCCGCACCGCCTCGCCTTCACCACCGACGCCTCGGTCGTGCGCCCGCTGGTCTTCCCCGGCGGCGACATCGGCACGCTGGCGGTGAACGGGACGGTGAACGACCTGGCCATGTGCGGCGCCCGCCCGCTGTACCTGAGCGCGAGTTTCGTGATCGAGGAGGGGTTGCCGGTCGAGACGCTCCGGCGCGTGGCCGCGTCGATGCGGCGGGCGGCGGACGCCGCCGGCGTAACCGTCGTCACCGGGGACACGAAGGTGGTAGACCGCGGCACGGGCGACGGCCTTTACCTCGCCACGTCCGGTGTCGGCGTGCTCGAGCACGACCTGGAGATCGGCCCGACGGCCGTGCGGCCCGGTGACGCGGTGCTCCTGAGTGGTGACGTGGGCCGGCACGGGATGGCGGTGCTGGCGGTGCGTGAGGGGCTGGCGTTCGAGACGCCGATCGCCAGCGACTGCGCGGCGGTGGCCGAACCGGTGCTCGCGCTGATCCGCGCCGGCGTGGGGGTCCGCTGCCTCCGCGACCCGACGCGCGGCGGGCTGGCGGCGGTGCTGGTCGAGATCGCCGAGTCGGCCGGGGTGCGGATCCACGTCGAGGAGCGGGCGATCCCGGTCGATCCCCTGGTGCGGCCGACGCCGACCGGGCGCTGGCGCTCCTGTGGGCGCACCCGGTGTCGGCGGGGGCGTGTCGGATCGGCACGGTCGAAGACGGGGCGGACGGGCTGGTGACGATGACCAGCACCGTCGGCACGCGCCGCGTGATCGACATGCCGAGCGGCGAGCAGTTGCCGCGCATCTGCTAGAGCGGCCTTCGGGTGGGTGTAGCGATGGGGCTGGTGGGGCAGCCGTCTCGGCTGCCCGACGGCCGGCGGGACGCCGGCCCCACCACGAGTTCACCCGCCGCACCGTCTTGATAGCCGCTCTAGCCGGCGCGGCGCGCGACGAGCCCGTCCAAGTAGGCGTACCACTCCCCCAGTCCCTCGCCGGTGCGCGCGGAGAGTTCGAGCACGGTCGCGTCCGGGTTCACGGCGCGGACGTTCGCCAGCGCGGCGGCCCGGTCGAACCCGGCGGGGCCGGCGAGGTCGGTCTTGGTCAGCACAACGGCGTGCGCGGTCTTGAACGCCCGCGGGTACTTCAGCGGCTTGTCCTCGCCCTCGGTCGTCGAGAGGAGGACCACTCGCGTGTCTTCGCCCAGGTCGAACGACGCCGGGCAGACGAGGTTCCCCACGTTCTCGATCACCAGCACGTCGAGCGCGGCGAGGTCGAGGCCGGCGACCGCCCGCGCCACCATGTCCGCCTTCAGGTGGCACACGGTCCCGGTCGTGACCGGCACGACCGGCCCGCCGCGGCCGGCGAGGCGGCGGGCGTCGTTGTCGGTCTGGAGGTCGCCGACCACTACGCCGACGCGGCGCCGCCGGCCGTACTCGCTCAGCGTCCGTTCGAGCAGTGCCGTCTTCCCCGACCCGGGCGACGACAGGAGGTTCAGGACGACCAACCCGCGCGCCCGGAAGGCGTCGCGGTTGGCCCGCGCCTGGCGGTCGTTGCGGGCCTTCAGGCTCTCGCCCACCGGCACCGTCGTCGGGGCGGGTTCGGTCACGTCACGACACCTCCAGCGAGACCAGTTCGAGCTCATGCCCCTGCCGCACGTCGGAGCTGATCCGGCCGCACGCCGGGCATGCGTAGATCACGTCCGCGGGGCGGAACGGGCGGTCGCACGCGGGGCAGTGACACTCGACCGACACGACCTCGATGTCGAAGGCGGCGCCGGCCGCCGGCGTGCCCGGGCTGAGCGCGTCGAGGGCGAACCGCAGCGCCTCGGGAGCGACGCCCGACAGGTCGCCGACGCGGAGCGTGAGCCGGTGGACGCGCGCCGCGCCGCGCCGCCGCGCGTGGTCGGCGGCGATCTCCAGCGCTGTCGTCGCGAGCCCGGCTTCATGCACCCGTCGCCTCCCCGATGATCTGCCCGATGCGTTCCGCTGCCGCGCCGGCGTTCGCGCGGCCGGTCGGCGACAAGCCGTCGCGGAAGCCGAAGTCAGCCCCGGCCGCGGTCACCAGCCACGCCTCCGGCTCCCGGCCGTAGACCGCCCGGGTCAGCGCCAGCAGCCCCCGCGGGTCGGCGGTGTGCGTCATCACCCCGCCGGCACCGGTCGCGTCGAGCCGCACCGCTCGCACCGCCCCGCCGCCGACCGCGGCGTCGGCGAACACGACCCGCCGCACCTCGGCGAGCTCGGCGGCGAGTTCCGGCGTCAACTGCTGAACGACCCGCACGCGCACCCCGGGCAGCCCCCGGGCGGCGACCGCCTCCGCGACGGCCGGGCCGATGCCGTCGTCGCCGCGGAGCGTGTTCCCGTAGCCGATCACGAGGACGTCGCCCACGTCAGCCCCGCCGCAAGCTGGAGACGACTTCCCCGTCCGGTCCGACCAGCTCGACGTGCAGCGGCATCTGTCCGGCGGCGTGCGTCGAGCAACTGAGGCACGGGTCGAAGGCGCGGATGCCGGCTTCGAGGCGGTTGAGGATTCCCTCGGGCACGTCGCGGCCGGTGATGTAGTGCTTGGCGATCTGCGTCACCGTGCGGTTCATCGCCAGGTTGTTCTGGGCCGTGGCGATGAGGAGGTTGGCGCTGCGGATCAGCCCGTCGTCGGTCACCTTGTAGTGGTGGAACAGGATGCCGCGCGGCGCCTCGCAGCAGCCCACGCCCTCGGGGCTGTTCACCCCCGCCTCTGCCCGGACGTGCGCCGATTGCAGGTCCGGGTCGTCGAGGTGCTGTTCGATCTTCTCGACGCTACACAGAATCTCGATCAGCCGGGCGTAGTGGAAGAGGAACGAGGCGTTCGTCGCCTCGCGGCCTAGGCCGCGGAACTCGATGAACTCGCGGTCGGCGAGCGGCGTGCCCATGCGGTCGCACACGTTCAGCCGGGCGAGCGGGCCGACGCGGTACACGCCGGCCGGGCCGCGCGGCTTGAAGTACGTGCTCTTGACGAACGACCACGACTCGGCCTTCTCGGCGATGAACTCCTGGTAGCGCGCCGGGGCCACCTCCGCGACCGTCGTCCCGTCGGCGTCACAGAAGCGCATGGCCCCGTCGTAGGTCTCCCAGCTGCCGTCGGCGGCGACGAGGCCGAGGTGCATCGTCGGGAACTTCCCGAACACCTCGGTCTCCGCCCGGAACTTCTCCATCAGCCCCTTGAACAGCCCGATGGCGGTCAGCGTTGTCTGCTTCGCCTCCGGCAGACGCTCGCGGACCCACTCGCGCTCCTCGACCGGTAGCGCGTGGCGGACGCCGCCGGGGACGACCCACGCCGGGTGGATCTTCTGCCCGCCGAGCGCCGCGATGATGCGCTGGCCGAACTGCCGCAGCCGGATGCCGGCGCGGGCGAGGTCCGGGTTCTCGGCGATCAGCCCGAAGATGTTCCGCCGCGCCGGGTCGCTGTCCATCCCGAGGAGCAGGTCGGGCGAGCTGAGGTGGAAGAAGCTGAGGGCGTGCGACTGGAGCACCTGTGCCCAGGTGGCGAGGCGCCGCAGTTTCACCGCCGCCGGCGGGACGCGCACCGCGAGGATCTGGTCGCCGGCTTTCGCGCTCGCGGTGAGGTGACTGACCGGGCAGATGCCGCACACGCGGGCGGTAATCGCCGGCATCTCCCAGAACGGCCGCCCCTCGTACATCTTCTCGAACCCGCGGAACTCGGTGACGTGGAATCGCGCCTCCGTCGGGCGGCCGTCGGCGTCGAGTTGCACGGTGATCTTGGCGTGCCCCTCGATCCGCGTCACCGGGTCGATCACGATGCGGTCGGCCACGATCACCCCTCCCCCGGTCAGACCACGTAGTGCCGCAGGTCGCGGAGCCGCTGGCGCAGCTCGGCGCGGAAGTCCGGGTGGGCGACCGACACGAGCCGTTCGCCGCGCTCCCGCAGCGTCCGCCCGTGCAGGTCCACCGCGCCGAACTCGGTGACGACCCAGTGGACGTGCCCGCGCGTCGTCACCACCCCTGCCCCCGGGGCGAGTTCCGGCACGATCCGCGACACCGCCCCGCCCTTCGCCGTACTCGGGAGGGCGATGATCGCCTTGCCGCCGCGCGACAGCGCGGCGCCGCGCACGAAGTCCATCTGCCCGCCGATCCCGCTGTAGATGCGATGCCCGATCGAGTCGGCGCACACCTGCCCGGTCAGGTCGATCTGAATGGCCGAGTTGATCGCCACCGCGTTGTCGTTCTTGCGGATCAGCGCCGTGTCGTTGGTCCGGTCGCACGGGTGGAACTCGACCAGCGGGTTGTCGTCCACGAAGTCGAACAGCCGCCGCGACCCGTTCACGAAGCTGGTCACGATGCGCCCGGGGTGGACCGCCTTGTACTTCCCGGTGACGGCGCCGGTGGCGACGAGGTCCACGAGCCGGTCGGAGAACATCTCGGTGTGGACGCCGAGGTCGCGCTTGGTCCCCAGCCGTGCGAGCACCGCGTCCGGGATGCCGCCGATCCCCATCTGGAGGCAGGCACGGTCCGGGACGAGGCCGGCGACCAGCTCGCCGATCCGCGCGTCGGTCTCGGTCTCCGGCTCCGGGGCGTGGCCGTGGAGCGGACGGTCGGTGTGGGCGAAGGCGTCCACCCGCGCCAGCGGGACGGCGGTGTGCCCGTGCGTCCGCGGGAGCTGATCGTTCACCTCGGCGATCACCAGCCCGGCGGTGTCGGCCGCGGCGCGGGCGGCGTCGACCGACGTGCCGAGCGTGCAGAGCCCGTGGCGGTCGGGCGGGGAGAGTTGCAGCAGCGCGGCGTCGAGCCGGATGGCCCCGGAGGCGAACAGGTGCGGGATGTCGGACAGGAAGACCGGCACGAAGTCGGCCCGCCCCTCGGCGACCGCCTGGCGGAGCGGGCCGCCGGTGAACAGCGACACCGAGCGGAACGAACGCTCGCGGCCGGGGTCGGCGAACGGCGCCGGGCCGTTCGTGTGGAGGTGAACGATCCGCACGCCTTCGAGGTCGGTCCGCGCCGCCAGCGCCTCGACCAGCGGCGTCGGGGTGGCGGCGGCGCCGTGGAGGAAGACGGTCATCCCGCTGCGGACGCGCGCCACCGCCTCGGCGGGGCTGACGGCGCGGGACTGCCAGGTCGTAGTCATCGGTCGTCTCGCCCTCCGTTACCGGCCGGACCCGAATTTCAGGTCGGCCCCCTCCAGGTGCGGCGGCTGGCCGGCGAGTACCTGTTCCAGCACCCGGCGGATGCGGTCGGCCGGCGGCGGGCAGCCGGGCATGTACACATCCACGTCCACGACCTTGTGGAGCGGCACCACCCGGTCGAGGAGGCGCGGGATGATCCCCGGCTCGTTCGGGATCTGCGGCGTGTCGTCGGCGAGTTCGAGGTAGCCGCGCTCCAGCACCGGCAGCGCCGACCCGAGCGGGTTGCGCAGCGCGGTCACGTTCCCGGTCACGGCGCAGTCGCCGAACGCGATCAGCACCTTCGACCGCTCCCGGACCTTCAGGATCATCTCCAGGTTGTCCTCGTTCGCCACCGCCCCCTCGACCAGCACCGCGTCCACGCCCGCGGGGTACTCCTTCACGTCCATCACGGGCGTGAAGACGACGTCGGCGACGGCGGCGAGGTCGATCAGCCACTCGTCGAGGTCGAGGAACGACATGTGGCAGCCGGAGCAGCCGCCGAGCCACACGGTGGCGAGTTTCAGACGATCCACTGCTTCTTCTCCCGGGCGGCCACCAGGAATTGCAGCCGGTCGCGGCCGTGGTCCGTCTCGGCGACCGTCGACCCCTTGCGGAAGATCGCGCCGGTCGGGCACGCCATGAAGCACTTCCCGCACGACGTACAGGTCGGCGACTCGCCCCACGGCTGGTTCAGGTCGGTGACGACCTTCGCGCCCGCGCCGCGGCCCGCCACGTCCCAGGTGTGGGCCCCCTCCAGCTCGTCGCACGCCCGCACGCAGCGGGTGCAGAGGACGCAGCGGTTGTGGTCGATGCCGAACCGGTCGTGGCTCGCGTCCACCGCCCGCTTCGGGTAGGTGTACTCGAACCGCTCGTGGTCCATGCCGGTCGCCGCGGCGGCGTCCTGGAGTTCGCAGTTACCGTTGGCGACGCACACCGAACAGACGTGGTTCCCCTCGGCGAAGAGGAGTTCCACGATCATCCGCCGGTACTCCGCCAGCCGGTCGGTGTCGGTGCGGACGACCATCCCCTCGGCGACCGGCATGAAGCACGCCGGCTGGAGCCGGCCGCCGGCGCCGACCTCGACGAGACAGAGCCGACAGCCGCCGTGGGCCGAGAGGCCGTCCACGTAGCAGAGCGTGGGGACGTCGATCCCCGCGGCGCGGGCCGCGGCGAGGACCGTCTCGCCCGCGGCGGCGGTGACGAGGCGGTCGTTGATGGTGAGGGTGACGGCGCTCACGGGGCGTGCCCTCCGGGTCCGTTCGCGGAGACCATCGGTAACCGGAGGCGCTGCGCCCGCGTGCCGGGGTGGAGCTTCGCCTCGTACTCGCGGCGGAAGTAGCGGAGCGTGCTCAACGTCGGGTTCGGGGCGGTCTGGCCGAGCCCGCACAGACTCGTGTCCTTCACCATGTGGCACAGCGCCTCCAGCCGCTCCATCTCCTCGGCCCCGGCGGTGCCGTCGAGGACGCGGGACAGGAGGCGGTGGAGCTGCACGGTGCCGGCGCGGCACGGGACGCACTTCCCGCACGATTCGTCCATGCAGAACTCCATGAAGTAGCGCGCCACGTCCACCATGTCGCTCGTCTGGTCCATGACGATCATCCCGCCCGAGCCCATGATCGACCCGATCGTCCCGAGCGACTCGTAATCGACCGGCGTGTCGAGCAGCTCGGCCGGGACGCACCCGCCGGACGGGCCGCCGGTCTGCACGGCCTTGATCGTGCCGCCCGGCGCGCCGCCGCCGATCCCCTCGACGATCGTGCGGAGCGGCGTGCCGAGCGGCACCTCCACGAGGCCGGTGTTCGCCACCTTGCCGGTGAGGCAGAACACCTTCGTCCCCGGGCTCGTCGGCGTGCCGAGGGCGGCGAACCACTCCGGGCCGTCGCGGACGATGCGCGGGACGTTGGCGAACGTCTCGACGTTGTTCAGGAGTGTCGGCATCCCCCACAGACCGCTCTCGGCCGGGTACGGCGGGCGCGGGGTCGGGGTGCCGCGGCCGCCCATGATCGACGCCATCAGCGCCGTCTCCTCGCCGCACACGAACGCGCCGGCGCCGATGCGCACGTCGATGCGGAAGTCGAACGGGGTGCCGAAGACGTGCGTGCCGAGGAGCCCGAGCTTCGTCGCCTGCTTGATCGCCGTCGTCAGCCGGTCGATCGCCAGCGGGTACTCGCCGCGGCAGTACACGTAGCCCTGCGCCGCGCCGACCGCGTACCCGGCGACCGCCATCCCTTCGAGCACCTTGTGCGGGTCGCTCTCCAGCACGCTGCGGTTCATGAACGCCCCGGGGTCGCCCTCGTCGGCGTTGCAGACGACGTACTTCCGCTCGCCCGGGTTCTTGGCGACCGTCGCCCACTTCACCCCGGTCGGGTAGCCGGCCCCGCCGCGGCCGCGCAGGCCGCTCGCGGTGACCGCGGCGACCACCTCGGCCGGGGTCATCTCCCGCACCGCGCGGTACAGGCCGAGGTAGCCGTCGGCGGCGACGTACGACTCGACGCGCTCCGGCTCGATCCGCCCGCTGTTCTCCAGCACCACCGACGACTGCCGGGCGAAGAACGGCGCCCGCGGGTCGAGCGGCTCGGCCGTCACGGCGCCGCCGGTGAGGCCGGCGACGACCGACCCGGCCGACTCCGTTGTGACCTTCTGGTACAGCGCCCCGGCCGGCTCGACGGCGACGAGCGGCCCCTGCGAGCAGAGCCGCATGCACCCGACGCCGACGGCCCGCACCCGGTCGCCGAGCCCGGCGGCCGCGACGGCCGTCTTGAGCGTGGCGAGCACGGCCGGCGCGTCCGCCGAGGCGCACCCGGCGGCGGTGCAGCAGCGGATCTCGGCCGGCGGCCGCGCCGCCCGCTCCGCGTCGGCGATCGCCCGGAGGTCAGCGAGGTCCACCGGTCACCCACCCTTTCACGTCGGCGAGGAGGGTGGCGGGCGTCTGGTACCCCTTCACCGTGCCGTCGAGGACGGCGGCGGGGGCGACCCCGCACGCCCCGAGGCAGCGGGCGGTGAGGACCGAGAGGACGCCGTCGGCGGTGGTCTCGCCCGGGCCGACGCCGGCCTCGGCCCGGAGCGCGGCGAGGAGCGCGTCGGCCCCCTTCACGTAGCACGCCGTCCCGGTACAGACGACGCAGGTGTGTTTCCCCCGCGGCTTCAGCGAGAAGAAGTGGTAGAAGGTGGCGACGCCGTACACCCGGCTCGGCGGGAGCTTGAGCCCGCGGGCGACGAACAGGAGCAGGTCGAGCTCGAGGTAGCCGAAGAGTTGTTGGGCCGCGTGGAGCACCTCGATCAGGGCGTCGGCCCGGAACTGGTGCTTCCGCATGGCCACTTCGAGCAACTTGAACCGCTTGTCGCCGCTCGGGTGTGGCGGGGCGGCGGCGGGCTGCGGCGTGGGCATCGGTCCTCCGTACCCGTCGCGGGTGAACGTGGGAGACTCGATCCGCGGGTCGTGCGCTCGCTCCCGGCCGGTATAGTGGTCGCCGGCCGAACGCCAACGCCGCGGCGGTCAGTCCGCGACACCGGCCGCGCGGGCGCAGGCGATGCAGAACCGGGCGTGCGGCAGCGCGTCGAGCCGCGCCCTCGAGACGGGCTTCCCGCACCCCTCGCACCGGCCGAACGTCCCGCGGTCGATCCGGTTCAGGGCGGCGGCGACCTCGGCGAGCGACTCGCCCTCACTCTGGAGCAGCACCAGGGCGGTGGCCTCTTCCGACGTGTCGAGCGGGGACGCGGTGGGGTGCCGGGCCTCGTTCTCGAGCGCGGTGACTGCCCCGCCGAGCCGCGCCTCCGTCGCTCGCAGTCGCGCCCGATATGTGTTGATCTCGGACTCGCTCAGCCGGGAGCCCGACCGGCAGGCGGTCCCCGTGCACGCCGGCTTACGGTCGGGCGGGCAGGCGGTGTCGTCGGCCCCAAGCTCCCAGAGCAGGCGCTCGCAAAGTACCTTCCGGCGGGCCAACTCGTACCGCCCGTCGGGCGAGTCGTCCGCCGCCCGGCGAGTGCCACCGCCCAGTCCGGCGAGGCAGTCGAGGAGTAGGTTTCGGAGCGTCCGGGCGTCCGGCTCGGTCAGGGTCAGTTGCATGGCATCCCCACGGGCTGAGGTGAAAGGGACACGTGCCGCACGCCGGCGGCGAACTGCGGCACCGGGCAGGGTGGATCGGTTCCGCCCGCGTGTCGCCCCTCGTGTCGGGTTCGGCTCGGCTGCCGGCGGTCAGAGCAAGGGGTGTACCGGAGACGCACGGCTGCCCGTCACCGCCGCCAATGGCCGGGTACGGAAGGGGCTTGGGGCGCGGCGAACCCGCCGCCGCGTGTCGGCGGAGGGCCGCGTGGGTGGAGAAGTGTGACACAGGTCGTGTGTGCGGGTGTCGTTCTGGCACAGATGGACCGTGGCGTCGGGCGGTGTGGTCGGTTGACCCTCGCACCATCTCCGCACCCCGGCCGAAGCACGCGCCTACCGGCTTTACTTGGGCGCCGGGGTTCGATCGGGCTGATGCCGGCCCCGGCGAACGGCCGGTGTGAGTTGGCTGGTGGTTGGTACAGCGGCCTGATGCGGCGACCGGTCCCCCCAGACCAGACACCCTCAACCGGACCGCGCACAAGAGCGGTATCGGGTTTCACGACCGCGGCTTCCGGTGTATACTGAGCGTGATCTAATTCTCGGCGCCGGTTTCGACCATGACGCACCCAGGGAGAACCCTGCTAGCGTGCTGGCTTGCGGTGGTCCTGACCGGGACCGCCGTCGGGCACCGGCACGCCGCGGCGGCCGGTCACTCCCACGGGTTCGGGTGGGTCGTCGTCCGCACTTGCTCCTGCCCGCACGACCCGACGCTCCACCACCACCATTTCGTGCTGCTCGGGGTCGAGCTGCCTCCGTCGTCGGACGACGGGGACGGTGGCGACCCGACCCCCGGGATTCACCCCGCCGCGGGCCAGGTCGTTCCCCCCACCGACGACGGCCGGGTCGTCGATCCCGATCCGGGGTCCGCCCCGTTCGACCCCCCGACTCTCCGCGCGTCGGCCGGCCGAACGCCGGTCGTTGACGCCGCACGCTCCTCCCACACGTCTTGCCCGCTGGTTTCCCGCGCCCGGAGCGGCGTGCTCCGCTCGTAGCCGGCGTTCCCCTCGCTTCATCACCCCCACCCCACCCGCCGGGCGCTAACGCCCGGTCACACCCCGTTCCGTGAGGGACCGGACCATGTCCGTTGTTGCTCCCCCGCCGGCCGCGCGGCCGCGCCGGCACCCGTTCCGTGCGGCGGTCATCTGGCTCCTCCTGCCGCTCGGCGTGGCCGTCGGTGTCGTCGGCGCCCGTGCCCTCTCGCCTTCGCCTGCCCCGGCAGCCCCGCCCGCCGCGCCGGCCGCCGAGGCGGAACCCACCTCGGTCCACTTCGCCCCCAACCGGTGGGAGGCCGCCGGCGTGAAGACGGAGGCGGTCGCCGCGTCCCCGCTCGCCGACCACGCCTGGCGGACCGGCCGGGTCGCGGTGGACGACGACCGCGTCGCCCACATCTCCCCGCCGGTCGAGGGGGTGGTCCGCGAGGTCCGTGTCCGGCTCGGCGAGGACGTGGCGGCCGGGCAGGTGCTCGCCGTGATCGACAGCAAGGAGGTCGGCCAGGCGAAGCTCGACCTCGTGACCGCGCGGGTCGCCCTCGCCGCCGAGCGGGAGCGGGAGGCGTGGGCGCGGACGACCGCCGCCAACACGGAGGCACTGCTCACGGCAATCACGGCCGGGAAGACCGCGGCCGAGATCGACGCGGCATTCAAGGACCGGCCCGTCGGCGACCGCCGGCAGCAGTTGATGGCGGCGTACACCACCCGCAACCTCCTCCGCACCCAGACCGAGGCGGACAAGGCGAGTGCCGGGGTCATCCCGGGGATTACCCGGGAGAAGAACGAGACCGCGCTCGCCGCCGCCGAGGCCGGGTTTCAAGCCCTCCGCGAGGAGTTGCGGTTCCAGGCCCGGCAGCAGGCCCGCGCCGCCGACCTGAAGCTCCAGGAGGCGGCCGCCGCGCACGACGTGGCCCGCACCCGACTGCTGACGCTCGGCTACTCGCCCGCGCAGGTCGACGCGATGGACCCGGTCCGGGAGGGGCCGGCCGCGGCCCGGTTCGAGATCACCGCCCCGTTCGCCGGCACGGTCGTGGAGAAGCACGCCGTCCGGTCTGAGCGGGTGACGGCGCAGTTCCAGCTGTTCCAGGTCGCCGACCTCTCGGCCGTGTGGGTCCAGGCCGACGCCTTCGAGGCCGACCTGCCACTACTCCGCGGCCTGGGCGGCCGCGGGCTCGTGTTCCGCGCCCCGGCCGCCGGCGTCGGCGAGCGCCCGGCCGCCGTCCTCTACGCCGGCGACCTCGTGGACCGCGCCTCCCGGGCCGTCACGGTGACGGCGACGGCCGCGAACCTGGACCGGGCGCTGAAACCGGGGATGTACGTCGAGGTCGGCCTGCCGCGCGGCACCGCGGCCCCGGTCGTCCACGTCCCGGCCGCGGCCGTCCAGCGGTACCAGGGGGCGGCGTTCGTGTTCGTCCTGCACGGGGCCGACGAGTTCCGCCGGGCGGACGTGGAACTCGGCCGGGAGGCCGGGGACCGGATGGAGGTGACGGCCGGGCTGCGGCCGGGCGACGTGATCGCCGTCGCCGGCGGGTTCGTGCTGAAGTCGGAGCTGTACCGCGACCAGTTGGCCGGGGACTGACCCCTCACCCACACGGAGGTCACCCCGTGACCCGACTCATCGACTTCGCCCTGGCCAACCGCTTCCTCGTGACCCTCGGCTCGCTGCTCCTCGCCGGCGGCGGCTTCTGGGCGATGACGAAGCTCCCGGTGGACGCCGTCCCGGACGTGACCAACGTCCAGGTCCAGGTGATGACCACCGCCCCGGCCCTCGGCCCGCTGGAGGTCGAGCAGTTCATCACCGGCCCGGTCGAGGCGGCCATGAGCGGGATGCCGCGGGTCGAGGAGGTCCGCTCGGTCTCGCAGTTCGGGCTGTCGGTCGTCACCGTCGTGTTCGAGGAGGGGACCGACATCTACTGGGCGCGGCAGCTCGTCGGCGAGCGGCTCCAGCAGGCGCGGGAGCGCATCCCGGCCGGGGTGCCGAGCCCGCAGCTCGGGCCGATCGCCACCGGGCTCGGCGAGATCTACCAGTTCGAGGTCCGCTCCAAGCCCGGCCACAAGCACTCGCTGATGCAACTGCGCGAGGTGCTCGACTGGCAGATCGCCTACCAGCTCCGGGGCGTGCCGGGGGTGATCGAGGTGAACACCAGCGGCGGCGAGCTGCGGGCCTACGAGGTGCGGATCGACCCGCGGAAGCTCCACGACTTCCACCTGCCCATCAGCCGGGTGTTCGAGGCGCTGGACCAGAACAACGCCAACGAGGGGGGCGGCTACCTGATCCTCCACTCGGACGAGCAGCGGGTCGTCCGCGGCGAGGGGCTGGTGCGGTCGCCGGCCGACATCGAGCGGATCGTCCTCGACACCCGGGCCGACGGCACCCCGGTCTACCTCGGGCAGGTGGCGGCAGTGACGTTCGCGCCGGTGCTCCGGCAGGGGGCGGTGACGCGTGACGGCAAGGGCGAGGGCGTGGTCGGGATCGTCATGCTCCTGGCCGGGGAGAACTCCCGGACCGTGGTCGAGCGGGTGAAGGAGAAGATGTCCGAGATCCAGAAGACGCTCCCGCCGGGGGTCGAGGTCGCCCCGTTCTACGACCGCACCGAGCTGGTCGAACGGACCGTCCGCACGCTGACCACGAACCTGATCGAGGGCGGGGTGCTCGTTGTGGTCGTGTTGCTGGTGCTGCTCGGCAGCCTGCGGGCCGGGCTGGTGGTGGCGCTGGCGGTGCCGCTGTCGATGCTCGGGGCGTTCGTCGGGATGCTCTACGCCGGGCTGTCCGGGAACCTGATGAGCCTCGGGGCGATCGACTTCGGGCTGATCGTGGACGGGTCGGTGGTGCTGATCGAGAACGTCGTCCGCCGGGTGGCCGAACACCGGCACGAGCACAAGGAGGACCGCGCCCCGGTCGAGGTGGTCCGCGACGCCTGCCGAGAAGTGGCCCGGCCGGTCGTCTTCGGCGTCGGCATCATCCTGCTCGTGTACCTGCCGATCCTGTCGCTCCGCGGCCTCGAGGGGAAGATGTTCCGGCCGATGGCGCTGACCGTCATCTTCGCCCTGCTCACGTCGCTCGTGCTCGCGCTGACGCTGATGCCGGTGCTCGCGTCGGTCTTCCTCCGGGGCGTGAGTGAGCACGAGCCGTTCCTGGTCCGCTGGGCGAAGGCGGTGTACCGGCCGCTCCTCCGGGGCGCGGTGGCCGCGCCGGGGCTGGTGTTCGGCGCGGCGGTGGTCGCGTTCGCCGCCAGTGTCGTCATCGCCACGCAGCTCGGGGCGGTGTTCATCCCCAAGCTCGACGAGGGGTCGATCGCCATCCAGGCCGTGCGGCTGCCGAGCGTGTCGCTCGAAACCTCGGTGGCGATGACCACCAAGATCGAGAAGTGCCTGCTGAAGTTCCCCGAAGTCGAGTCGGTGGTGTGCAAGACCGGCCGCCCGGAGATCGCCAACGACCCCATGCCGGTGAACCTGACGGACATCATGGTCACGCTCAAGCCCCCGGGCGGGTGGCGGTTCCCGAACAAGGAGGAACTCGTCCGGGCGATGGAGGCCGCGCTCGAGGCGGAGGTGCCGGCGAACGCCTACAGCTTCTCGCAGCCGATCGAGCTGCGGGTCGCCGAGCTGGTCGCCGGGGTGAAGTCGGACGTCGGCATCAGCTTGTACGGCGACGACCTTGACGTGCTCCGGGCGAAGGCCGAGGAGGTCTCGAAGGTGCTGTCCGGGGTGCCGGGGGCGGCGGACGTGTCGGTCGAACAGACCGGCGGGCTGCCGTACTTGCGCGTGATCGTGGACCGGCAGGCGGTGGCCCGGCACGGGGTGAACGTGCGGGACGTGCTCGACGCGGTGGCGGTGATCGGCGGGAAGGAGGTCGGGCAGGTGTACGAGGGGCAGCGGCGGTTCCCGGTCCAGGTCCGGCTCGGCCCGGACTGGCGGGACCGGCTCGACGCCATCCGCCAGATCCGCGTCGCCGACCGCGCCGGCCGCCCGGTGCCGCTCGAACAGCTCGCCGCCCTCAAGCTCGAGGACGGCCCGGCCCAGGTCAGCCGGGACGCCATCCGCCGGCGGGTCGTCATCCAGTGCAACGTCCGCGGCCGCGACCTGGCCGGGTTCGTCGGCGAGGCCCGGGCCGCGGTGGACCGGCAGGTGGCGCTCCCCCCCGGCTACACGGTGGCGTGGGGCGGGACGTTCAAGAACCTCCAGGAGGCGAGCGCCCGGCTGGCCGTCGCCGTCCCGGTCGCGCTGGTGATGATCTTCGTGCTCCTCCACTCGACGTTCAACTCGACCCGGCTCGCGCTGCTGATCTTCCTGAACGTCCCGATGGCGGCGACCGGCGGGGTGTTCGCGCTGTGGGCGCGGGGGCTGCCGTTCTCGATCTCGGCCGGGGTCGGGTTCATCGCCCTGTTCGGCGTCGCGGTCCTCAACGGCGTCGTGCTCGTGACGTACATCGTGGACCTCCGCAAGGCAGGCCGCCCGGCGCCGGAGGCGGCGTTCGACGGCGCCATGATGCGGCTCCGGCCGGTGCTGATGACGGCGCTGGTGGCGACCCTCGGGTTC
Source organism: bacterium (assembly GCA_017308215.1). Lineage (GTDB taxonomy): Bacteria > Planctomycetota > Planctomycetia > Gemmatales > Gemmataceae > Urbifossiella. The sequence continues at coordinate 12,096 of JAFKFQ010000381.1, read as the reverse complement.
ATCCCGATGGCCGTGTCATCGAGCTCCGGCGCCGAGGTGCAGCGGCCGCTCGCCACGGTCGTGATCGGCGGGCTGGTCACGTCCACCTTGCTCACGCTGTTCGTGATCCCGGCCGTGTTCCGCTGGTTCGATCCGGCCGGGCATGCGGAATCCGCCTGACCCGCCTGAAAGCGTGCGACGAGATTCTGACCGAGAACGCCCACCGCACCTCGGGTCGGCTGGGGCGGGGCCGTCATCCCGTCCGGCGGCTCGGTTTGGTGGGACCGGCCTCCCGCCGGTCCGTGCTCCGACCGGCGGGACGCCGGTCCCACCAAACCGAGGCACGACCCGTCCGGGTCAGGGCTTCTCGACCCGGCCCAGGAACAGGATCGTTCCGCGCTGGGTGTCCCGGATCAGGAACAGGAACGGGTGGTCCGCCTGGAAGCCGCGCCGGGCGGAGTCGCCACGCACCCCCACCGCCGTCGCCGCGGCCGCCTCGGTTCCCTCCTCGTTCACGTCCACGAACGCCTTCTGCACCACGAAGTCCACGAACAGCTGCTCGCCCCCGGTGTGGAGTCCGGTGAAGTCCGCGGCGAACGGGTCGAATGCCGCGACCATTCCCAGTTGCTGGAGCGGGTCTTTCAGCATCATGGCGTCCGTCTCGATCCGGAACTTCGGCAGGTCGAGATCCGCCTCACCCGCGTCTTTCGCCTTGGCCAGCCAGCCGGCGAGGGCGTCGGCGGTCAATTTGGCCTCCAGGGCGGGGAGGCCGTCGTGCGTCCCGGGCAACAGCACGACCATCGACAGCTCGCCGCCTTTGTACGGCAGCTCCGCGACCTGGAACTCGGCCCCCCACTTCCCGTCCGTCCGGGGTTCGACGTAGTGCCGGAACCCGCCCTCCCGGTGCATCATCGGGACCGGCGTCTTCGTCCCGTCGGCCTGGGTGAAGGGGAGGGGGCGCGTCTGCTTCGGGTCGAACTGGTCCTTCCACGCCCCCTTGAAGTAGACGGCGTTGACCAGCACCATCCGGTGTCGGTTCGTGATCAGCCTTTCCCGAAGGAGTTCCTTGATCCGGTCGCGGGTCTGTTCCTCGACCCACCCGTTGATCCGCTTCCGCTCGGCTTCCGGGTCGGTGGCGAAGTCGGCCTCCCGGAACCCGGCCCCGAACCGCGTCCGCTGGAGATCCAGGAACTCGGGCCGCCACGGGTACCCCTTTTGGCCCCACAGGGCGTTGGCGACCGAGAGCTCGTAGTCCTCCCGCGGGTGGGCGTAGAACCGGCCGAGGTCGCCGGACGCACCGGCCTTCTGCTCCTCGGCCGGGAGGTGAAGCACCGTCACCGTCTGGTCGCGGGTCGCGCCCTTCGCCCCGGCGGCGGTCATCGCCAGGGCGGTGTGGGCGCTGTACGGGGAGAAGAACAGGTTCCCCTTCATCCCGCGGAGTTTCGCGTACAGGTCGAGGGCGAACCAGTTGTTCCCGTCGGCCACCGCCTGCATCTCGGCCGACCACTCGACCGGCGGGGGGCCGGGGGGAACGGGGTTGCCGGCAGGAGAACCCATCTGGCACCCCGCGAGACCGATGAGCACACTCGGTACGAGGGAGAGTACGAGCCGCCGCATGACGCGCTCCTTCGGAGTGGTGCGGACCCATCCTACCAGTAGTCGCACCGACCGGGGCCGGATGACCGACGGGTGTTACAAGAAGCGCGTCGCGGGCGCGGCGTGAGAAGATTGACGGCGGGCCGGGCCGCCGGCCGATGAAGATTATTCCGCTCCTGTCAGGATGAACCGGATGCCCGAACTGATCGTGTCCCGTAAGGCCGTCGCCCCGTCGCCGATGGTGTGCATGTACTGCGGGGCGCCGGCGACCACCGCGCACGAGTGGCGCGAGGCGAACCGCCGGCCCGAGCGCGGCGGCGGTGGCGGGGGCGACGTGGTGCCGGTCCCGGGCGGCGACGACCCGGTGTCCGCGGTCGTCGGTCTGCTGCTCTTCCCGCTGGTGCTGTGGGAACTCGTCAAGGCGATCGGGGCCGCGGTGGTGGCGGTCGCCCGCTACTTTACCCGCCCCGCCACCCCGCCCGCTCCGAAGCCCGCGCCGCCGAAAGACCCGCCGACCACGCGGGTCGTCGTCACCACCTGCGACCGCCACCGCCGGTTCCGGGCGCGGTTCGTCTGGGCCGGGGCGGCGACGGCCGTCGCGCTCGTCGCCCTGTGGGCGTGGGCGGTCGTGGTCACCCGTCGGACGATGGGGACGGACGATACCGGCCTCGCCGTCACCCTCATCCTGACGGCCGTCCTGTCCACCGTCCTGCTCCCCGTCGCCATCTCCTTCTGGTACGCGCTGGCCGGGCCGGTGATTGTCGATCGGGTGACCGAGAGCACCGTCGTCCTCGACCGCGTTCGACAGGCGTACTTCGACGCGACCGGGCAGACGCCGAACGTCGCCGCGTGACCGCCGGCGGTCCTCGACGGGCACCGGAACTGCTGAACCCCTCCGCGCGGTCCCGCCCGCCGTCGGAGGTTGTCGTGACCAAGACGCCGCCCCACCCGGTTACGCCCGACGGTCGCTACTTCGTCGTCCACGGGCGGCTGTGGCGGATGTCGAACCCGGCGCTGTCGGAGAACGAGCGTGCCCGGCTTGTGACGGCTCTTTCCCGGGCTCGCGCCGCGCTCCGTAGGACGGCCGGCGCCACGCCCGCCGATCGGGCTGCCGCCCGGCACCGGGTGGACGCGGTGAAGGTCGGGCTCGGCGAGCGCGGGCCGGTGTGGTGGGCCGACGGGTCACCGGACTACAACCGGCACCTCGCTGTCAACACCCCGTACCGGGCGTGGTTCGAATCGCTTCCGCAGGCGGTCGCTTCCGCAGGTAGTGCCACACGACGAACGCCCCGACGGCCGCCGCGAGGATGACCCAGGCGGCCCCGCCGAACTGGTCGCGGACCCACTCCCACACGTGCCCGCCGGCCCGCCCCGCCAGCGCGATCGCCGCCGCCCAGCACACCGCCCCCGCCGCGTTCGCCACCAGGAACCGGTCCCACCGCATCCCGCTCGCCCCCGCCGCCGGCCCGGCCACGACCCGCAGGCCGGTGATGAAGCGCGCGATGAACACCGTGGGCGCCCCGTAGCGGTGGAAGTAGCCCTCGGCGAACCGCATCCGCGCCGGGGTCAACAGCAGGAAGCCGCGCCCGGCCGCGAGCCGCGGGCGCGCCACCTTCCGGCCGAGCCAGAACCCGAGGTTGTCGCCGAGTACCGCCGCCACGGCTGCGACCGCGACCACCGCCCCGAGGTGGAGCCGACCGCCGCCGTCCGGGCTGGTCAGGTAGCCGGCCGCGAGGAGCGCCGTCTCGCCGGGCAGCGGGACGCCCGCGTTCTCCAGCAGCACGACCAGCCCGAGCACCCAGTACCCGTGTGCTTCGACCAGCGCGGCAACGTCTGGCATGAACATCCCCCGGCGGTGCGGTGCGCGACGGTCGGGTTTTACAACCTGCCGGTCAGAAGGAAACACGGGCCGGATGTGCGAAAGTGAAACAGGGGGGGCGGGGAAAATGGAACGGCCCGGTACACATCTCCTGCGCGGCTTTCACCCGCCGGGGAACGTGTGCCGGGCCGTGTATCGGCAAACCAACTAGGCCTGCTGTCGCGAACCGGGACGGGCGACCACGCGCGTGGTGTGCAGTTGATACGCCAGCTCCAGCAGCACTTCAGTCACCGGCCGGCCCGTCGGACGGGACTTCCGAGAGGTGGTGCGGCGGGGGAGAACTCGGTTGGCGGGCATCTGCTCCTCCTGCGGGGCGTCCGTTCGCGTCGAACGATGAAGCAACTCGAGTGCCACTCGCCCGAGGTCGGAGGATGTCCGCGGCCGTGCACCCGGCGGCAGCCCGGTTATAATGACGCCCCGTCGTGACCTCCCCGGAAGGACCAACCATGCCGCCCAGCCCGCCGTCCCCCGCGCTGTTCTTCGACACGGTCAACGCCTTCCACCGGACGGAGGCGCTGAAGGCGGCGGTCGAACTCGACCTGTTCACCCACGTCGCCGCCGGCCGGGCCACCGCGGCCGACCTCGCGGCGGCGTGCGGCGCAGCGCCGCGCGGTGTCCGCATCCTGGCGGACTACCTGACCATCCTCGGGTTCCTCCAGAAGGGCGGCGACCGCTACGCCCTCTCCCCCGACGCCGACGCCTTCCTGAACCGGACCTCTCCCGCTTACCTCGGCGGAGTGCTGGGGTTCGTCCTCACGCCGCAGCTGCGCGAGTGCTTCCAGAGTCTCACCGCGGCCGTCCGCAAGGGCGGGACGGCGACCTCCGCCGAGGGGACGGTGTCGCCCGACAACCCGGTGTGGGTGGCGTTCGCCCGGGCGATGGCCCCGATGATGCGCCCCCCGGCGGAGCTGCTCGCCGGGCTGATCGACCGCGCCCCGGACCAACCGCTTCGGGTGCTCGACGTGGCCGCCGGGCACGGGTTGTTCGGGATCACCGTCGCGCGGCGCTTTCCGCACGCCCGCGTCACCGCGCTAGACTGGGCGGCGGTGCTGGCGGTTGCGACCGAGAACGCCAAGACGGAAGGCGTGGCGGACCGGATGACGTTCCTCCCGGGGAGCGCGTTCGAGGTGGACTGGGGCGGGCCGTACGACGTGGTGCTGCTGACCAACTTCCTGCACCACTTCGACCCGCCGACGTGCGAACGGCTGGCGGCGAAGGCGCGGGCGGCGCTCGCCCCGGGCGGTCGGGCGGTCACGCTGGAGTTCGTCCCGGACGCGGACCGGGTTACCCCGCCGGCGACGGCCGTGTTCGCCCTGACCATGCTCGCCACCACCGCGGCCGGGGACGCGTACACGTTCGCCGAGTACGAGCGCGTGTTCGCCGCCGCCGGGTTCGCCCGGAGCGAATTCCACCCGCTCCCGCCGACCATCCAGCAGGCGGTGGTGTCGTACCGGGACTGACGACCGGGTCAGCCGACGACCCGGAAGCCGTCGAGGGTGTCGTCCGGGGCACGGTCGGCGGCGTCCTCGGCCGCGATGTGATCCGCCATCCGCTCACGGACGTCCGCGAGGAAGGCATCGACCGCGTCCCCGGGGCCGTCGGCGAACAGCTCGACCCGCCCGTCGGACAGGTTCCGCACCCACCCCCGGACCGCCGGGTGTCGGTGGGCGAGGTGGGCCGCGGTCGCCCGGAACCCGACCCCCTGTACGTCACCCGCGTAGTGCACCAGTTTGGCCATCGTGGTTCTCCGGGAGCGCGGGCGACGGCGTGAGCACGTTCGAGGGCCGCATGAAGAAGTACAGGAAGACCGACTTCGACGTCAACAAGATCCGCCGGTTCCTCGAACCCGGCCCCGTCATCCTGGTCAGTTCCGCCCACGGGGGCGAGCGGAACATCATGACGATGGGCTGGCACACGATGCTCGGGTACGACCACGTCGGCTGCTACATCTGGGACCAGAACCACAGCCGGGGGCTGATCGAGAAGAGCCGGGAGTGCGTCATCAACGTGCCCACGTTCGACCTGATCGACGCGGTCATCGGGGTGGGCAACACGCACGGCCCGGGCGTGGACAAGTTCGCCGCGTTCGGGCTCACCCCGGCGAAGGCCGAGGCGGTCGGGGCGCCGCTGATCGAGGAGTGCTACGCCAGCTTCGAGTGCAAACTGGTGGACGACAGCCAGGCGGGCCGGTACAGCCTGTTCGTGTTCGAGTGCGTGAAGGCGCACGCGGCCGCTGCGCCGAAGTACCCGAAGACGGTCCACTACCGCGGGGACGGGGTGTTCATGGTCGCCGGCGAGAACAAGAGCTACCGGCGGAAGTTCAAGCCCGAGATGCTGTGATTACCGCCCCTCGCCCCGACGGGATCGCCACCATGACCCCCACGCTGGTCCTGCTCGCCACGCTCGCCGCGCCGCCCGCCCCGGTCGACGTCGGCGACCGCAAGCAGCTCTTCATCGACGACCGGTTCCTCGCCGCGCGCGACCGCGTCGAGCTGCGGGTCAACCCGCCCCAGAAACTCGGCCCGCTTAAGGACTCGGACGGTCGGCCGTTTCGGGGGCACGTCGCGCGGGTGATTGACGACGGCGGGAAGGCGAGGCTGTACCTCGGGCACGAGGACGTGCAAATCCTGGAGAGCGGCGACGGGCTCACGTTCCGCCGAACCGGGCAGAAACTTCCCGGCGGGCAGTTCCCCACCCCGTTCCTCGACCCGCACGAGCCCGACCCGGCGAAGCGGTACAAGCTGTTCCACCTGGAGTTCGGCGAACCGTTCGACCCCGCGCGGCACGGGGTGTTCGCCAGCTACTCGGCCGACGGGGTCCGGTTCACAAAGGCCGGGCGGGTGCTCCCGTTTTTCCCGGACAACCCGGCCGTGGTCCACTGGGACGGGCGGATCAAGAAGTACGTGATCTACACCCGGGCGTTCGACTACGACTCGAGGAACCAGCGGCGGGTCGGGCGGATCGAGACGGACGACCCTCTGAAGCCGTGGCCGTACACGACGACCGCGAAGCACCGCCTGTTCCCGTCGATCGACAACATCCCGGTGGTGTACTCCGCCGACAAAGAAGACGACCCACACTCGGACGTGTACTACAGTGCGGCCGGCCCGTACCCGTGGGCGGACGGGGTGTACCTCATGTTCCCCGCCCACTTCCGCCACTTCTCCCCCCAGCGGCACCCGTTCGTCCGCCCGCGGGTGACGGGCCGGTGGGAGGACTACGGGATGCTGGAGGTGCAACTCGCCGTCAGCCGGGACGGGGTGAGGTGGTCGCGGCCGGAGCGGGCGGCGTACATCCCGGCGGGCCTCGCGGACGAGTGGGACCGGTGGTACACGGTGGCCGCCCCGGGCCTGGTGCGGCGGGGGAACTACGTCTACCAGTACTACTATTCGTCCGGCCGGCTGCACGACTCCGCGGTCCTCCGCCCGGAGTACGACGCGGCCGCGAAGCAGGAGGGCGGCGTGGGGGTGGTGCGGCAGCGGCTGGACGGGTTCGTGTCGGCCGACGCCGACCACAAGGGCGGGTGGCTGACGACCCCGCCGCTCGCGTTCCGGGGCGCCCGGCTCCGGCTGAACATCGACACCGGGTCGGCGGGGGCCGCGTTCGTGGAACTGCAGGATGCCGACGGGCGGCCGATCCCGGGATTCACCCTGGCCGACTGCGAGGAAGTCGGCGGCAACTTCATCGACCAGTGCGTGTACTGGAAGGGGACGGCGGACGTGTCGGGGTTGGCCGGGCGGCCGGTGCGGGTCCACGTCCGCATGAAACGGGCGAAGCTGTACGCGTTCCAGTTCACGCGGGAGTGAGCGGACGCCACCGACCGGCTCCGCCCCCGCACGCCCCGGCGCGGGGGCTTCGTCCGGTTACCGCCGAGTTCCGGCCGTGACATCGAGAGGGTGGCGGAGAGGTATTCCCCACATCACGGCGAGCCGGACTGGCAACAGTGCTCCTCGGTCACCACCCCCGTCTCCCCGGACGCGTCCGGGTCGCGGGCCGGCCCCGGCCCCGGGTCCTCGGCGACCGGGCTCGCCTCGGCCCACTTCCGTCCCGCCGACAGGATCATCAGTCCGACCGCGGCCGTGACGCCGAAGACGGCGACGATCGGCACCCGGTCGTCCGGCGTGGCCGCCCCGATCGCGGTCGAGATCACCGCCCCGGTCCCGAGCTGGAAGAACCCGAGCAGGGCCGACGCGCTGCCGGCGTTCTTCGAGAACGGGGCGATCGCCAGGGCAGACGCGTTCGGGTTGGTGACGCCGACGCAGCACAAAAACCCGGACAGGACCGCCAGCGTCCCGGCCAACCCCAGCCACCCGGCCCACGTCCCGGCCAGGAGCACCGCGCCGAAGACGACCTGGGCGGACAGGAACCGCAGGAACAGGGGCTCGCTCGACCACCGGCGGAGGAGTACGACGTTGACCTGGCTGGCCGCGATGAACCCGCCCGCGAGGGCGGCGAAGATCAGGCTGTACGTCACCCCGTCCACCCCGAACCCGTCCATGAACAGGACCGGCGACCCGGCCACGAACGTGAACAGCCCGGCGAACGAGAACGCCCCCGCCCCGGCGTAGGTGTGGAACCGCGGGTGCCGCAGGATGGCCCAGTACTCGGCCAGGATCGGCCCCGGCCGCAGGGAGATGTCGGGGTCCGGCTTGTGCCCCTCGGGCAGCAGGGCGAGCACCAGGGCCAGGATGCCCGTCACCACCACCGCCAGCGCCAGGAACGCGGCCGGCCACCCGCCGACCCGGATCACGAGTGTGCCGACGGTCGGGGCCAGGAGCGGCGACACGGCGATGAACAGGAACAGCCGGGACAGGACGCGGGCGGCCTGGCCCCGGGGGAAGAAGTCGCGGACCATCGCCACCGACGCGACCTGGGCGACGCACCCGCCGAGCCCCTGGACGAACCGCAGGCCGATCAGTGTTCTCACGTCCGGGGCGAACGCGCACCCGACCGAGGCGGCGACGAACAGACTCAGTCCGACCACGAGCGGCGGCTTCCGCCCGAACCGATCGAGGAGCGGGCCGTACACCACCTGCCCGAGGGCCAGGCCGATGAAGTAGCTGGACAGCGTGAGGGCGATCGTCGTACTCGGCACCCCGAACCCGGCGGCCAGGTCGGGGAACGCGGGCAGGTACATGTCGATGGCGAACGGGCTGACGACGCTGAGCGCGCCGAGCAGCGAGATCACGAACAGGCCGGAACGCTTCGCGGGCACGGTCGGCACCTTCCGTGGCAGGGGGCGGTCGGGACAACACGAGAGGATTCCGGGGATAGTGCCCCCGGCCGGCGGGTCTTACACACGTGGTTCGAGCCCGAGCGCTCCACCGACACGCCGACGGAGTGCGGACGGAAGGTGTGTCCCTTCCGATTTCGGCAGCCCGGCGTTAGTGGTGTATTACAGCTAAATCGTATCAGCGGGCCGATACTTCCTGGGCCTATCCAGGAGGATCGGCCGTGGCTCCGCCCCGCAAGGTTGTGATCACTCTGACCGACGGGCAGCGGCAATCGCTCCGCCGGATCGTTCACACCGGGACCCACCCGGCGGCCATGCGCCGGCGGGCGCACATCCTCCTGAAGGCGGATGCAGACGGGCCGGACGCCTGGACCGATGAGGAGACCGCCGATCACGTGGAGATCTCGCGGATGACTGTGATGCGGGTGCGGTAGCGGCTCGCGGCTGAGGGGCTCGATGCCACCCTCCACCGCAAGAAGCCGGCCGGCCGCCAGTACCGCACGCTCGACGGGAAGTAGGAGGCCCGACTCATCGCTGTGGCTTGCTCCCCGGCCCCGGAGGGGCGTGCGCGGTGGACCATGAGGCTCCTCGTCGACCGGCTCGTGGAGCTGGAGGTGGTCGCGTCGATTGACCCCCGTCCACGGTGTGCCGCACGCTGGAAAAACGACCTCAAGCCGTGGCTCGAGCCGCAGGGGGCATCCCGGCGAAGGCCCGCGCGGCGCTCGTAGCCGACCTGGAGGACGTGCTCCACACCTACGAGAAGCCCTATGACTCCCCGCGCCCGGCGGTGTGCGTAGACGACGGGGGTAAGCAGTTGATCGGCGAGGTGCGTGAGCCGTTGCCCGTGCGACCGGGCTCGCCGGCCGAGGAGTACTTCCGCTTCCGCGCCGTGTTCGAGCCGCTTGAAATCCGCCACGACCGCTGGCCCGGCGAGGCCGACCCGGGCGTGTACCCGAAGTACAGTTACGGCGCCGCGTACCGGCCGGTCGCGTTCGGCATGGTGCGCGTCGCCGAGGACCGGCCCGAGGCGAGGACGCACTTCTACACCGGCGGCGACGAGCGGAACGTGGTGAAGGACCGCGATCCCGTCGCGTCCGGCTTGCCCACAGCCCTCGGCGGCGTGTTCCGGATCGAGCCGGTGGCGCTGCCGGTTGCGTAGCGGTACCCCGGCGCGAAGGCGTTCGTGCCGCGAAGAGGCGGAGAAGCGAGACTTCGCGCTGGCGACCACGTCCGCGGCGCTGGAGAAGGCGATGCGCGCCGGCGACGTGTCCGCGGTGCGCGTCGCCGATGCGGAGTCGATCGCCGCCGCGTCGGACCGTGCCGCGTTCGCCGCCCGGCGTGCCGCGGCCGCCGCCTACCTCGGTGTAACGGGTGACGCAAAGGCGCTGGCGGACGCGGCGTCGCGCGCCGAGCAGTGGACGCAGCGCAGCTGGCGCTGCTGCGGGCCGAGGCGGCGCGGGCCGCCAAGACGGACGCAGCGACCGAGAAGCCCGTGGCCGACGCGAAGACCAAGCTCGACGCCGCGACGAAGGCGCTCGACGCGCCGTCGGGTGCGTACACGCCGCTGACGCACGTCTACGCGGCAAAGACGAGCAGCGGCCGCCGCTCCGCACTGGCGAGGTGGATCGCCCGCCACTCGCGCGACGTGGTCGGCGGCGCGCGGCCGTACCCGAAAATCTTCCCCCTCCCGGTCGGGTTCAAGCGGTTCGGGTTCACGCGGTACGGTACCCCGGCATTGACGTGTCCGACTGGTTCCCGCACGTCGCCGGCGTCGCCGACGAGCTGGCGTTCGTGCGGTCGATGTACACTACCGACAACGACCACGGCGCCGAGTTCCAGATGCACACGGGCCGCCACCAGCTCGACGAACAGCAGCCGACCATCGGCGCGTGGGCGAGCTACGGCCTCGGCGGCCTCAACGACGACCTGCCGTCGTTCGTGTTCCTCGGGCAGTACAAGGATGTGCCGGTGAAGAGGGACTTCGCCGCCGACTACCTCGGCCCGCGCCACGCCGGCGTCGAGCTCTCGCTCGACCCGGCCCGCCCGCTACCGTTCGCGGCCCGCGGCCCCGGTGGGCTCCCGGACGAACAGGCGCAGGTGTTCGACCTCGCCGGCGAGTTCAACCGCCTCGCCGCTGCCCGCCACTCCGACGACGAGCAGACCCGCGCCCGCGTCCGCGCCTACGAGCTCGCGTTCCGCATGCAGCGCGCCGTGCCCGACGTGCTCGACCTGAACCGCGAGTCGGCCCGCACCCAGGCGCTCTACGGCATCGACAACCCGACGACGGCGGTGTACGGCCGCCACCTCCTCGCCGCCCGCCGGCTGGCCGAGCGCGGGGTGCGGTTCACGCTGGTGTACCTGAACGACTACGGCGAGTGGGACTCGCACAACGACCTGAAGAACCTGCACGCCCGCAGCGCCGCCCGCGTGGACCAGCCGCTCGCCGGTCTCGTCCGCGACCTGAAGCAGCGCGGGCTCGACCAAGACGTGCTGGTCGTGTGCTGCACCGAGTTCGGCCGCACGCCGGGGCTGGAGACGCGGGACGCGTACCGAATGCCGACCGGCCGCGACCACCACCCGCACGGGTTCACGGTCTGGTTCTACGGGGCGGGGATCCGGCGCGGGGTGATCCACGGGGCGACGGACGAGCTCGGGTTCCACGCGGTCGAGCACCCGCACTACGTGACCGACATCCACGCGACCGTGCTCGACCGCCTCGGCCTCGACCCGGTCCGCCTCGACGTGCCCGGCCGCAAGCGCCTCGACCTCGACCACGGCACCGTGATCCGCCCGATCTGCACCTGACACCTCACGGCCGCTTCGCCGGGTTGCGGACGCCGGCGGCAGTCAGCCGGGCGAGGGCCGCCTGCGCCGCCCGCCGGCCCTCCGCGTCGAGGTCGCGGTCGGCCAGCGCCTCCAGCGTCGCTATCAGCCCCTCCCTGCCGCGGTCGGTGAGCCGCGCCGGGTCGAACCGGCCGAGCGTCTGGACCGCCCAGAGCGACACCTCCGCCGGGTAGCGGCCGACCTTCACCCGGTTCGCACCCGTCCCCTTCGCCATCCACACCGTCCGCTCCCGGAGCATCAGCGCCACCTCGTCGCCGCCGACCTTGACCAGTGCGTCGCCCGCCGCCGCCCGCACCGCTGCGGACTTCTCGGCGGCAGTGAAGACAGCGAGCGCCCCCTCCCGCGGCAGCGCCGGCCCGCGGTCGCCGAGCGCCGCCACCACCCGCGCGGCGGCCGCCGGCGGCGGGTTCGCCGCCAGCGCCCGGGTCAGCAAGTCGGTAGTCCTCGGCCCCATCGCGGCCAGGGCCGCCGCGGCGGCCTCCCGGGTTGGGTCGTCGGCCGCGACCGACGGGGGCGCGACCAGCGTGCCGCCCTCGGCCGGGCGCCCGCCGGCCCGGGCGAGCAC
>JAFKFQ010000361.1 GCA_017308215.1 bacterium | reverse complement strand
CTTTAGCCTGCGTCACGCGGGAAGGTCCGGTCCCGCGTAACGCAGGCTAAAGCCTGCGGCTACCAATCCTCCCGACGCCACGGTCGGCCCAATGTCGAGCCGGCGAAATCACTCCCGCCCGATGCGCCCGTCGCCCGTGACGGTCAGCGCCGCCTTCCCGTTTGCCCCCAGCCACGACGCCTCGAAGCCGGTCCGCGTCGCCCCGAGCGCCACGCGCCCGGCGGGGCGCGTCAGCCCCAGGTCGCCGGCGTTCGCCGTGTAGCGCCCCGCCTTCGCGCGGTGCGCCCGCTGGGCGTAGTAGACGCGGTGGAGCGTGTCGCGGGCCTCCCAGTCCGGGTCGAGGCGGAACGCCTCGCCGGGCTTCTCCGCGAACTGGAGGTAGCCCCAGCGCTCGGGGCGGTGCATGTCGATCACGCCCTGCGGCGACCACACCCAGTTGTGCTCCGGCCGGTTCGGCACCTTCTTGTACTTGCCGTTCTCCACTGTCACGTCCCACTCGACGCGCGAGAAGTTGATCCGCCAGCGGTCGCCGGCCTTCGGCGGGACGCCGCCCGAAAGCTCCTTCAACCCGGCCCACGGCCAGCGGACTTCGACCGTCCAGCCGGTGTCGGTGTCGCGCGGGTTGTTCAGCGTGCCGTCGATCTTCACGGCGGTCGTCAGGCCGGTGACCTCCCAGGCGTTCACCGCCTTGCCGCCGTCCTTGTACGGCTTGGTCAGCAGCAAGTCCCACGTCGTGTTGAGGGCGTTCAGTTCCAGCTCGCCGTAGACGTGGTTGTCGCCGTCGGGGTCGAGGAACACCTCGAAGTCGTTGTCGTGGAAGATGACCGCGTCGTGCTCGGTGAGCGTGGCCCAGACGTGCGGCTCTTGCAGCTCGGCGGCGATGTACAGCGCCCGGTCGTCCCACGCCATCTTGACGCGCGTGCGGTGCCGCGGCGCCGGCCGGCGGTCGCCCTCGATGTCCACGAACGGGTCGCCCCACGGCACCGCGTCCCACGCCGGGTCGGTCAGCGCGCCGTCGACCGTGACCGGCCCGGCGAGCTTCGGGGCGACGTACCCCTTCGGGTGCGGGAACGGGGCGAGCATGTCGGCGTCGGTCGGCGGCGCCGCCGGCGCAGCAACGGCCGCGGCGAGGAAGGCGACGGCGGTGAACCACGACGCACGGCGCGGCATGGGCGACCTCGGGGGTGATGAGTAGATCAACGGAACGGTCTAGTTACAGCCCGACGCTTCCGCCTCTTCGTTGTCAGGGGCTGGCGATGCGCATCGAGTACGAGTGTCCGGGATGCCGTCGCCTTCTCACGCTCCGGCCGGAACTGGCCGGGCGCTCAGTTCGTTGCAAGTACTGTAACGAGCCCTTCAAGGTGCCCGACCCGACCGCGCTGCCGGAGGATGTCGTACCGGATGATGATCCCCCGCCACCGGAACACCCCGCCCTGGCACAAGGCCATCCAGATGACGGCTGGGTTCCACGGCGGCGCCGTAAAAAGCGCGGGCTTCCGATTGGTGGCCTAATCGCGGTTGGCTTTCTGGGGCTGTTCGCACTCATCTTAGTCGTCGGCGCGGTCTTACGGTCCGACCGTGCCGCCGTTCACAACGCGAAGGTCAAGAATCCACAGCCACCGGCGGCGAAGGAGCGAGTCGATCCGTTCGAGGCCGCGGAAGATGGCAATCGAAGGCGACCGGTCGAAGGCGACTCAGGGCGGACTTTTCTGGGCATGTCGCTCCTGGGAGCAATCTTACTAGGTGTATTCCTGTACGGACTCGCTTCGGTCTTGCTGGCGATCTGGGTCATCCAAGACACTCGGAATCGGTCGGTCGAGAACGGCGTGCTCTGGATGCTGATGATTTTTCCGTTCAACTTTTTGGCGTTGCTTATCTACCTCGCGTCGCGCCCGGCAGGTTCCTTGATCGCATGCGAGTGGTGCGGCAATTCCCGCCTAGCCTATGTGGGTGTCTGCCCGCACTGCCGTCGAGAGGTTGAGGCCCGCGGTCGAGTTTGCTAACACCCCTGACCATTCAACAAGAGCGTTTGCTGATGCTCCTCGACTTGAACGCCGACCTCGGGGAAGGGGCCGGGTTCGACGCCGACCTGATGCCGCTCATCACGTCCGCCAACATCTGCTGCGGGGCGCACGCCGGCTCGGCCGACGAGACCGCCGCCACCCTCGCCCTCGCCCGCCGGCACGGCGTCGCGGTTGGGGCGCACCCCGGCTACCCGGACCGCGCCAACTTCGGCCGCACGCCGGTCGCCGCGCCCTCGAACACGCTGTACGCCCAGGTCGTCCACCAGCTCGCGGGGTTCGTCGCCGCCGCGCAGCGGGCGGGCGTGGCGGTGCGGTACGTCAAGCCGCACGGGGCGATGTACAACCAGGCCGCCGCCGACCCGGCGTTCGCCAACGTCATTTGCTCGGCCGTCGCGGGCTGGGCGCTGCCGGTGCTGGGGCTGCCGGGGTCGCACATGGAGGCGACGTGCGCCACGCTCGGGCTGCCGTTCGTGCCCGAGGGGTTCGCCGACCGCCGCTACCGACCCGACGGGTCGCTCGTGCCGCGGACCGAACCCGACGCCTTCGTCCACGACCCCGCCGAGGCCGTCGACCAGATCGAGCGGCTGGTGCGTGACCGCGGGGTGAAGTCGGTGTGCGTGCACGGCGACTCCCCGGGGGCGGTGGCGTTCACGGCGGCGGTGCGCGACGGGCTGCTGGCGCGCGGGTTCACGCTGAGGGCGTTCGCCGTATGAGTCTCCGTGTCGTCCGCCCCGGCCTCATGTCGCTGCTCGTCGATGCCGGTCGCCCACGCACCCGCGCCCTCGGCGTGCCGGTCGGCGGCGCCGCGGATCGGTCCGCGCTCGCCATCGGGAACGCGCTCGTCGGCAACGCGCCGGATGTGCCGGCGGTGGAGATCACGCTCGCCGGGCCGACGCTCGTCGCCGAGCACCCGACGGCGGCAGTCGTGTTCGGGGCGCCGTTCGCGCTGACGGTGAACGGCCGCCCGCAGACCGCGGGGACCACGTTCGCGCTCGAAGTGGGCGATGAACTGGCGGTCGGCCCGACCCCGGCTGGTGCCCGCGGCTACCTGTGCGTCACGGGCGGGTTCGACGGGCCGGTCGTACTCGGCAGCCGCTCGGCGCTGGAGGCGCTGAAGCCTGGCGACGTACTGGCGTGCGGCGCGAGCCGGTGCGCACCACGGGGGCTCGGGTTCGCGGCGCTGCCACACGCCGACCCGCTCGTCCTCCACGCCCTCCCCGGCCCGCAGTTCGACTGGTTCGCCGACGACCGCTTCTTCCGCGAGGCGTACACCGTGACGCCGGCGAGCAACCGGATGGGCGTGCGCCTGTCCGGCGCGGCGCTGGGGCGGCGCCCCGGCGAGCTGGTGTCGGAGGCGGTGAGCCCCGGGGCGGTTCAGGTGGCGAACGACGGCCTGCCGATCGTCCTCGGCGTGGACGGGCAGACGATCGGCGGCTACCCGAAGGTGGCGCACGTCGCCCGCGCCGACCTCGACCACCTCGCACAGCTCCGCCCCGGCGACCAAATCCGGTTCGCGCGGGTGACACCGGACGAGGCCGAGGCGGCGGCGCGGGAGCGGGCGGCGGCCGTGCGCCTGTGGCTGACGCGCCTCCGGGCGGCGGACCGGGCGCCGGTGCGGGCGGAGGACTGACGGCGCGGCGGGCGGCTTCACGTCCGGGCTCGGTGTTTGCCCGGGCGAACGGCCGGCGTGAGCCCTTCCAGTTAGTCACATCGTTGGGGTTGTGAAGTCGAGTTCGAGGAGGGTGTGGAGGCGGACCCACCCGCGCCACAGGACGAGCCATCCCGGGGGCGGCTTGCGGGGAATCCACCCACCCAGCCGGGCCAGCGCCTGCACCGCCTCCG